>PMAA01000254.1:16866-24361 GCA_003152355.1 Acidobacteriota bacterium | reverse complement strand
AGGCTCAATATTTCTGCGAATCGGCCGCTCACATAGTGGGAATACGCTAAAATGGGAACCGAATCCATAACAGGAGAACTTATTCGCGCATGAGCCGCACATCGAAAAATTCTTTTTCCACGCGCTCGGCATTGCGCTCCGGCGATGAATCGTCTGAAATTTATCGTTTGAGCGCGCTTGAACGCGCCGGCGTGGGAAATGTCGCGCGTCTGCCATTCTCTCTGAAAGTCCTGCTGGAAAATTTGNNTCGAGCGCGGAAGGCGCCACGGAAAAAGAAATTTCGTTTATGCCCGCGCGAGTTCTGCTGCAGGATTTTACCGGCGTGCCTGCCGTGGTCGATCTAGCGGCCATGCGCGAGGCCATGCGGACGCTCGGCGGCGATCCGAAGAAAATTAATCCGTTGCTACCGGCTGAGCTGGTGATTGACCACTCCGTGCAGGTGGATAAGTTTGGCACCACGGGGGCTTTCGCGTTCAATGCCGAACTCGAAATGCAGCGCAATATCGAACGTTACGCGTTTCTGCGCTGGGGCCAGAAAGGGTTCCGGAATTTCAAGGTCGTTCCACCGGACACCGGTATTTGCCACCAAGTAAATCTCGAATACCTCGCCAAGGTCGTTTTCACCAAGCAGGAAAATGGCGCCTGGTTCGCCTACCCAGACTCCCTAGTTGGCACCGATTCGCACACCACAATGGTCAATGGCCTCGGCGTTTTCGGCTGGGGCGTGGGCGGCATCGAAGCCGAAGCCGCGATGCTCGGCCAGCCATTCTCGATGATGATTCCCCCAGTCGTCGGCTTCAAGCTGCACGGCCGCCTGCCCGAAGGCGCCACGGCCACCGATCTCGTCCTCACGATAACCGCCACGCTTCGCAAAAAAGGCGTCGTCGGCAAGTTCGTCGAATTTTACGGCACCGGACTCTCGAGCCTCACGCTTCCCGATCGTGCCACGCTCGCCAACATGGCCCCTGAATACGGCGCGACAATGGGCTTTTTTCCCGTTGACGAGGAAACACTCTCGTACCTGCGTTTCACCGCGCGCGAGCCTGCTCTCGTCCATCTCGTCGAAACTTACACAAAAGAGCAGGGCCTATTCCGCACCGACGCAACGCCCGATCCCGAATTTTCGGATCGCCTCGAACTCGACCTCGCGGATGTCGTCCCAACGATGGCCGGCCCCAAGCGCCCGCAGGACAGCGTCACTCTGCGCGACGCGAAACAGTCCTTCGAGAAATCGCTCGCCGCACCCGCGAAGCACGTCACCGTTCAAAATAATGGCGATCGCTTCGATCTGACGGATGGCTCGGTGGTCATTGCCGCAATCACGAGCTGCACGAACACATCGAATCCATCCTTGATGCTCGGCGCGGGAATTCTCGCGAAAAAAGCCGTCGAGCGCGGCCTGACCGCAAAACCCTGGGTGAAGACGAGTCTCGCGCCCGGATCGAAGGTAGTCACGGACTACCTTGTTATGTCCGGATTAATGCCGTTTCTGGAGTCCTTGCGCTTCCATCTCGTCGGCTACGGCTGCACCACGTGCATCGGCAATAGCGGTCCGCTCTCCGAGCCCATCGGCAAAGCCATAAAAGAAAATAATCTGGTCGCCGTGTCGGTCCTCAGCGGCAATCGCAATTTCGAAGGTCGCGTGAATTCCCTCGTGCGCGCAAATTATCTCGCGTCTCCGCCGCTCGTGGTCGCTTACGCCCTTGCGGGCCGCATGGATTTCGATATGGCCCATGAATCCCTCGGCAACGACAAATCCGGAAATCCCGTGTTCCTCCGTGATATTTGGCCGACGCCGCTCGAAGTCGAAACCACATTGCGCGCCTCCGTTACCAGCGACATGTTCCGCAAAGAGTATGGCGACGTCTTCACCGGCGACGCGCAATGGCGCAATCTGCACATTCCCGAAGGCGATCTCTACGCCTGGGACCCCAAATCCACATACATCAAGTTGCCCCCGTATTTCGATTCGATGTCGTTGATTCCATCCACACTCACCGACATCCGCGGCGCGCGCGCCCTCGCCGAACTCGGCGACAGCGTGACCACCGATCACATTTCTCCCGCCGGCTCGATCCCGGCCGATAGCCCTGCAGGGAAATACTTGATCGCACGCGGCGTCCAGCCGGTAAATTTCAATTCCTACGGCGCTCGCCGCGGCAACGACGAAGTCATGACTCGCGGAACTTTCGCCAACATTCGCTTGCGCAACCAGCTCGCGCCCGGAACCGAAGGCGGTTGGACGCGCCACCAGCCCAGCGACGAGCAAATGACGATCTACGATGCCGCCATGCGCTACAAATCGGAAGGCGTGCCACTCGTCGTTCTCGTCGGCAAAGAATACGGCTCAGGTTCTTCGCGCGACTGGGCTGCAAAAGGCACCGCGCTTCTCGGAATCAAAGCCGTAATTGCGGAAAGCTACGAGCGCATTCACCGCAGCAATTTAATTGGAATGGGCGTTCTGCCGCTCGAATTCAATCACGGCGATTCCGCGAAATCGCTCTGCCTCACAGGCACAGAAGTTTTTGACATCGAGGGCTTGGCGAGAGATTTCGCGCCGCGAAAACAAATTCAAGTTCGCGCGCGCCGAGCCGACGGCATGGACATCGCCTTCAAAACAATCGCGCGAATAGATACACCCGTAGAAGTGACGTATTACCAACACGGTGGAATTCTTCACTACGTGCTGCGGCAAATGCTGTAGCTCGCGTCCCCGGCGCGAACCAGTCGCGCCTAGACGTGAGGCCTTTCCAGAACTTTTAAGCAGCCAGCGCGTGTCCGGCACTTGTAGCGCCGGGCTTCAGCCCGGCAGCCTTTTCCAGAAGCCCCGATTCCTTATGCCGCGCTCGTCCTATTTCAATTCAGAGCCCGGAGGCCCCCGCCTCCGTGTCTGCCGCTAATGCGCGAGCTACGAATCTTAGCGTTCCCGAATTCCGCCGCCGTTGCAGCAGCGGCTTCGGCAATTCAGCCTATTGCGGCGTCTGCTGCACGATCAACGTCACCATCACCTGATGGCTCGCGATGGCCACCGTTATTACGCCTGACGTCGTTTCCTCCGCCGCGGTAATCGTGATTTGGTATGTCCCCACCGGCGTGCCGCCCGAGCCCCCGCTCGTGCAACCGGCCAAAATTCCAGCAAACGCAATCCCCGCAAGCGAAGTCGCCAATGCAAATCTCCGCCGCCAAGCGCGATTCCCCGCCCGCACTGATAGCCACGCCATCAAAAGCAGTATCCCCAACACGCCGGCAAGCGCCGGCCAGAATTTCCGGAAATCCGGCGGAATTCGCTTTCCCCGCCCGCCCATCGGAGGCGCGGCCGTGTTCGATTCCGTCGTCACCAGCATCGTTTCGGTCGCGCCCGAAGCCGTCGGCGTGATTGAAGTGGGCGCGAACGAGCACACCGAGTTGCTCGGCACCCCGCTGCAAGTCAGTGTCAGCGGCACGTCGAATCCGTTCAGCGCGATCACGGGAATCTTATACTGCGCCGTAAAACCTCCGGTCACCGTCGCAATCGTCGGCGTGATCGGTCCGTACGCGTAATCCTGAATGTCGAAGGATATCGGGAGGGTCGTGCCGCCGCCCGGCGTGGGATTCGTCACCGAGACGGCGATGACGGCTGCCGTTGCAAACGCATTCGTCGGCACTTCCACCACCAGCGATGTCGAGGATTGCGAGCCGATCGGCGTCAAGCTCGTGTTTCCGAAATTGACCACCGAACCGGTCACGAAATTTGTGCCCGTCACCGTCAAATCAAATTCGCCGAATCCGACGGTGACACTCCCCGGGCTGATCGACGTGAGCGCGGGAACTGGATTCGTGACCGCGAGCACCACGTTGTTCGTCACCGATCCGTTATCAACCACGCTGACGTTTATCGTCCCGCCCGTTTTCAGCAATCCTGCCGGAACAATCGCCGCCAGCGACCCGTCTGCGTGTAGCGTCGTTGGCGTCAGCGTCGTCGAACCCAGTCGAATCACGGATTGATTCGTGAAGCCGCTGCCTTTCACATTCAGCGTGAAACTGGCAGCGCCAACCCCCGCGCTTGCGGGCGAAAGGCTGCTCAGATGAAATGCCGCCCCGCCACCAAGTTGAAGCTCCCATGCGCCGCGTCCAAAAGTCTCGGCCGTCAGCAGTCGCGACGCTGGCTGAAGCGCCAGTGAGGTCACGGGCACAATCGGGAGGCCCGCTCCAAGCGGGATCCACGACGCGCCCCGATCGCTCGTCGCAAACACGCCGATATCCGTCGCGACATAAAGTGTGTCTGCGATATTCGGATCCGCCACCACAGCGTTCGCCGGAATATTCGGAAGATTGCCGCTAATATCGCTCCACTCCGCGCCGCTGCTCGTCGTCATAAAGACGTGCCCAACAGCCTCGCCATTAATTCCGGAAAATCCCGAGAACGTTGCATACGCCACTCGCGCATCGCGCGCGTCAATCGCGGACGATGTCTGCACTCGGTTCGGCAATCCAGCCGCAACGGCCTCAGATTTCGCCGGAAAACCGAATGCGATTTGACGCGATGTCGCGGGAACAGCCGGCGCGCCATTTAGCTGCGCAATATTCAAACTCGCAGCGTTCGAACCACCATTTAGATTCTTCCACGTGTGCGATCCCGCCGCGACACCCGCATCCGCCACATCAGCAGAGTTCCAAACGCCGCCATCGTTCCCCGCGTAAAGCATGGCCCCATTAGAACTAATCGCGATGCTATGCTGCCCCGGATAAATCGCAGCGTGCGTCCGGTCCATCGTAACGTCCTGCCACGAATTCCCGCCATCGATCGAACGAGCAATCCCCGCGCCTCCCGCAAAAATCACCGATGGGTCGCTGGCGCTCAGCGTCATCGCATCGAAGCAATCGCTCGCGCACAAATGATTCGGCGGGTCCGAAATCTTCATCCACGCCGCCCCGCCGTCATTGCTCTTGAAAATGCCAAGAAGATTCGCGGATCCCGAAGTCGCGTCCGTCACCGCCGCATATACAATCGTATTCCCCACGGATTGCGGCCCCAATGCCAGCGACACGCGGCCGGTCTGCAAGCGATTGAAAATTTGATTCGAAACTTGATCGAATCCCGCAAGCCGCGTCCAACTCGCCCCCGCGTCATTCGAAATAAAAAGTCCGCCGCACGGTGTCAAGCAAATCGGGCCAGAGGCTACGCCGGCATAACCGCGGCCAAGCGCTGCATAGGCCGTCAGTCCCGTGCGATCGTTCGGATCAAACGCCACGTCAAATCCCGCGACACTCGCGCCCGCCGTCAGAACGGCCGTCCACGTTGCTCCACCGTCAGCCGACCGCCACACACCTCCGCTCGCCGCGCCAGAAGACGCGCCGGCCGAGGAACTCACCGCCGCCAAAACATCGCGATGCGTCCCGGAATTCGGACTAACGCTGACCGCTTCAATCGAGACGCCGCCATTCGTCGCGCGCGAAAACGCAGCGCTGCCCGACGCGCTCCACGTCTGCCCGCCGTCCGCCGACTTCATCACTCCCGCGCCATAAAAGCTATTCCCCGCAGCCGTCCGCGCTCCAGTTCCCGCATAAATCGTCACCGGCGAAGTCGTCGCATCGAGCGCCAACGAGCGAATCGCCAGCGACGCCTGATTATCCGTAAGCGGAATCCAGTTCACCCCGTCCGTCGTTTTCCAAACTCCCCCGCTCGCCGCGCCAACGTAAACCGTCTTGCCCGAAGCATCCGTAGGATCAATAACGATGGCTCTCACTGGCGCGGCCAACGCGCCGAAATTCGAAACTCCCGCCGAAGCCGCCCCAATGGATTTCCAAGTAAGTTGTCCGCTCCCCGTCGCGCTCAATACAGCGCTCGGCGCCGCGCTCATCGCCTTCATCTGTTCAATGGCCTGTTCACGCGCACCGGCCGGGATGTACCCCGCGGGAAACGCCCGCGGCTCAAAGAACGATGTAACGCGATCGAGATTCACGGTTGCAGCAGTGATTGCTGCGCTCAAAGCGGCCATGGCAACAACGCCGCCCATCGCAATCACCCACCCACGCTTTAGCCGCGGAAGGTAGGAGTGAGCCCCCCCTGCAACTCGGAACGAGCACGCTCCTCTCTCGGTGGGAGCCCCCGCATTGATGCGGGGGAGGAGCGCTTCAGCGCTCCGAAAAGATCCGCGCTTCAATCCCTCCGGCTTTAGCCGCGGAAGATTGGAGTGAGCTCTCACCCTCGCGCGCCATTTATTCATCCCCAAAAAATCCACGCCCATAGTCCTCCGCCAGCTAATGCTGCTGGGATCAAGCCCGCGCGTGGGCCTCGCAGGCCAACACCGCTCGCAAGCGACACGCGATTATACACGCCCCGTTTAACCCGAGAAATCGCAAACGCCCGCGTCGGCTCATCTGCCTATTGTTATGCTCTGTCGCGGGCCTCGTCGAACTTGGATGGAATACCGCCCCGCGCGGTTGTAAGCCGCGACGCGGTTGTCACGCAGCTCTGATGAGGTAGATGTTTCCGTTCTCCGCGGATCTAATCGCCTGAAATTTCAAATCTCAAATCGCCAATTTCTCGGTTCCCTTTTCTCTTTTCCATCTTCCGCTCTACGCAGGCCGATCCGGATAAATGGATTTCGGAAATCGATAATCAGGAAAGCATGCGCAAACCAACGCTACAGTGCGCATTGAATCAGAAAACCACCTATCTAGGAAAGTAATGCGCGCGCCGAGAGCCTTTGCGGGCACCCCATTCTTGCGCAGCAAGGGTGGGGCTTTTCCGTAGTCGAGCCCAAATTTCTTTTTCCGTTTCCGAGCTGCTCGCAAAATCAGTTTGCGTCGAGCTCTCTACACATCTCGCGCGCCTCACTCACTCCCGCGCGAGCGCGTCTTTACATCCCTTTGATTATCGGTTAATACTTCGGCATTCGGGAAGCTGCCTATGGCGAGCAAACAAGCCGGAATTGGCGAAAATCCAGATCGCGGCATACCCTGGCTGACAACAATCGCCTCGCTAACTGCAGGCGCCGCATTCCTCGCATTGTGGTTCTGGCTGCTCCCGCCCTGGCTCGGCTTCCAGGTTGACACATCAGGCGCAGCCCACTGGCGTTGGCTTGCCGCCATCCCGTCAGTCCTCGGTTTCGCGGTCTCATTGCGCTGCATCTGGGATTTCGGCTGGACAGGACGCGGAACGCCCGTCCCGCTCGCTCCCCCGCAAAAGTTGGTCGTAGTCGGCTTCTACCGCTACGTCCGCAACCCAATGTACGTAGGCTTCTACATCGGCTGGCTGGGCCTCTGGATAATCTTCGGCCGCGCAAACCTAACCGCGATCGCCGTAGCCTGCGCCATAGTCCTAGCCGTAGCTCTATTCGTAATGCTCTACGAAGAGCCCACCCTCCGCAAAAAATTCGGCCCCGACTACGACCAATACCGCAAAAACGTCCCCCGCTGGCTCCCCCGCCTCCACCCCTGGCACAAATGAGCCGCCCCAGAAATCATCGTCAAGAATGCCCCCCAGCACTCGTAGCGGCCGGCTTTCAGCCGG
>PMAA01000254.1:4713-16848 GCA_003152355.1 Acidobacteriota bacterium | reverse complement strand
CCTTCAGAGCCCGGAGGCCCCCAGACTTCGAATTCCACGATGCTCTACTGTGAAGTACTTATGCTCAAAGGCCACCGATACCGCCTTATCACGGGGCGTCAAAGCAAACGCCAAGCGCGTATGGCCAAGAACGCAGGTGTCCATGTATCGGAAAGTATCTTCGAAAAAACTCTGTGGACGCCGCAATCCCATCAATTCACAGCCCTTGCGCGACGCCCACTCTTACCGAGATTTGAAATCGCCTCCGCAATGCGATATAATATNNTTTCTAATCGACAGTCCAAAACGATTAAAAATCGCCGCAACTCCTAGAAAACAACCGTCGCGACTCATTCCTAATCGTATCAAAACAGACCCCCCTCAAAACGCTTTCACCCGCCTTTCACTGTCTCGACTCGCTCCCCACTTTTCCATTTTCCCTCGTCCCTTTTCCATCCCGGCCGCATTTCGAATCGTTACATCAAAACGATTAAAAACCGCCGCAACTCCTAGAAAACAATCATCGCGACTCATTTCTAATCGCTACAAAAAAGGGGCGTCTCAAAACGCGTCTAGGTGCGGCTCCTGTAGCGCCGGACCGGGCTTCGTCCGGCATGCGTTTCTCCCGACAGTGCCACTATCTCGACGCGCTCCCAACTATCCCCTCTCCCCCTCCCCGTTGACCGAAACCTCTCACCCGCATAAACTCGCCTACCGGCGAGGTGCCTGATGCGAATTCGCGCAATCCTGATTCTCTGTTGTCTCGGACTCTTCATCTTCCAACTCTCGCCTTCCCAGCTTTCCGCGCAGGAAACCGAAGAGCATCACCACCACGGCGGCGACGAAAAGCTCGGCACCGTCGTCTTCCCCACTTCGTGCTCGCCCGACGCGCAAAAATCTTTCGAACACGCTGTCGCCCTCCTGCATTCCTTCCAATACACCGCCGCCGAAAACGCCTTCCAGGCCGTCGCCGCTTCCGATAAGCATTGCGCCATGGCCCACTGGGGCGAAGCGATGGCGCTCTATCACCAGCTCTGGGATCAGCCGAAACCGAATATCGTGAAAGAGGGTCACAAGGATCTCGCGCAGGCGATGAAGATCAAGCCGCGCACCGAGCGCGAAACTGATTTCATCAATGCGGCGCTGATCTTCTACAACACCAATAAAAAACTCGATCACGACACGCGCACGCATCGCTACTCCGACGCGATGGAAAAAATGTACGAGAAATATCCGGACGACACCGAAGTCGCCGCGTTCTACGCGCTCTCGCTTCTCACCCGGGATCCGCCCGGCGACAAGGACTACGCGAATCGCCGCAAGGCCATCGCCGTTCTGAATAAACTTTACGCCGCGAATCCCGATCATCCCGGCGCCGCGCATTATTTGATTCATTCCGCCGATCGCCCCGAGCTCGCTCCCCTCGCGCTCGACGCCGCCCGCCGCTACGCGCAAATCGCGCCCGGCTCCTCGCACGCGATTCACATGCCGTCGCACATTTTTTCGCGCCTCGGTCTCTGGCAGGAATCCATCGCGTCAAATTCGGCCGCCGCTGCCGCCGCCAATCGCGAAATCCTAGCGCACCAGGCAGAAGCCCACTACGAATTTCATCCCATGGATTACTTGCAGTATGCCTATCTGCAAATCGGCAGAGAAAAAGACGCATGGAAGGTAATCGAAGATTTGGACACGGTCCCCGACGCGGGACCTGAAGATCTCGCCGAGGTCAAAGCGTTCTTCACGGCGCGCTACTATCTCGAGCTTCACGACTGGGCGCACGCCGCCGCGCTTCCTGTTCCTCCCATTCTGAAGCCGCGCGAACGAATTGACACTTACTGGGCGCAAACGATTGGCGCAGCGCGCCTCGGCGATGCCGCTGCCGCGAGCAAAGCATTTGAGAATTACAAATCCGTCGATGACGGAAACGGTGTCTACCGCTCGCCGAAACCCGGCGAAGTTTCGGTCGAGCGGCAGGAAGCGACAGCCTGGAACGACTACTCTGCGGGCAACAAAGACGACGCGGTTCGCGAAATGCGCGCCGCCGCCGATCAGGAAGATGCGGACGCGCCCGAAACCGCATTGATGCCCGCGCGCGAAATGCTTGCCGATATGCTTCTCGAAATAAATCGCGCCACGGATGCCCTCGTCGAGTACGAGAAAAATCTAAAAGAATCTCCGAATCGCTTCGACGGCCTCTACGGCGCCGCTCGCGCCGCCGAACTTGCCGGAAAACCACAACAGGCTGCCGGTTATTACTCGCAGCTTCTGAAGAATTGCGACGGCGGCGCATACTCGAATCGCCCCGAACTCGCGCACGCCAAAATTCTGCTCGCCACAAAATAATCCGGACAGGGCCCAGTGAATCCAAATAATAAATTTCAAATCATCCGAATCATTATCATCATCGTCGTCGTTCTGATTTTTCTCTTCTACCGCCTGCGCCCCGCGCTGCGAAAGAGCGAACTCCCACCGCACGAAAACAAGCTGCATTCACTCCTAATCGTTCAAGCTGAAAAATCAGTGCCGGAGGAAATCTAGTGCCTCGTGAGGAAGCCGCGCGCGCCATCGCGCAATGGCGAGCGCTCGTCTCGCGGCCTCATGAAACAATCCCGCAAGCTCGCGAGATCGTCGAAGAGTTCTACGCCCAATTCCCTGTTCCCGCGGACGTGAGCGTCGAGCACGTCTCCATCGCCAAAGCTTCCGCTGATTGGCTCGCCACTCCCGGCGCGAATGCGGATCGCGCCGTACTCTACCTTCACGGCGGCGCGTACGTTCTCGGCTCGGCTTTGGCCTATCGCGAAATGACTTCGCGCATCGCTCGCGCCGCCGCCGCGCGCACTCTCGTTCTCGACTACCGCCTCGCCCCCGAGCATCCCTTCCCCGCAGCGGTTGAGGACGCCGTCGCGGCATACAATTTCATCCTCGCGCAAGGAATCAAGCGGTCCAACATCGCGATCGTCGGCGATTCCGCCGGCGGCGGACTGACGCTCGCGGCGCTCCTCTCTCTTCGCGACACGGGCGTACTGCTGCCCGCGTGCGCAGTTTGCATTTCACCGTGGGTTGATCTCGAATGCACCGGCGGGACGATGGAAACAAAAGCTGCGGTTGATCCGCTCTGCACGCGCGAATCGCTGCTGGAAGAAGCTGCCTTGTATCTCGCGGGTGGAAATCCGCGCAACCCTCTCGCTTCCCCGCTCTACGCCGACTTGAAGGGGCTTTCGCCCCTGCTCATTCAAGTAGGAACGGAAGAAACGCTGCTCGATGACGCTTACAGATTGGAACAGCGCGCAAAAAACGCAGGCGTTGACGTGACGCTGAACGTCTTCGAAGATATGCCTCACGTGTGGCACGTCTTCGCGTCGTACTTGCTTGAAGCGCAGCAAGCCATCAATCAAATCGGCGAATTCGTTTGCGCGTACACGAATTCAAAGCACTGAGACGATCTCGAGAATCGCTGGAAAACGAATCGCTGGAAAAGAATTACTGGAGAACTTGCTAGGAATTGCTGGGATCAGGAATTGGTAGGATTTGGAATTGCCAGGAATTGACGCGAGGAAAAAAGACTTCGCTTATGCGTTCGCGGGCTGAAGTTTGGATTCGACTTTCGCGGCGTAAACGTGCCAGAAATTTCCTGAAGGCTTCAAGAATTCAATTCCGATTTTCGAGCGGCCGCCCTGCTTCGACCAGACGTGAACCACGCGGCACTCCCGCTCTTCCTGCGTGAAGCTATTGACCACGAGAATTCTCTGCCCCTTCTCGAGATCGGCCGTGACGGAGATGCGCGCTCCGTGGGCGTCCACATTCAGCGTAGTGGTGTGATCTCGAAATGGCTGATCGTCTGGCGTGCGCCCATACACGACCACGGGAATATGAAGGGGAAATCTACGGCTGCGGCGAACGTAACCGCGGGCCTTCGACTTCTTTACAGGAGTCGCCATACCTCAAACACGATAACGCTGTTGCAAGGTGTCGCGCAAGCGTGCGTATCCGAAAATGCACCCTCCCTCAATCACCTGATCGGCGTGGGCGCTCGGCGTAGACCGGCGCGCCGCCTCTGCTCGAAATACTCCCACCGCGGCAACCGTTGACAGGAGGTTATGCGCTCGCAAACTACTGATTCTTCAACTTAATTAAGGCCGGATTGAAGCTGTTCCGCGATTTTTGGCATCTGTGTTGTTTGTAGGTGGACATTGGAGCCTCAATTCGGTTCAAATAGGGGCACGCAGATTGGCAGGCAAATCTGCCTTGGGAGGGCGAATCCAGTGCGACGATTTCTTCTCATATTCGTGATCAGCTTGATTGGAGCTGTGGGCGCCAACGCCCAAATTCATCCAGCGACGTCGGCAATTGCCAGCGCGTCGCCCAGCCTCGCACCGCCACTGCCTAGCGGCAACGGCGACGGCACAATTATCAGTACCATTTTCGAAGGGCCGACGCGCTTCGAAGCGAGTATCGAATACGCCTGGACTCATGCCGAGGTAGCGCCGAATCTCAATTACAATCTAAACGGGTTCGTCGGATCCCTCACTTGGTTTTTGAATCGGGACATCGGCATCGAAGGGCAATTGCTTGGCGGTTGGGGCGGTGGTGACTCTTCCGCGAAACTTGCATTTGCAGGCGGTGGACTTCACGCACGATTCAATCAAACGAACAGACTTCAGCCGTGGGTACACGGATTGATCGGCAACACTCACTTTCATCCGCAAACGCTTTATGGTTCGCAGCAGTCATTCGGATGGGAAGCAGGCGGCGGCATTGACTACAGATTAGTTACTTGGCTTTCGCTGCGTGCTGGAGTTGACGCGCTCGGAACGCACTTTTTCGAAGTGAGCCAGGTCAGCCCGGTGATTCACGGCGGCGTTGTTTTCAATTTCTAACTTCTGAAACATGTAGTTCTAAATTTTGCCGGACCGGCTGATGAGGGCCGGTCCTTCTTTTTTTGCTCGCTTCTCTGGCACTTATGACGCGCGGATAGCAGAAAGGAAGCCGTGATGGTCCCATCAGCAGCTCGCATACTTGATTGCATTTGGAGCGCGCTGGGATTGTATTGGGTGATTAGCGCGCGGCAATCGGGCGCGACGAAAACGCATGAGGCGCACTCGTTCCGCGCGGTCCGCTTTCTCATTCTGGGCGCAACATTTTTTCTACTTCTTTCCGATTGGCTGAGGATCGGGCCATTGGCATGGCGGTTTGTTCCGGACACTTTTGCGGTGCGGACGATAGGCGTGATCATAACGGTGGTGGGCGTTTCCGTGACGGTGTGGGCTCGAATTTGCTTAGGGCGCAATTGGAGCGACAAAGTTGTGATTAAGGAAGATCACGAACTGATTCGCACGGGACCTTATGCTTACATGCGGCATCCGATTTATTCGGGGGTGTTGCTTGGCGTTGCGGGCACCGCGATAACAACCGGAGAGTGGCGCGGAATCGTTGCGTTTGCGCTGCTTTTTACTATGTACGCGATCAAAGCGAAGAAAGAAGAGCGGGTGTTGGCCGGCGCATTTGGTGGGGCTTTCGAAGAGCATGCTCGGCGGACGGGTTTTCTCCTGCCACGCTTCCATTGGGGGACGCGATAGGCTCGAAACGCGGTAAGCTCCGAACGTGATACCCGCATCCTAATTTCCTGGCAGTTCACGCTTTTGAATCGTGCAGGGCGTGGCTAGACTGTTCGTCTAATTTCCAACCAGCTCTACACAAAGGAATGAGAATGAAGAAAATGCTTTGCGCCATCGCGGCCCTCCTCTGTGTCGCGTTCGTGGCGAGCGCGGACACCGTGATTCTCAAGAATGGGGATCATTTGACCGGAACCATCGTGAAATCGGATGGCAAAGTGCTGACGCTGAAGACCGATTTCGCCGGTGACATCAATATCGATTGGACGAAAGTGCAAGAGCTGGCGACGGATAAGCCGCTGTATATTGTGACGCCGGAGAAGCAGGTCGTGAGCGGCACAGTCACTACGCAAGGACCGGATCTCGTCGTGGCGACGGCGAATGCGGGCAGCGTGCACGTGCCGATTTCGAATGTGAGTCTTGTGCGCTCGGAAAGCGAACAGTCCGCATACGAGCATTCGCTGCATCCTGGATTGCTCGATGATTGGAATGTCGGCGCGAATGTGGGATTTGCGCTGGCGCGCGGCAATAGCGACACTACGAATCTTTCGATCGGATTCACGTCCGTGCGGACAACTCTGCGCGACAAATTATCGGCTTATGCGAGCTCGATCTACGCGCAGAGCAGCGTCGCAGGCGTGTCGAGCGTCACGGCCGACGATGTTCGCGGCGGCGCGCGCTACGATCGCAACATCGCTTCGCGGGCTTTCGTATTTGGCAGCGGCGATTTCGAGTACAACTCGCCTCAGGATCTCGATCTCCGCTCGATTTATACCCTTGGCTTAGGCTTCAAGGCGATTAAGAGCGACACAACTTCGCTCGATTTGTTGGCGGGCGCGAACTACACGCGTGAAGCGTATTCGACGGGCATGGACCGCAACATCGCGGGCCTGACGCTCGGCGAAGATTTCATGCACAAATTTGGCAAGTCCACGATGCTCACGGAACAAATGCTGGTTTACCCGGAACTATCGGATTCGCTCGAAGGGCAGTACCGGTTGGCGTTCGATATGGCCGTTACGACGAAAATCAGCAAGTGGCTTGGCTGGCAGACGACGGCGAGCGATCGCTACCTGAGCAATCCGATTCCGGGCACGAAGTCGAATGATTTGATTTTGACGACGGGATTGACTGTGGCGTTCACGCACTAAAGGCGAACGGAGGTTGATGGGCGGACGGCCCAGGAGGCGAGGGCCTCTCGGTTCTGAGTTGGTGGAATTGGCTCGCGCGTATCATGGTGGCGGTCTTATTTGTACAGCTCGAATTCCTACCTGCATTTTGTGTTGCGAGTGCGATCGGGTTCAAGAGCCTCACGTCTCATCCCGCCTGGGACGGGATGGGGACCCGTTCGAAGGTCAGGGCAGACGTGAGCTACAGGGAGCGGGGAGCGCTGGACGGACTCGGGCGGAGAAATGAGAGGAGCGCGAAGGGCCATAGGAGGGGGATGACGCGGGCCAGGGCTTGGATTACGTCACGTCCCTGGCGCGGGCCCGACGGCGTTACCAGCAGTAGGCGCCCGCGATTAGTTGATGGAGGAATGTTGTATTGAGTTCGGGCGGCGCGTAGATCGGTGAGGGATAGGCGGTGAAAGATGTCGAGTGCGCGCAGCACGTTTGTAATTCGTCGCAGCCGCTCGGACGTGGCGTCGTAAATTAGCGTCACCGGTGCGCCGAGATGTGCGGCTACGCGAGAGCTTATGCGATTCCAGGCGCGCTGCATATCGGCCGGGTAGATGAATAGAACGTACGCCGAGAGGACATCCCATTGGAACATCGGAGTGTTTAGGGAATATTCGAGAGAGAGATGTAGAAGTAACCCAAGCGCCAAGAGGATGTACCGGAGATCCTTAATCCAAATTAGAACACCTAAAGAAAATTCCAATACCAGAGTCCACCAGGTCGCCAGCTTAAGTACCGTCGGGCGGAGAAACCACGAGGGCACGGGAAAACGCCGAAGCTGATCGAGATGGTACACGTAGTACAGCGCGGTTCCGTTTATCCATGTGGCGCCCTGAATTTTCCAGCAGAAAGAAACGAAATATAGAAGTGACAATTCAAACTGAATCATGCGTTGCGCCCAGGGGCTGCGCGGTTCTATCTCGGCGCCTTCCCTTCCCCGCAAAATGCGAAGGAGACGATCCATGGAAAGAGCAGCGCCGGCGGGTGCGAACATGAGGAAGAAGCCTGCCACTCGCAAGAAAGTGTCTCCACCGTGTGTCATGTAAAGATTTCTCTGCTGTATCGAGGCGAGGCCGAGAAATACGATTATGGTGTTGAGGCGAGTTAGGAAGCCGATTGTCAGTAATATGGCCGACGCCAGAATTACCCAGAACACTGAGTCGGCCCAAGCGTCCGTTTGCGGAATGACAGCGAAGACATTCAGGCGCATGCCTGGCTCAAGCTTTTGCATCGTGGAGAGCGAAACCCACGCATGGGGGCCATACCAAGCCAGCCAGTCCGGCCGAAGCAATAGAACATCGGCGATGACCAGCGCGCCATAAATGATCCTAAACAACGCAATGGGAATTGGCGATTGCGGCGTAAAGAAAAATTCATTCCAAGCTTCATACAACGACCTGAGCCTCACTTCAGATCCTCGGGCTTCACGGGATAGCTGTAGAACACATTTACATCCCAAGGGCCGCGATCATAAGAGCCGTCGGTGCGCGGAATTATGTCCGACCAACGAACGACCAGTAAGACTGATTGCGCGGGATTCGCAGCGTCGCTGTTCAGGCGTGCAACGCGGCGCGCAGCGTCCGGCCACAATTCGGAGTTATCGTTGTTTTGGAGATTGTCTTCGTACTTGCGATAGCGTTCCTTGATGTAGCGTTGGGTCAGGCTGAGGTTCTCCATTCTCGGAAAAGACCAGAGTTGAGAAGAACGGTCTTTGTAGAGAATGATGGCTTCCATATACGAGTTCGCTGACTTGGGGTTTGGCGCGAACATATCCCAGGATTGAAACAGGCCGGACCAAACAAAATATGGGCGGACCAGGTTCTTGCAAATTGGGATTAGCGGGCTGGTGTTCGGTATACACCAGCAAGGGGTGGCAATAAGGTGAAAGATCAAGAAGGCGTTAATCGCGACGTATTTTACGCGCTGCAACATGCCGACTCGCTTCGGCAGATTGCGATTGGTCTTAGATTCCGGAGTCTCGGATGCCATCCATCACCTTCTACGAACGCTTGTCGTTATTGATTGCTTCAGCAATTCTTGGCTGTGCTCCCCGTTTCACGTTCCGCCTAATAAGGGCGAATAGCCGGCGACAGGCCGACGGTACTATTCCTGGCACATCAGCACGATCTTTCCGCTCACGGAAGAGTTTTCGAGTAATTCATGAGCGCGGGCGGCGTCGCGTAACGGCAGCCGCTCCGCGACTACGGGACTGATGGATTTCGCGTGAAGCATGGCGAGTAATCGCGAGAGATCGTCGCGGAGCCATTCGGGATGCTTCTTCTTCTCCGTTGTAATGCTGTACCATCGCGCTGATTTTCCGGGAAGGAGACCCACCAGGCCCAGCCATGCGAAGCTCGCGGCGGCGAGCATCCTGTGCCGGTGCCCGCCTTCGATGGCGGCTGACATTCCGTAACCGACGAACCATCCGCCCTTGCCGAGTGCGCGATAGGATCGCAGCCAGTTGCGGCCGCCGACTGCATCGAATACGGCATTCACGCCGGCGGCGCGCTCGACGAAATCTTCGGTTCGATAGTCGATGGGTATGCCGCCGAGCGCAGCAACGAGATCGTGTTTGGGCTTGGATGCGGTGCCGAACATTTTCAATCCGGCCAGCGAGCCGAGCTGCAACGCGGCCGTTCCCACTCCGCCGGCGGCTCCGTGAATCAGCACGCTCTCGCCTTGGTGCAGCTTGGCAATGCGATGGATCAATTGATATGCCGTGGTGTAGTTCAGAACGAGGCTGACGGCTTCGGCGGGATCGAGACCGGCGGGAACTTGGACCAGTTCGGATTCGGGGAGGACGATGTAGCGCGAATATCCACCCGAATGCGACAGGGCGGTGACGATATCGCCTGCGTTCCATTCTTGAACATTAGTCCCGCAAGATTCAACGATGCCGACGATATCGTAACCGGGAGAATACGGCAGCGGGGGAACGTCGGGATACATCCCGCGACGCATCAGAACATCGGCGAACGCAACTCCGCACGCGAGAATCTGAACGCGGACCTCGTTCGCGCCTGGGTCGCGGACGTCGTCTTCGATTACTTTCAGGACTTCGGGGCCGCCGAGAGCGGTGAGGAGGACGCGAGTGTTTCGCATTAGCGATTATCTTAGCCTAAAGTACGGTGACAAGATTAGCTGCGTCTGAGTTATAACTCGTGGCTGCGCGAATCACGGTGGAGTTCCTGGGGGCGGGGCTTCCGTGCTCTCAGTTTGTAACAGGTAATTCGGAAAGAACGCGATTGCAGGGTGGAACGCGCGCAAGTGAAGGCGGAGGGTATGAGCTCATTTGGTTCGAAGCTCAGTTATTTGGTTCGGCAGCGGAGCTTTCAAATTGCGCTGGTGCTGTGGGTGGCGATCAGCATGGCGGCTGTGGTGCTTTGCCACGGAACGATGCCGTTGCCGATTGGGCCGCATCCCGGCGCGCCCGTGCCAATGGTGATTTCGAGTTCGATCGCGCTGATATTTTTGGTGCTGGAGGCGGGACTGGTCGNNTCGCTGGTGGGCGCGACGCGCGTGCAATCGCCGGCAGAAGTGTACACGTGGGCTACATTCAACGGGATTTTGCTTGGGCTGGTTCCGTATATTGTATTTCGGATGCGCGGCTACTCGAATCAGCAACTGAATTTGAAGTCGTCGAATTTGAAGAGCGATGTGATCGTGATCGCCGTGGTGCTGGCGATTGGGTGCTTTATGGATTTCGCGCTGGACGGGAATTTTATGAGGCTCACCCGTCACCAGCAATTCGTGGGCGGGCTGATGTCATTTGTTCTCCATCTCTTCGGAACCGACCTGCCAGTGATGATTTTCATTTACTCGATTTTGATGCCGAGGTACGCAAAGCTGACGGCGCCGGTGACGGCGTTCCTGCTGGGCGCGGCGAGTTATCCGGCGATTCACGTGTTCGAAGCGTGGACGCGGTACGACTCTCTTGAGCATTCCGCGTTGTCGGTGATCGTCGTATTCCTGATTTTCTTTCCGCCGGGCGTGATGAAGTCGTATTTGACGCTGCGCACGGGGAACGCTTGGGTGCACGTGTGGGGCTTCCATGCGATTTCGCCGCATGTCACGGTGGATACGAGGTTGATTGTGCGGGATTTCGATATTCGGTGAGCGCGACGCGGCGATGCCCGTAACTGAACGAGCGGCGCAAATCCCGGAGGCGGAGGCCTCCGGGCTCTGGGGCGGCGTAAGTACGCTTGCGACCGGGCGGCGGCATGAACGCGGCCCGCATATTCTGACCCCAGGCTGAAGACACGAAGATTCGCGAGAACGTGGCTTTACATTCATCGCGGGCAGCGATACTTTTCGGTGTGTGAAAGCTACGAATTGGGAATTTGCGAATAGGGCGATGGTTTTCGGGTTGATGTTTGCCTTCACGTTTCCGCTGTACGCATTCGATCAGCAGAATTCAACCGCCGCGTTGGCCAATTGGCTTGGACCGAAACTGCAATTGAATGAGGATTTCTTCGCGCGTCTCCTATTTGCGCTCGCTGCTTTTTTGCTGGTGGTGGCGGCGTTCATCCGTACTTGGGCCTCGTCGTACCTTCAGGCTTCGGTGGTGTACGCGGCCGAAGTGAAGTCTGCGTCGCTGGTCGCCGATGGGCCTTACCGTTACGTACGCAATCCACTTTATTTCGCTAATGTGCTGATGATCATCGCAATGGGCGCGATGATGAGCCGGCTCGGATTCGTAGTGGCAGTCCTGGCGATGCTGATTTTTTGCTACCGGCTGATATTCCGCGAGGAAGCTGAACTTCAGGCGAGCCAGGGGCAACAGTTTGCGGAATATCGCAAAGCGGTGCCGCGTCTGTGGCCCTTGCCGTGGCCGCGCATCGCTTCCGCCGGAGGACAGGCCAAGTGGAGTGAAGGATTCAAGGCAGAATCGTGGTACTGGGGATTTGCGGCGGCGATAATCGCGTTTGCGATAACTCTGAAGCTCAGATACTTTTTTGCGATTTTGGCGGCAAGCTTGATCTTGTTCTGGGTCTCTTCAACGCGGCGCCAAAATAAGTCAGACTCGCAAGCCTGAACGCCCCGCGCGAGTCGAATGCGCATTGATTGCGTGTTGCCCGCCGTGGGCTATTACGCTGAGATGTCGTGCGATGGCTGAGCTTGGACCAAGCACGGGTTGGAAACCTCCCACTATCGAATTCTCGAAAAGCTCGGCGGCGGGGGGATGGNNCCCCCGAGGCGGGGACTCGGGATTACAGCGGGCGATTTGATGTTACTGCTCGAGTTTGATGCTAGTGCTCGCGAAAATGCGGCGGGCGTCGCGGCGGGCAGCAGGACACTGTTGGCCGGAAACTGCGGCTATTCAATCGTAGAGCGGAATGTCGACTTCGTGGTTTTCTTCGACGGGG
>PMAA01000254.1:0-4669 GCA_003152355.1 Acidobacteriota bacterium | reverse complement strand
AGCACATCGCGCAGCCTTGGGCATGTAACGCGGCCGGGCTGAACAGCAACAGGAATGCGGCTGATGCGAATGCGACGCCAACGACCCGCCATTGTCTGAAATTGTGCACGGCTCTGAGATCCTTTCTACCATTGTATCGCCGATTCAACAACCTCAACCGGCCCGGCACGCACTATCGAATCCTGCAACTCCCGCTCGCCTGCCGCGNNAAACGAAGACTATCGGGCAAAAAGGCGACCATCATGGCCAGCACGAAAACGAGCGCGGGAACTAACGTAAGGAACAGGCTTCGCCGTTCGTATCGCAGGTGCATAAAATACGCGATGATGAGCGCGGCTTTCATCAGAGAGATGCCCATTAGCAGCACCAGCATCAAGTGCAATTCGAGCTGTTCGTATGCCAGATACACTTCGCCGGCGGTAAGGATGAGCAAGCAACCCCAAACCTTCAAAAACCAGCCCATCCTCGAGAAGTCTGCTCGATGCGGCGTTTCTTGATCCATGAGTTCGCTCGCTTTCGCCGGGCCTTAGTGGCCGCGGGTGGAGATCAGATAGACCAGCGGGAAGATAAACATCCATACGAGATCGACAAAGTGCCAATACAGGCCGCTAACTTCCACATCGTCGGCCGTGAATTTCCCGCGGCGGAATCCAACGGCCACAAAGGCGAGATACACGACGCCGACCGTCACGTGCGTCATGTGCAGACCCGTAAGACCGAAGAAAGTCGCGCCGAAAATCGGCGTTCCCCAAGGATTCGAGAAAAGCCGGACGCCTTCATGGATCAGCCCGAGCCACTCACGAATGTGCAGAATGTCGAAAATAATTCCGCCGAGCATGGTGGCGCCGAGCCAGCGGACGGCCGCCGCAGTGCGGCCGTTTTTTGCCGCTTCCACGGCCGCAACCATGGTGACGCTGCTGGAGAGAAGAACGAACGTCATCACCGTTGCGTTGACGATGCTCGGCACGAACTGGAACGGTCTCGGCCATGACGGGCTCCCCACCCGCAGGAACACGTAGGCCACCAGCATCGCGCCGAAGGTAATCGAGTCGGAAATCAGAAACAGCCACATCCCCAACTTTTTCGACGGTACGGCGTAAGGGAGATCCCCTCCCGACCAAACCGAATCCTGTATTGGCAGATCCTGTTCGCTCACAGCGCCTCCGTCATCAGATTTTTCGCGGACGTCAGAGACTGCAGCAGTTCGCGTTCAATCCACTTAATGTTTAACGCCGCTTCCTTACGAAGGACGATATCCGGTGGGCTCGCGATCCCCTACGAGCTGACAATTTTCTCGGGCGAATCCTGCATCACGTAATCACCCGTCGAACCCTGGACTCCATATTCGTAGGCATCGTGATAAACCACTGGATGCTTGCCGCCGAAATTATCGAACGGCGGCGGAGACGGAACGCTCCATTCCAATTGCGTTGCGCCCCAGGGATTTGCCGGCGCGCGCGCTCCACGGAACATGCTCCATAACAAGTTGTAGAGAAATATCAATTGCGCCGCTCCGGTGAGCAATGCCGCGACGGTGATGAACTTGTGCACGGGAATCATCGGAATCAGGTAGTCATCGACGAACGCGGAGTAGCGACGAATGTTGGCAGCCAAACCAATGTAGTGCATGGGCATAAAAATGCAGTAGACGCCGATAAAGGTGAGCCAGAAGTGCACTTTTCCAAGCGTCTCGTTCATCATGCGGCCGAACATTTTCGGGAACCAAAAATATGTTCCGGCAAACATGCCGAAGATCGCCGCGACGCCCATCACCATGTGGAAATGACCGACCACGAAGTAGCTGGCATGCAATTGCGTGTCAATCGAGGGCTGAGCAAGAAAGAAGCCGCTCATTCCGCCGGTGATAAACACGGAAATGAATCCGATTGCGAAGAGTCCGAACGAGGTGAATCTTATTTTCGCGCCGTAGAGCGTGCAGACCATAAGCAGGCTTACGATCGCCGCGGGCATGGTGATGATTAGAGTGGGGACCGAGAACGTCAGAGCGCTATAGGGGCTCATCCCGCTCAGGAACATGTGATGTCCCCATACCAGGAAGCTAAGGAAGCCAATACCCATCACGCAGTAGGCGAAAACTTTGTAGCCCAAGAACGGTTTCCGCGCCGTGCAGGCAAGGATGTTCGCGATAACTCCGAGGCCTGGAAGAATGGCAATGTAAACCTCGGGATGGCCGAAGAACCAGAATAGATGCTGCCAGAGCAAGGGCGAACCGCCGGAATGGGGCTGCAATTGATCGCTGACGACAAGGCCGCCGGGGATGAAGAAGCTCGTGCCGCCGACGTGATCCAGGATCAGGAGCACGCACGCGGTGAGCAAAACGGCGAACGAGAGAAGACTCAACACGGCGGTGACGAGCCACGCCCATACGGTGAGCGGCATGCGCATGAGGGACATACCCCGGGCGCGAAGATCGAGAGTGGTGGCTATAAAATTCAGGGCGCCCAGCAGCGAGCCGATGCAAAACGTAGCGATCGAAAAGGCCCAAAGCTCCTGACCAAGGCCGAGGCCCGGGCCGCCCGCGGTTCCGAGGGCGCTGAGCGGCGCGTAAGCGGTCCAGCCGGAGATCGGCGGGCCGTCTTTTACAAACAATGACGACACCAAGATACAGAACGCAACGAAGGTGACCCAGAACGAGAGCATGTTCAGGCGGGGAAAAGCCATGTCTTCGGCGCCGATTTGAATCGGCAGAATGTAGTTGCCGAAGCCAGCTTGCGGAGCCGTAGTGAGGACGAAGAACACCATGATCGTGCCGTGGAGCGTCATCAAAGAAAGATAATATTCGGGAGTGATGACGCCGCCTGGGGCGCCATTTGGCGACAGCTTATCGAGCAGCGGAATTGCGAACGTAGGCCATGCGAGATGGACACGCATCAGCCACGAGAGCACCATTCCGGTAAACACAGCAATCAACGAAAGGAAGTAGTACTGCTTTCCGATCACTTTGTGATCGAGACTGAAGACGTACTTCCATATGAAGCCCTGTGGAGGGGTGTGATGGTGAACCTCGACGTGCGCCGTGGCCGCTTGCGTTGAAGCTGATTGCGGCGACGTCGGTTGCGCTGGAGGATGATCCATGGTTCCTGCCTCGCTCCGATTGGCCTGCTGCCTGCTACACGTGTGCGGCGGCGCCAGGCAGATCGTTGTTATCGCGTTGTCATCGCGGCTATTGCGACTGGCTCTTCAACCACTCGTCATACTTGTCCTGCGGCAAGACTTCGATATAGGCCTTCATGTTGTAGTGACCGAGACCACAGAGCTGCGTACAGACGATTTCATGTTTGCCGGTCTGCACGGCGGTGAAATGAATCGGAATTTCCAGACCGGGCACGATGTCCTGCTGAATTCGCAATTCGGGGACGAAAAAGGAATGAATCATGTCCTTGGTGTGAAGAGTCAGCAGGATAGGCTTGTTGACCGGGATCGTAAGCGAACCGACTACGATGTCGTCGCGGGCCGCGACATCGTTTGCGGGATCAAGCCCGAAATAATTTCCGTTGCCGTCATTGATGAGTTCGGGATGGATCCCGCCGAACTGGCCGTCGGGTCCGGCATAGCGAAAGAAGAAAGCGAATTGCTCAGCCTGGACATCGATGTGCAACGAATTGGGAGCAGCCGGCGCGAAGAACATTCCGGCCCAGACCTTGGAACCGAAGAAGGAAAGGGTGAGGATTTCAATGCCCACGACAACGAACACTGCGAACACAACTACTTTGGCGCCTCCGGGAAATGTACTTATCCTCCGCCCTTCGCCGGGCCCCCCGAATTTCCAAACGAAGCCTGCCAGCGCAAGCTGCGAAAGGAGAAATAGAACTCCGGTGAGAAGCATGGTCTCAATGATCTGGTGATCCACGCCGGGGCCGTGAGCCGAAATATCCACCGGCATCCACCACGTGCGCGCCGCGAAGAAATAGACCGACGCAAGCGTGATGATCGCCAACAATGCTGCGAACGCTTTGCCCATGTTTAATCGCCTCAGTGCGTTCGAGAGTGACTGAAAAAGGCTCAGCGGCCACCGGCCCTCAAAGCGGGCAGCCGCTGAAGGTATCCGACTGAACGAATTAGTACGGCAGCACTTTGAACGTGAAGCTAATGGACTTCGATTCGCCAGCCCCGAGAGTCACGTCTTGCGTCTGCGGCTCGCTCTGCTCCTGCCAGGCCGTAACCGTGTACTTTCCGGCTGGCAAATCCTTAAGGCTGAAGCCGCCGTCGTTGCCCGTCACGGAATAGTGCGACGTATTCAGAACGACGAAGTAGCCGTGCATCCAGGGGTGAATGTTGCACTTCACCGGAATGCGTTCCGGCTTTTCGTATTTCGCTTGAATCGGAGGCGTGCCCGGCGGTTGCGATTTGTTCCATTCCGGGTTCACTTTTGCGAGCGGATGAATGTTATGCGATGTTTGGTCGTCGTTGTAGATCTCGAGAGGCTGGTTCGCCTCCATCGCAAGGACGTGAGGGAGATACTGGCAGCCTTTTTGATCGTAGCGGAGAGTTTGACTCGACGCGGAAGTTTCGGGCGCACCGGCCGAAATGTAAACGACCACATCCTGCAATGCGTTGCCGGGGCCAGTGACTAAGTTTTCGGTCATGACAGGGGTTGCGTGCTGCTTGGCGCAGGTCGGCTCTTTCGACATATCAATCGGCTTCATCT
>PMAA01000276.1 GCA_003152355.1 Acidobacteriota bacterium | reverse complement strand
AATGGATACTCCGCAGGTGACCTGACACGAGACGATGTACTCGACGACTTCACACTCTACTGGTTGACGAACACGGCGATTTCTGCGGCTCGTTTCTATTGGGAACTTCACCTCAATCTTTATAACGCGGCCAATGTCTCTATCCCAGTTGCTGTGAGCGTCTTTCCCGGCGAGAACTATCAAGCCCCGCGAAGTTGGACGGAGCGGGCGTATCCCAAACTCATCTACTACAACCAAGCAGACAAAGGCGGGCACTATGCGGCCTGGGAACAGCCGCAACCGTTTTCAGAAGAGCTTCGCGCGGGCTTCAGATCGCTACGGTCACATGCGGCGAAGTCGGCAGCATAATCAAGAAAGCGGTACACAGCAAAGCGCGTTTTAGACGATCTCGGCGCATGGATAGGATGAGTGATCACAGCATGAAACGCACGTATTTTCCCGGCATCACTGACATTGTCGTCGTCACGGATCCGGCAGAGATCCGGACAATTTCAAACGATTCAAGGTTTGACCGGGAATTCATAGGACATGGTCCTGTTCGCAACGTGCAGCTTCTCCGGAAAATGCTCCGTATCTTCTCGCTCAACGGCAGACGATTCCCACCTATGCTGCCACGCACAAGCCCGGGCCGAGCCGCAGCGCAAGACGAACTATGGGCGAAACTGCACCGTGAGGCTGACGCGGTGAAGAGTGGCCCCGCCAAGTTGGAGCCCCTGGCCGAATGGGTCAGAGGGATTGGAACTGCGGAGCAGATCGATCTGCTTGTGCAGCAGAGCATAGGAAGATTGTTCGTGGAAACGTTCACGGCCACTGAGGAGAGTTTGGCGGCGGCCCATATGGTGCTTGAAGCTGCAAGCTCGTCCAATGTCCTGAAAATGCTGTGGTGGCGCATCAGCGGCAGCCTGGAGCGGGCCAAAACGCTTCTTGGTTCCATGGTGAATGGCGAACTGGCTGGCGCTATCGCGATGATTACGGGCCGGCAGCTCATTGTTGATGGCCTGCATAAAATGCGGGAGCTTGCTGCCGACCCAGCGCTTCGATCTTCAATAACGACGGATGCTGCCGTGAACGAATGCCTCTTTTCACCAGTCACCGTTGTACGCCAGGCGACAACGTCCGGTGAGGTCGGCGGTTGTCCCTTTAGAAAAGGTTCGCTCTTCATGCTTGGGCTGCGAAGCGCGAGCAAAGGCGCAGCGAATCGTGACCTCGTCTTTCTCAGTCAGAGTTGGAGCCGCTGTCCCGCCGAAAAGTGGGTGCCTGCGCTATTGGAAGGCGTGTGGACGCGTGTCTCAGCTACGTCGCATGAATAACCGTCGAGTGAAGTTAGTATATCAACTTAGCCATGCATCTCACCTTCCATGCACAGATTCAGGGTACGCCTCGTCTCAGGTAAGATTTATTTCCTCGGTCGGCCGAAGAAAAGGACATGGCCGTCTGGATCGGTTATCTCAAAGCCGCGCAGTCCATCGTGCGTATCCTTAAGCGGCTCGCTAAAAGCCGTGCTGCGGCTGGAGAACTCGTCGGCAAGTGCATCGGGATCCGATACATTCAGATACGCGTCCCACTTGGCCCACGAATAGCGCTTCGCATTGGGAAGAGGATCGCCACTCCCCTTTAGGAAGATCATCCCACCGTCCCGGCAGACGATTGCAAAGAAAGGGTCCTGATCCGGCGCCGGAGGCTCTTGAAACATCACCTCGAATCCAAGTTTGTCTCGATAGAAGGAGATAGACCGATGCATGCGATTGACGATAAAGAACGGTGAGATTGAGTTTATCGCGGGTCGTGTCATGGGCGGTATGCCTTCGAACAGCCTTGCGAGTCTGAGTCAGTCTAGTACTGCGGTGGGCGGCATCTCTACCGTGAACAGCGCCCGGGCCGACAGCAAGGTACTCACGAGAGCATTAGTCCTGAGAAACTAAACCTCACGTGCGCCTGGCCCCCTCACGTCATCGCGGGAAATGGACATTAAGTCCGATTCTCGCCGAGGAGATCAGCGAGAATCCATGCTGCTCCGGCAATCGCGAAGGTCTCGGCGTTTTCGCTCCAATTCGTATGATTGCGGGGATCCGAAAGAACCAACGGTACCCACACGAGTAGCCCAAAGCTCACGACCACCACTGTCAGCAGGCGAGCCGCGAGAAGCGCCATTCGATTCGCAAGAAGGGTGACAGCAGCGAGTGCGAAAAAAACAGTCGTCGTTACCGCCCAAAACATCTGGCTTGGCGGAACCCACTTCGGAACAAGACTGGCGGTAGCGCCAAGATAAAACGCCTGTTCGAGGGCAAAGGAAGCGACACAGATTCCCAAAAGGATGCGGCCGGTGCGATGAAGCGTTTCCGGTGACCATGCGGATGACAAGCGTGCATAAACGATCGCCGCTCCGGTCACGAGAGAGAACTGCTCGAAGAAGTCGCCCCAGCTATTGTAGATCCGCGGTGCGGCCACGATTTGTGGCACGGTCAGTAAGGCGAAGACAAGATAAGCCGCACCAAGGACGGATGCGCCCGTTTTCGCGAACCGACGGACCTGGATCACAGCGCCGCCGACGATCTGGGCAGCGGCGGCAGCGTAGACAATGTAACGCAGTTGATGCCAGTCGTTGTAGTCGTGCCAGGCCAGCGTGATGAGGCCAGTGGCCAAAGCCGCTACCCCAAACACATGTTGGCCGAGGTTCGATCTAGGCGTTGATACGGTCATTTGTTTTCAGCGTTGCGCCACTGTAACCCTTCAGTCGGCTGCCGGGCCAGCAAAGAGGACGAGATTCTCATCCGGATCCGAGACGATAAAGGTTCTGGCACCCCAGGGCTCCTTCTTGAGTGCCTGATGGAAAGAGACTCCGGCAGCCTGATAACTCAGAAACAGTTGTTTTATTTCGTTCGCGGCGGCAACCGTGATGGAAGCGGAGAGCAGATGTTCGCGTTTGCGAACGTCGCCAGCGAACACAGGCTCGCAGACCAGCCTCAAGTTGATTCGTGCATTGTCGCGGAAGACCTGTGCGTAAAATGGCGGATCGCCATAGATGAATTTGACCGCGAAGCCGAGCTTTTTTGTATAGAAATCGCAGGAAGTCTTGATGTTCGCAACGAAGAGTTGCGCCTCAATTGAATTGAGAATGGGACGTGGCTTCGCCTGTCTAGGTTCATCGGTCATGGCATCTGCTCCTGATTTGAGCGCCTGCCATCCGTCGAACCCCATTTGCCGCGCGACAAGCTCTTGCGCGTCCGCGAGCTTGAAGCTTGACTCCAGTATCTGCACGTCCCCAAGATTGCGAAATCGTGGTAAGGCGGCCCTGATTTGGGCTGCGA
>PMAA01000166.1:47584-49287 GCA_003152355.1 Acidobacteriota bacterium | reverse complement strand
GAGACTCCACGAATTCGCGGAGTCTCTTCTCGCCGTATTCGATTCCATCCGCATTGCGTGATTCCGAGAGCCCGTCTGTATATAGGATCAAACTTTGAGCCGGTTCTAGACGCGAAGTCTCCGTCGTATATTTCGCCGAAGAAAACATGCCAAGCGGCAGACCGGTAGCATCAATGGCTTTGGCGTTCGTGCAACCCGCGATCCAGACGGGCGGGTGCCCCGCGCTACCGATCTCGACGTCGCCGTTTCGGCTTGCACGACCACAGACGAGTGTGGCGTAGAGACCGCTAACCGTACTTTCGCAGAAGAGGCGATTCGCCAATTCAAGAACCTGAGCGATCGGACGCTCGAGTGGAATCAGACTGCGAAACATGGCGTGGAGATGCGCCATCAGCATCGAAGCTGAAAGGCCCTTGCCAGTCACGTCGCCGAGCAGGAACACGACCGTGCCGTCGCCGTTACTGGACTGAATCACATCGCAGTAATCGCCGCTCACGAGTCCCGCAGGCTTATATTGGTAATGGAA
Organism: Acidobacteriota bacterium; assembly: GCA_003152355.1. Taxonomy (GTDB): domain Bacteria; phylum Acidobacteriota; class Terriglobia; order Acidiferrales; family UBA7541; genus Palsa-147. Next base: position 48,761 of record PMAA01000166.1, on the reverse strand, counting down.
GTGCCAGCCAGATGATCGAATCTCAGCCGGAGGGAGCAACGACCTCTGAATGCTGGCCGCTGTCTCCACGTCCTGCTCAAGAGCGCGGCGCTCCTTGGTTGACAAATGGTCGAGGCANNTCCCAAACGTGCCAACGGTGAGGCGATCAAGAGCCGAGTCCACTTCGGCGAGAAGACCTGTGAGCTCGTCACTGGGCAAACTTTTCATTGCGGAAGTGAGACGGCGCTGGCGAGTCTCTAATTCTGTTTTGAAATACCCGTCACTGATGCTGGCCATGTGTACCCCCGGGGAGAGAGTTTGTCTGTCGTGGGCCACTCGCGCCATCCGATTCGCGCGGCCAAAACTCACTCCGGTATCACTATTTCGATTCGGTGACGATGCCGGGCGATTCAGTCAAATTGGCCTCTAAGAGAGCCTCGTTTTGGCTTGTGGAGCACTTATTGCGAAGCCGAGCCAGACGCTTGTCGAAATCGATTCGCCACCTGCCGGTGCGCGCCGGAGAAACGAGGTCAATGCTTCGCGAGCGCCGCAACTCTGTTAGCGCTTCGCCAATCAACTCTGCGGCGCGTTCAGGATGTCGCATGCGATGTTCGAAGTATTTAGCGAGTTCGACATAGGCTTCCAGGCCCTCGCGCGACATTCCGCGGAGCTCCATCCAGAGCGACGTCGCGCGAGCAAAATCACCTTCGCGTTTTGCCAGTCGCGCGAGCGCGGCGCGAGCCGTCCCATCCACCGGTTTCGGCAGCACGCGGGCAATCGCGTGAGCGTAGAGATCGCGTGCCCGCGATGATTCTCCGCGCCGATCGCAAATTCTCGATACACCGTATACTTCAAGAGCGTCTTTGCTCTCCGATTCCGGCGCTGCTAGAAGCGAAAAAACGCGGCCGGTTAGCGCAGCGAGTCCGACAAGATCCATTTGATTGTGGTAGAAAACAGGCACAAGTTGTTCGCCGCAACCGCCGCGCAGGAAATCGAAATAAATCTGGGGAATCAAGTCAGACACAATGTCGTGGCCGCGATTTCGACCCAGGACATGGCGTTCGAGTTCGCACAGCCGAACCGAACCAATTCGCGGCCGCCAAAGGTGCCGAGAGGGATGCAGAAGATCGAGATGCGCGCGGGGAGCTTTCGGAGAGATCGAGCGCGTCATCCGGAAGCGCGTTTCGAGCAGCGGCCA
>PMAA01000166.1:18033-47547 GCA_003152355.1 Acidobacteriota bacterium | reverse complement strand
ACGCGTACGTGCCCGTGCCGCCCGAAAGGCCCGTGGTTTCAGTGTCGAGAAAGAGCCAATTTTTTTGATCGGCCGCTTCTTCAGGAGCATCAGGCGCGAGCAAACGCAACGCGGCCAGCGTGACGTCGCCGGGAGAGGCATCTGAAAACCAACGGCGCACAGACAGATGCTGGCCATGGCGCGTTTTTTGCAGCGTCGCACCGAGCAGGCGGGCGAGATCATCCGCGCCTTCGGGAATGGCAGACAGATAGCCGCGCGGTTCCACGTCTACCCGCGTTGTCGCGGGCTTCAATGCGGCAATTCGGCTGAATCGATCTTCGTTCATCAGGCTCGTTCTCGCGTGCTCTTGACTACGTTCGTGGCGCAATGCGCGACAAGATCATCAAGGCAACTTCCTTTGCCTTCTCGCTCTTTTCTCCCGCCGGACCGACGCACGACGGGCAACCGCTCGCGCACGAACACGAGGAAATCAGCTCGCGGGTCCGATAGAGCAGAAGGTCATAGGCGTGGAAAAGGGGCTCGCTAAAGCCGATACCGCCCGGATACGCGTCGTAGAGATATAGATTGGGTTCAAAATAATCGCGCGGAAGGTTCGGNNCCGTACCGAGATCGCGAGGGTCACACATCAGTAGCAACGTCGCCATAGATTCGAGGGCGCGCAACAAGCCAAACATTCCCGACTGGCGGTCGGACAGCGAATAATCGAGGCTGGCGACTAGCGAGCGATTAAGAGTTATCCAAAATGCAGTGGTATGCATTTCGTTTTCGGGCAATTCGAGTTTGCCGGAGCCGACGTTTTCGTTGGTGAAGAATTTTATTTTCTTGAAGCCGACAACTTGCGAGCGGACCAGGACATCCCCATGGACGCGATTGGCGGGACCGGCAATTGCATCTTCATCGCCAATTTCAAGGACGCGCACCTGCGTATAGCGAATTGCATCCGTGAAATAGTCTACGTTGACGCGCTTGACGTAAGCCTTGCGTTGATCGAAATCCAATTTCTCCACGTGATACTGCTGCCCCTGGTGGATGTAAATGGCTTTCGGATGCACGGTCGTCAGCGCACTTGAGAAGTCCACCTCGCCGATCACCTCGGGTTCGCCTGAGATTCCTTCGTCCGCGGTTTCATCGCCGGTGACGTCAACGATCACAAAATTGTCCGATGTGGCAGAGCGTAGGCTCACGGTGTCCGCAGGATACGATTCCTGCACCCAATGCCAATTGCCACCGCTTCTGTGAAGGAAGCCCGCTTCGGTCAGGCGATCGCAAATGGACGGTACGTCCACACCGCCGAATTTTTCGTCCGGCGAGATCGGCAGTTCGAAGGCGGCGCACTTGAGATGATTTACAAGGATCTCCAAATTATCGGGCTGGACGTAAGCATGCTCCGGCGAACGTCCGAAGAAATAATCGGGGTGCTGGACGATAAATTGATCGAGCGGCGAGGATGAAGCTACCAGAACGGCGCAAGCCGCGCCGCTGCGCCGTCCCGCGCGGCCGGCGCGCTGCCACGTGGATGCGATTGTTCCTGCATAGCCTGCCATTACCGCGGCATCAAGCGAGCCGATATCGATTCCAAGCTCTAAGGCGTTCGTGGCTACGACGCCTCGGATGCGGCCTTCGCGCAAGCCACGCTCGATGGCGCGGCGTTCTCCCGGAAGATAGCCGCCGCGATAGCCGCGGACGGGCTCTTCGCAGCCCGGCGGGGCGGGATACGCCTGTTTCAGGTACGTCAGCAGGACTTCGGTGTGAAGCCGGCTGTTCGCGAACACGATGGTCTGAAGCTTTTGCTTTAGAAATTCCTTCGCAACGCGCGTGGATTCGTTGAGATAGCTTCGTCGAATTCCAAGATTACGGTTGACGACGGGCGGATTGTAGAACGCGAAAATTTTCTCCGCGGAAGGCGCGCCATTTTCATCGAGCACTTCAACTCGCGACTCCGTCAATCGGGTAGCTAGCTCGCCGGGATTTGCAATTGTTGCCGAAGAGCAGACGAACTGCGGCTCCGAGCCATAGAATTTCGCGATCCGGCGAAGACGGCGGAGAACGTTTGTAAGATGGCTGCCGAAAACTCCCCGGTAAGTGTGAAGCTCGTCGAGCACGATATAGCGCAAGTTTTCGAAGAGTCGCAGCCAACGCGTGTGGTGGGGCAGGATACCTGTGTGTAGCATGTCGGGATTCGACAGAATCACGTGACCCCGCTCGCGGATAGACTTACGCGCGTCGCTTGGAGTATCGCCATCATAGGTGAAGACGCCGAACGCGTCATCGAGACGCGTGGCGAGATCATGCAATTCTGTGAGCTGATCCTGCGCGAGAGCTTTGGTTGGGAACAGGTAAAGAGCGCGCGTATCCGGATTTTCGAGAATCGCGTTCAGCACCGGCAGGTTGTAGCAAAGCGTCTTCCCGGAGGCAGTCGGCGTGACGATGACAACGTTCTTGCCCTGGCGAACAGTTTCCGCCGCCAGCGCCTGATGTGAATAGAGCTGCGTGACGCCTTTTGCGCGATACGCGGCACAAAGCTCCGGGCGGACCCACCCGGGCATGGGCGCGAATTTGGCCTCGCGAGCAGGGAAGTGTTTGATGGCGGTGAGAACTTCGCCTGTTCGATCGAGTTCGGCCAGACTGCCCAAAGCATCGCGAACTGCCTCGATGGTTGTGCGGGACCGTACGGCTAAGGATTGGGGCAAGCGACCTCCCTCAAGCTTTAATTCCATTCGCTTTTTGTTCGCTGAGGCTAGCATGTGGGCAATGTCGGCGCAATACCAAATTCGAGTGCGATTTCGGATTTGGAGAAATACAGCCTAGCGGCTTGACACGGAAGCTCAAAGGCCGCTATAGAGAATGCATGGCGCATACATTCATTGTTTTCGACTTCGGAACGAACGAGGAAGCTTCGCAGCAAGCCCGGCACCGCGTTGAGGGCTGGAAGCAGGGCTACCGGTTGGGCAACAAGCTTCTGATAAAATTTGAGAGACAAGGCGTAGAGGGCAAGACCGACGCCAACGACGCCAAAGACAGTGGCAAACCGAAAAAGAAAGCGGATGCTGAAAAGCCAGAGAAAGTCCGCCTGCTCATTCGACTGGATTTCTCCGATCACGAAAAGCTCTCGTTCAATCGATGGCTGGAGCGGATTCCTAAGGAGGAAGCGTTCAAGCCTGCAAAGGGCAAGACTGTTCGGCAGGGCGAAACGGAATTCGAAGAACTCGAGAAGCTATTCGACTCGCTTGACTAGGCGTCTCTTCTTAGTGCACCTTTTCACCCCGGGCTTTACGCCAAGCGGACTCATCGAATCTTTTCAGGCGCCGCGCGGTTTTGATTGGCTATAATTGAGTGAACCCGCAAGATACGCTCACGCGCTCGGCGGAGACGATGCCGTCCCAGACACGCACTAAAGTCGCTCGGTTCGACGCATCGAGATACCACGGCCTGGACCGTGAATCTCTGATCCGGATGTACCGGACCATGTTTCTTTCGCGTCGGCTTGATGACAAAGAGATTCAGCTCAAGCGGCAAAACAGAATTTTCTTCCAAATCAGCGGCGCGGGGCATGAAGCCATCGGCGCCGCGGCAGGGCTTCTTCTTCGACCGGGCTACGATTGGTTCCACGCCTATTATCGCGACCGCGCGCTCGCTTTGATGCTCGGCATGACGCCGCTCGAGATGCTTCTCGAAGCGGTGGGCGCGAAAGATGGCCCGAGCTCGGCCGGCCGTCAGATGCCGTCGCACTGGGGGCATCAGAGAATTCACTTAATCACTCGGTCGTCTCCGACGGGTACGCAGTGGGTGCAGTCAATAGGCACGGCCGAAGCCAGCTATTACTACGATGAATTCCCGAGAGCGCTGGAGCAGGCAAAGAACGGCCCCCAAGGCTTCGCCGTTACTCATGAGCCCGATGAAATTACTTATACGTCGGGCGGCGAAGGCGCGACGAGCGAGGGAGAATTTTTCGAGGCGCTGAACGTCGCGTCGAATCGGAAACTTCCGCTGCTATTCGTCGTCGAAGACAATGCCTATGCGATTTCGGTTCCCGTCGAAGTGCAGACCGCAGGCGGAAACATCTCGCGCCTGGTTGCAAATTATCCGAGCTTGCACGTTGAAGAGTGCGACGGCACCGACCCGATCGGCAATTACGCCGTGTTTGGCCGCGCAATCGAGCATTGCCGCGCCCGGCGGGGGCCTGCCCTCGTGCATGCTCACGTGATTCGCCCTTATTCGCATTCGCTCTCCGACGACGAGAAGCTCTACAAGTGCGATGCCGAGAGAGAAGGCGAAGCACGACGCGACCCGCTTCCCAAATTCAGCCTGTTCCTCCTGCGCGAAGGGATCCTCGAGGAGCACGAAATTGAAGAGATTGAATCAAGCGTGGATCGCGAGATTGCGGAAGCCACCGACAAGGCACTCGCGGCCGAGTTGCCATTAGCCGACTCGATTTACGTCGATGTCTACTCGGCGGACGTCGACCCGACCTCGCAATCTTTTGAATCCGAGCCGAGCCTGCACGGCGCCCCAAAGACGATGGTGGACATGATCTCTGCGACTCTTGCGGACGAAATGGCGGGAGACGAGCGGATTCTTGTGTTTGGCGAGGACGTTGCCGACGTAAGCCGCGAAGAGAGTCTGGGGAAGGTAAAAGGGAAAGGCGGCGTCTTCAAAGCGACGGCGGGCCTGCAGCGCCGCTACGGTTCGAGGCGCGTTTTCAACACGCCGCTGGCCGAGGCGTGCATTATCGGTCGAGCGATCGGAATGGCGTTGCGCGGATTGAAGCCTGTGCCGGAAATTCAGTTCTTTGATTACATCTGGCCGGCGATGATGCAGCTTCGGAACGAACTCGCAACCATTCGTTGGCGATCGGCGGGTGCGTTCAAGTGCCCGGTCGTCATTCGCGCGGCTATCGGCGGCTATCTCACCGGTGGCGCAATCTATCATAGCCAGTGCGGGGAGGTGACCTTCACGCACATTCCTGGCCTGCGTGTCGTGATGCCCTCGACCGCGCTAGATGTCAGCGGATTGCTGCGCACGGCGATTCGATCGGACGACCCCGTGCTATTCCTCGAGCACAAGCATCTCTACCGCCAGCCCTACAACCGGTCGCTCTATCCGGGCAAAGATTTCACGATTCCATTTGGCAAAGCGCGGGTTGTGCGCGAAGGCAGTGACGTCAGCATCATCACGTATGGAGCGGTGGTGCATCGTGCGGAGGTTGCTGCGGCGGAACTGGGCCGGCAGGGAATCTCAGTGGAGATTCTCGATCTTCGAACGCTTAGCCCGTACGACTGGGACGCTGTTGCCGCGAGCGTGCGTAAGACAAATCGAGTGATCGTGGCGTATGAGGACACGCGCTCGTGGGGCTACGGCGCAGAGATCGCCGCACGAATCGCAGACGAGCTCTTTGAAGAACTTGACGCTCCGGTGCGGCGCATCGCGGCAACCGACACGTTCTGCGCCTACCAGCCGAAGCTCGAAGATGCCATTCTGCCGCAGACCGAAGACATCATCCGAGCTGTGAACGACATCGTAAAGTTCTAGAGGAGAAAGGAAACTTTTCAGCGCCAGGGTTCGTATCTTAGGTTAGACACCTTGGTGGGAGGTGCTACATGGTTTGTACCAATTGTCGTCGGGAAATCGCCGACGCTTCGAACTTTTGTTATTTCTGTGGAGTCCGGCAGGAAGCTGTACCGCCGGCAGGCGCTGCGCCGTGGACAGGCAAGCGGCTGATGCGCTCTTCAACAAATGTGAAGATCGCCGGAGTCTGCGCAGGCGTGGCGGAATATCTCGATTGGGATGTAACGCTCGTGAGGCTGCTGTGGGTGCTCCTTACGATTTTCCCAGTGCCGTTGTTTCCCAGTGTTATTGGTTATGTCGTTTGCTGGATTGTGATGCCCGTGGCTCCGCTCCCGCTGCCGGCAGCGGCGCCAGTCGTGGCGGCATCACCGCAGAGCACACAGACGGCTTAGCTTTTGTCCTTCGCGCGGCGCGGAGGTTTTCCGCGTGAGCCAAAGATCGCGTTGTCAAATGACAGGACGCCCGCCCCGATCGCGGCTAGCGCAAAGGTTCCAACAGCTAGTGCCAGAGGTAACTCGTAGTTGTGAACCGCAAGAACACTTCCTTGGGGCAGGTGAACCCTCCAGATCGCGATGGCCATCTCGACGGCGAGTAGCAAGCCCGCAACCTGCGTGAACAGTCCCGCTATCAAAAGCAATCCGCCAAAGAATTCGAGAATCCCCGATATGTAAGCGAAGTAGGGTGGAAAGCCCATGTGCTGAAAAGCGACCATCCATTGCTGCGAATGCCCGAACAGCTTGGGGTAGCCATGACTTACGAAAATAATTCCTAGACCGAGACGCAATAATAGAAGCGCCAACGGCCTTAATTTCTCCAGAACTTGCATCAATCCCCCTAAGAATGCCCCTTCAGCCAGTCGTTGAAATAAGCAGAATTCTAACAGATTCGTAGCCGTCAATTTCGTTGGCGCGTAAGGTCATCGTGCGATATGCGGCGGGATCGGAACCGCGTTGTCCCGGCGTCAATTCGATCGAGACTCGCGAACCACCGCGGGGAAAGTGCGTCTTGGCCGTAACGGCGTTGATCCGTGCGCTGTTGTAGAATAATTGATTCCTTTGAGGAGAGGGAGTGTCTCAAGTGCAGCGGACAATTGCTCTATGCAACGGCGCGGGTGATCGTGCTGCGGTGAATGCCGTCGCCAGGGCCATTGTTCGCTCGGCGATTCGCGTTTACGCGGCGTGGGGCGCCGGCATTAGCTTTTTGGAGCTTCGCTGATGCGCCGCGTTTTCCTAGGCATCGCCCTTCTTTTCGTTGTGGGTGGAGTTGCGTACTGGAGCTCGCACAGAAACACAACTCCGCTTGAGACGGTCTACGCGATCAATCGAAAAGTAACCGTTTGGAGCAGCAATGCGCAAGTTCGGGAGCCTGTTCAAACTCTCAATTTCGGCGACCGATTAGAAATCATCGGCCGATCCGGCGACAACGCGGATATTCGCACGGCAAATGGTATCGAAGGATGGATCGCTTCACGAGAAGCAGTCTCCGCGGACATCTGGAAGCGCATGGCATTACTTTCCACAGAGGCGCGAACTATGGCGGTCCAGGCGCGCGCGCATACCAAAGTCCTAAGTAATTTGCGACTCGAAGCGGGCCGGGGGGGGCCGCGTATTTTTCAGCTTGCACGCGACACCAAGGTCGCGATCCTCGCACGAAAAGTTCTCGATGTAGCGGTTAAACCTGCAGCGGCGGCTAACACAAGCAATGCCGACGCCTCCGACGACGACGCCGACTCGCAGGAGCCCGCAACGACAAAGAAGGAAGACTGGTTGCTCGTGCTCGCTGATGCCAAGGATGTCGGCGAGATCGCAGGTTGGGTGCTAGCGCGCTTCGTTCAAATGGACCTCCCGTCGCCGTTGCCGGATTACGCGAGCTCTGCCGGGATGCGCGTGTCAGCGTGGTTCGAGTTGAATCGCGTCACCGATAAGGCCGGCAGTTCGAAACCGCAGTACATTTTGTTCGGTTCGCGCGGGCCGGAGGGTGACGTGTGCGATTTCACGACGATGCGAGCGTACACGTGGGGGGCAAAGCGCGAGCGATACGAAACCGCGTTCGTCGAAAACGGATTCTGCGGACTGATGCCAGTGCTGGTGACGCCCGCCGCGCAGCCGGCGGGCGACGCCACATTCCGGTTTGAGGCCGCGAGCGATTCCGGAAAAGAAGAACGCGTTTATCGAATGCACCAGACGATCATCGGGCGGATTGATGCAGGGTATGCGGAGCGGCATGCGAGGCGCCGTCCTCGAGGACATTAGATCCAGATGATTTCGAAGCTCGCGGTGAAAACCTCAGCTTGCTCGCTGGCGCGCCTTTTTTGGGCCGCCGCGTTTGTATTCTTCGCTCTAACTCTTTCGGGCTGCTCTCGCACGGAGGTTACTGTTACCGCCCAAACTCCGCCACCTCCGCCGCTGACGTTTATGGCCGAGTGGGGACACCACGGCCACGAGCCGGGAGAGCTCGGTCGCCCTGAATGGCTAACGACCGACTTCACGGGAAATGCTTTTATCGCGGACTCGGGGACTGGCAGCATCGAAAAATACGGACCGACTGGACACCCCCTGCTATCGTTCGATGACCGCGTTCCAGATGATCCGTTTCGTGTCGCCGTGGATTCGGGAGCGGGGATCTACGTGCTCTCGCCTAATGCCAACTCGATTTTCATTTTTTCGCCGGAGGGCGAGCCGTTCCGCCATTATTTGCTTGCTCCGTTGAAGCTGCACCAGCGCCCTGAATCAATCGCCGTGGACCTTGCGGGTGACATCTTCGTGATCGTAACTGTGGACAAGACTGTCGGGAAATCCGAATCCGGACAGAACGAAATTCGAGAATACAATTCGCGCGGAAGATACATGAAGACGCTGGCTCCCGCCGAGGTTCCCGGCAAGACTTTCGTGCCGGCGTCACTGGCGGCCGGATCGGATGGGAATATTTATGTTTTGGATCTCTCGGGCTTGCGCGTCCAGAAATTCACTTTGGATGGGGACTACGTCGGTACTTGGGGAGACGCCGCGGCGCAGAACGCGAGCAACGATTCGACTCCGGCCGGGTCTGGAATCGGCGTCACCTCAAAATACGTTTTCACTCCGGAATCAGCGATTCGAGGAGTAAAGGTGTGGACCCTTGACGGACAAGCGAAATTTACGGATCCGCTCGACAACAGGCTGAATGGAACTGGGCGATTTCAGATCGCCGTGAGCACCAGGGGAGAGCTTCTCGTTCTCGACGTCGCTGGAACGCGCGTGCTTCGATTTCGAATCAACTTCTAAAATGTCCGCATCGTAAATTTCTGTTCGCGAGGCAGGTGGAAGCGAATGGCACTTTTGTTGAAGGAATCGGATGTGCGCCAGTTACTGACGATGGAGATGGCGCTTGGTGCCGTCGAAGAATCATTTCAGCGGCTAGCCGACGGTAAAGCAATCTTGCATTCGCGCCAACGCCTGTTCGTTCCTGGCGGTTCGTATCTCCATTACATGGCCGCAGCCGATGCGCGCCGCGGTTACATGGGCTTGAAAATCTACACGAGTTCCCGCGAAGGATTGCGATTTATCGTTCCTCTGTTCAACGCTATTTCCGGAGAACTCCTGGCGCTCATCGAAGCCGATTACCTTGGGCAAATGCGGACCGGCGCGGCGAGTGGCGTCGCGACTCGACTGATGGCTCGTGAGGACGCAACGAGAGTTGGACTAATAGGCACTGGGCTGCAAGCGCGAACGCAACTCCTGGCCATCGCGCAGGTTCGAAACATCGAACGTGTCCGCGTATTTGGGCGCGATCCAGCGCGCCGCTCGAAGTTCTCGAGTGAGATGGCTGAGCAATTGAGGATTCCAGTGGGCGCGGTTGAAACGGCTGAAGCAGCGGTACGCGACGCCGATGTCATTGTTACTTCCACGACCACTTCGCAACCCGTTCTGAATGGTGCGTGGCTGAGTCCCGGCGTGCATATCAACGCGATCGGCGCCAACTTTCCGCAGAAACGCGAGCTCGACAGCGATGCCGTGCTTCGCGCCGACATCATCGCGGTCGATTCCCGCGAGCAAGCGAAAATCGAAGCGGGCGACCTGATCCAGGCGTTTGAAGGTGACCCGTCGCGGTGGGAAAGTGTCCGGGAGTTGGCCGAAATAGCCACGGGTCGCACCCCGGGCCGCGCGCGTCCAGATGACATCACTTTGTTTAAGTCCAACGGAATTGCAATTGAAGACGTCGTGACGGCGAGTCGTGTCTACGAAAAAGCAATCGAAATCAGAATAGGTCAGGAAGTGCCGCTGTGGGAAAACGAGGAGCAATTCGGCCAGCGGCCGCCGCGTCCGTAATGATTCTATCGGCGGTTCTGTTGCAATCGTTCCCGCAAAGCACTGTGCAGGCGCGAGCGGGTTTCGTCGGGAAGGGGCACCGGCTCGGAATTGCAATAGATATCAATCGTCTTCTTACACGTATCGACGACCAGCCGGCACTTTTTGCATTTCTTCAAATGCTCTTCGAGGTCTTGCCTTAGGACCGGATCGAGGGCGTTATCGAGGTAGCTTGTAAGCTCTTCAATGATGTTGTTGCACTTCACTGTTTATCACCCTGCCGAAAGTACCGGTTGAGCTTTTGGCGCAGTTTAAGCCGCGCTCGCAACAATCGGGATTTCACCGCGGGTACCGAGAGTTTCAATATCTCCGCGGTCTCTTCCGTGGATAACTCTTCGATGTCCCGAAGTTGAAAAACGATTCGGAAAGATGGATCAAGGTCCGAGATTACTTCCGAGAGGATGCCTTGTAGCTCGGCCTGCCGGTAGCGTTCCTCGGGCGACGGGCCCCAGTCCTCTACATCGCGGAAGAAAGAGTCCTCTCCCGTCTCGATTTCCTGGTCGAGCGACGTCTCGTTCGGCCGGCGCTTGCGGAGCTTCATCAGCGCCTGATTGACGGCAATGCGAACCAGCCAGGTGTAGAAGCGTGAGTTCCCTTGGAATTCCGGGAGATGCTCATAGGCCTTGAGGAAGGCCTCTTGCATCACATCTTCGGCGTCCTCCCGGCTTCCTGTGATGTTCATTCCGAGCCGGAAGATTTTGCGTTCATACCGGTTGACGAGGGTCTCAAACGCCGAGACGTCCCCGCCTCGCGCTGCGGTGACTAACTCGAGCTCATTGTCCGCGGGCGGAGTTTGCGCCGGCGCACTCCCGGCAGAAGCGCGGGGCGCCCCGGAGGTCGGGGCGGCATTGACCGGATCCATTTTGGGCGCGTTCATCGGATGTTACCTGCGTTTGACGGCCAGGTACTCAAACAGGGTAGCACACACGGCAAGCCGCGTCGGCCTCAGGCAGCCAAGACTGACCGACCGCTCGGAGACTTTGAGTTTTTCGGGTTACTCGATATGCTAAGTCCTTCCACAAGTCAGTGGAGATCATCGCCGAAGAGCGAAGCAATTCTCTGAAGATAGCGGTCCGTTGGGGGCGGAGAGAGAAGATGGCAGCGAAAACGGAGACGGATCCGAAACGCCTGCTACATTACCGCGTCGAGAACGGCTTGGCGATCCTCGAGCTCGACGATCCGCCGGCCAACACATACTCATACGAAATGATGCAACAGCTCGACGCGGCGATTTTGAACGCACGCATGGATGCCGGCGTTCACGTCATCATCCTCCGCGGCAAAGGCGAGAAGTTCTTCTGTGCGGGGGCGAGCATTTCGATGCTCACGTCGGCCACGCCGGAATTCAAATACTACTTCTGCCTGCATGCGAATGAAACCCTGATGCGACTTGAGCAGACGCCGAAGCTCGTCATAGCTGCGCTGAACGGCCACACGGTAGGCGGCGGCCTCGAAGTCGCGCTCGCCTGCGATATCCGTATCGCAAAAAAAGATGGCGGCAAGATTGGATTGCCCGAAGTGAATCTCGGCGTTTTGCCGGGAACCGGTGGAACGCAGCGGTTGTCGCGTACGATCGGACGAGCTCGTGCGCTCGAAATGATGGCGTTGGGCAGCACGTTTGGATTTGAAGAAGCCTTGCAGCTCGGGCTGGTCAACCACATTTTTGATCAGAGTTCCTTTTGGGAGGACATCCTGGCATATGCACAGCAATTTTGTCCGCCGAACAAGGCCTCTGGCGCAGTCGGGCGCATTAAGCGTGCGGTCGTCACGGGCTCCGAACTCCCACTCGCTGAGGCTCTCGGGCTCGAACGGGAATTGCAGCAATTGCTGTTTACGAGCGAAGACGCGAAAGAAGGATTGAAGGCCTACGTTGAGAAGCGTCCGCCTCAATTCAAGGGACGATGAATCGGTAGCTCGTGCGGCTGGCGAAATGACGCAGGGCAGATCAGAGCACACAAATAATAACAATCCCTGCACGGCGCGCGACGGCGCTAGAATGATTCAGACGCGGCAACGAATTGCCTACAAGGGTCATCCAGAAAAAGGCGCAGTTAAAAGTCACAGATGGACGAGCCGGATTACGGCGGCCCAAGAAAGTTTGAATCGGGAGATCGAAGCGGATGCGGACGCTGCCTGATTATCTCCGGAAAGGCATGAAGCTGATCATCGTCGGGTGCAATCCCGGCGAGCGATCGGCGCGTGTCGGGCATTATTACGCGGGCCGCGGTAACCAGTTCTGGCCGCTGCTCTACGAATCGGGCGTCGTGCCCGAAATGCTCAGTTATAACGATGACAAGCGCCTCGTTGAATTTGGCGTCGGGCTGACGGACCTGGTGAAACGCCCGACGAAGGGCATGGAAGAAATCGAGAGGCAGGAATTTGCCGAGGGCCGTGTGCTCCTCGCGCAAAAGCTTGAAGAACTGAAGCCGCGTGTGGTCGCTTTTAATGGCAAGGGCGTGTACGAACGCTTTTCGGGCCGGACATGCAAACTCGGACTTCAAAAAGAAACATTGTACGGAGCGCACGTATTCGTCCTGCCTTCGACGAGCGGCCTGAATGCCGGATCGGAGCGCGGCGTGAAGATGCGTTATTTCAAGAAGCTTTCTGCGCTTTTGAAGAGTTTGAAAGGCTGAGCGAACGGCGATCCGCGGGGGCAGCTCGGTGACGGAAGCGGTCAAGACGGTTAACGCGAACGTGTTGATTGAAGAACGCGAGGGCGGCGTTCTCACGCTGCGGCTGAATCGTCCGGATCGATTGAATGCGCTAAACGTCGAACTCGGCGAGGCGCTTGTAAACGCGCTGCGTCATGCTGCTGACGATAATGCAATGCGCGCGATCGTGTTGACAGGATCGGGACGCGCCTTCTGCGCCGGCGGCGACCTCGGCGTACTGCGAGATGTGCGGGCACGAAACGCCGGTCACGAGCTCGAAAGCCTCGTTCGTTCGGGAAAGGAAATTTCTCTTCTCCTCGCCACGATTCCTAAACCTGTGCTGGGTTCGATCAATGGACCAGCGGCGGGAGGCGGAGCCAATCTTGCGTTGGGGTGCGATTTTCGCGTTGCGTCTGACCAGGCGAGTTTTGGTGAAAGCTTCGCGAACCTCGGTTTGTATCCCGATTTCGGAGGAACTTATTTTTTGCCGCGGCTCGTAGGCCCGGCGCGCGCTGCCGAGCTTTTCTACACCGGCGAAATGATCTCCGCGAGTGAGGCGCTTCGGCTTGGAATATACAATCGCATCGTGCCTGCTGATCGTCTTGCTGACGAAACGCGCTCGCTTGCGGCACGACTCGCCGCGGCGCCGCCGATAGCTGCGCGCTTCGTAAAGGACCGGCTCTTTGGGAACGATCGCGTGGCACTTGAGCGCGCACTCGACCAGGAGATCGAACGGCAGGTAGAGTGCTTCATGTCCGAGGATTGCGCCGAAGGTCTGACCGCGTTTATCGAGAAGCGCCTTCCGGTATTTCGTGGAAAGTAATATCGAACACACTTCGATCAAGCGAGTTGAGTTCTGCTGCGAATCTGCAGTAATGAAAGGCAAGACTTGGCCGTGCCAACCGCGATAGAAGCGCAGATTACCGCACGCGGCTATACGTATAGCGAGTTGATGGTCGCGGCAGCCGCGCGCGAAATCGCAGACGGTGAGCTGGTGTTTGTCGGCATGCGGTTGCCGATGCTCGCATTTCTTGTCGCGAAGCGAACTCACGCGCCCAATGCGGTGGGACTCTACGAGAATGGTTTGATCCGGGAAACACCTTCACCTCAGCTGCTTTATACGATGGGCGATCCTCCGAATTTGCGGTGTGCCACACAGAGCGGACAGATGCTCGATGTGATGGCGTTGCTTCAACAAGGCCGCGTGCACGTCGGATTTCTCGGAGCGGCGGAGGTCGACCGCTTTGGGAATTTGAATTCAACCTGGGGCGGCCGCCACGGCGAGATGCACAGACTGCCAGGTTCGGGCGGCGCTTGTGATATTGCCTCCCTGGCTAAGCGCACGGTTGTGTTGCTCGCGCACGAGAAATCGCGACTGCGCGAGCGCGTCGGGTACATCACGTCACCGGGTTACGGTCGGGGAAATAGCTGGCGCTCAACGCAGGGGCTTCCTGGCCACACTGGCCCGTCGGCATTGATCACAACGCTCGGTGTGCTGCGTTACGGAAGCGACGGAGAGGCGTTTCTCGCGTCCACTCATCCCGGCGTGGCGGTCGAGGACGTGCTTGCGAACACGGGATGGACGTTGCGAGTTGCCGATAATCACGTTGAAACTCCAGCACCGAGTGACGCGGAACTTGCGGTGATGCGCTCGCTCGACTCGAATCATTTCTGGACCAAATAGCTTCAGGCGAACACACGCGAACATGAGTGCTTCCAGCAAATTGATGACGATGCGCGACGCGATGTCGCAGCATGTGCCCTCAGGTTCGATGGTTCTTCTTGGCGCGCAGTTGGAACAGATGATCCCGTTTGCCGCGGGGCATGAACTGATCCGTCAGGGACGGCGCGATCTAACAATCGTGGGCCCGATCTCGGACATCTTGTTCGATCAGATGATTGGCGCGGGCTGCGTTTCGAAAGTCATGGCCGCTTGGGTGGGTAATGTGTCGGCAGGTGTAGGGTACTGCCTGCGGCGCGCCATGGAGCAAAATATTCCGCGGCGAATTGACATGACGGATTATTCGAATTTCACGATGGCCCTCGCACTTCATTCGGGTGCGCTTGGAATTCCGTTCTTGCCGACTTATTCGACGCTCGGCAGCGACTTGCTGAGGAAGAATGGCAACTTGCGCGAGTTCGTGTCGCCGGTGAACGAAGACAAACTCGTCGCAGTTCGCGCCCTGCGTCCAGACATTGCGATCTTGCACGTGCAACGCGCCGATGAATCTGGGAATGCTCATCTTTGGGGCAGTCTCGGAGTCGCGATAGATGGCGCGCGGGCTGCGAGGAAGGTAATTCTCGTCACGGAGGAAATCGTGCCGGCCGAAGTGATTGCGTCGGATCCGAACCGCACGCTTGTGCCGGGATTTCTTGTTGCTGCGGTGGTTCACGAACCCGGCGGCGCGCATCCCTCTCCTGTGCAGGGATATTACGGCCGCGATCACGAGTTTTTCTCTGAATACCACGCCGGAAGCCGCAAGCTAGAGGATTTTGAGCATTGGCTCGAAAAGTGGGTGGTGCGAGTCGCCGACCGGCGCGCCTATCTCGACCAGCTTGGAATTCCGCGATTTAATGGATTGGGCGTTCGCGAACACGCCTACTCGGCGCCGGCCGATTTCGGCTATTAAGCGCTTACTAACAACCGATGACCACTGATCCGCTCGCAAACATTGAGGTATCGCCGCAGCAAGTGAAGCAGCGGCGGGATCGCGGCGAGAAATTTCTTTTCGTGGATGTACGCGAGCCGTGGGAATACGACACTATTCGGATCGAAGGTTCAAAACTGATTCCGATGCGCGAGATTCCCGCAAATCTGGCGGCGCTTGAGTCTGCTGAGGATGTGATTCTTTTCTGCCATCACGGCGTGCGCAGCCTCGACGCTGCGGCATGGCTGCGATCGCAAGGCGTCGAAGGCGCACGCTCGATGACCGGTGGAATCGATCGCTGGTCGACCGAAATCGATCCACTCGTGCCCCGATATTAAAGGCTGAACATGGCTCACCCTCCAATTGCCATCGTAGCGCCGGCATCCTGCCGGCGT
Source organism: Acidobacteriota bacterium (assembly GCA_003152355.1). Taxonomy (GTDB): domain Bacteria; phylum Acidobacteriota; class Terriglobia; order Acidiferrales; family UBA7541; genus Palsa-147. The sequence goes on along the minus strand of PMAA01000166.1, from coordinate 31,942 downwards.
TTTTCGTCCAATCTCACAACGTACAATTTCGCGTCTGAGATTTCCATTCTCCTCTTTTCCCTTTTCACTTTTCCTATTTCCGTCCCTCCAGTCCACATACCCACTCACTTGCGCACCTCCCAACACGCTGCTATAAATAAAACATGATGCTGTTAGATGTTAAAATGAACTGGACACGTCCCGGTCAGCCGCTCGCGCCTGGTCCTGCTTGGCGCCTTCCAGCCCGTAGGTTTTTGTCAGTGACGAGTGCCGGTCGGGATTCAGTAGTTCGTGGCGCGGGCATCTTGCCCGCGGCTCTCCGCGCGGGGTTTCGAGAGAAACCTGAGCCGTCCACCACCCAAATTCCCTTCATTTCTAATCGACACTCCAAATTATTAGAAACGCCCGTAACTCGCACAAAACAAAAGATCGAGGTCGTTTCTAATCGGGACAAAATTCACCCTGTTTCAGAAGCCAATTACACCGTTCCGGTATCACAGCTCTCTTAAGGACATATCACCACTTGCCGCCCATCATTGATATCCATATTCACATCCAGCCGCTCGATCAGTTCAAGCCGCACGCACTTAAATTAATTCAGCATGGGAGGAAAGATTACGCGGAGGTCGAGAAGTACTCGGCGAGCGCGACGGACTTTTTGAAATTTCTCGACGAGGCGGAAATCGAGCGCGCGGGTTTGATCAATTACGTCAGCCCTGAAGTGATCGGATTTGGGCCGGAGGTGAACGATTGGATTGCGAAGTATTGTTCGATCAAACCGGATCGTCTTCTGGCATTCGGTTCCGTGCATCCGAAATTCGTTCCGGATGCCGGCGCAGAAGTCCAGCGGCTGAAGGACATCGGAATTCGCGGACTTAAAGTGCATCCGTCGCACCAATTGTTCGCGCCGAATGCGTATCGCGACGGATTCGGCCCTCTCGCAGCGATGTATGAGAAGGCGCAGGAGGTCGGATTGCCGGTGATGATTCATACTGGCACCTCGATATTTCCCGGCGCGCGCAATCTTTACGCGCAGCCGATGCTTGCGGATGATCTCGGCGTCGACTTTCCTGATCTTGTCGTCATTCTGGCGCACGGCGGCCGGCCGCTTTGGATGGAAGAAGCATTCTTTCTCGTGCGGCGGCACAAGAACATGTACATGGATGTCTCAGGGATTCCGCCGCAGAAATTAATGGAGTGCTTTCCGCGGATCGAAGAAATCGCCGACAAAGTTCTTTTCGGAACAGATTGGCCTGGCCCTGGCGTCCCCGGCGTGCGCGGCAATATTGCGAAATTCCGCGCGCTGCCAATCTCTCCCGTCGCGCAGCAAAAGATTCTCTACGACAATGCCGCGCGTCTCTTTCCTGTGCGGGCTTAGGTGGATTCGAAAATGGAAGTGAAAACGATCACGGTGATTGGCGCGGGCACTATGGGCCGAGGAATTGCCTGCATGGCTGCACAGGGCGGCTACCACACGGTTCTCGAAGACTTATCCGCTGGCACCCTCGAACAGGCCCTCGCGTGGATTCAGGCGAGACTCGACGAAGGAGTCGCCCGCCGAAAGCTGACCGGAAAGCAGCGAGACGCGGCAATCGGACTGATCCGTACTTCTCGTTCAGTCGATGAGTCGATTCGCGAGGCCGATATGGTGATTGAGGCGACTCCTGAAGAGATGGAGACGAAGCTCGAAATCTTCACGTTGCTCGACAAATTTGCCAGGCCGGGCGCGATCCTCGCGAGCACTACGTCCTCGCTTTCCGTGTCGGAAATAGCCACGATTACGTTTCGCGCCGAGCACTGCGTCGGAATGCGCTTTTTCATTCCAGCGCCAAATACGAAACTGCTGGAAGTCGTTCGTGCGCTCGAAACTTCCGACGAGACAATTTTCGCTTGTACGGAAGTCGGCCGGCGGATGGGTAAAGAAGTCGTGGTCGTAACGGAGTCGCCGGATTTATCACGAGCCGCATCAACACCTGCGTCAACGTCAACACCTTGAAACCCGCCATGAAATTTGCCAACCGCATCATCATCCAGCAAGGCGATCTCACAGAGATTGATACGGACGCCGTAGTGAACGCCGCTAACAATGATCTGCAGTTGGGCGGAGGCGTCGCCGGCGCGATTCGCCGGAAGGGCGGCGATTCGATCCAGCGAGAATGCAATGAAATCGGCTCGATTCCCATCGGCAGCGCCGCCGTCACAACCGGAGGGAATTTGAAAGCTCGATATGTAATCCATGCTGCGAGCATGCAACTAGGTGGCCAGACGACTGCAAAGGCCTTGCGAAGTTCCACGGGCGTGTCGTTACGTCTTGCGGCGGACAAGAAATTTAAGACGATCGCTTTTCCTGCGGTCGGGACCGGAATCGCCGGTTTTCCCCTTGCTGATTGCGCGGAGATCATGATTGACGAAACCATGCGCCATCTGGAAGGCTCGACGACAATCGAAAAAGTCTATTTTGTGCTTTTCGATCGCGAAGCGCTCAACGCATTTCAGCGCGTTGCAAAGCAAAAGTTACATGTCGGGGCGGCGCGCGCGTGACTGCGGACGAAAAGGAGCGCGAACAACGCATCCAGAAAGTGTTTTCAGAGCTTGCGCGCTACGAGCATCCGTTGTTTGTCTTCGACGCGCGGCCTAGCGGCGATGGAGTCGAATTGGAAATTCGTTACAGATTCGATGACGCCGGAATTCACGTCTACTTGCTCCAGCTACGCCCGAGAGAAATCGATAACGCGCAGTTCCCGTGGATGTTCCAAAAGCAGCTTTACGACGGTCTGCACGACTATGTGATCGAAATGTTTACCAGCAACCCCCAGCGCCAGGATTGACGCTCTTGCGAACTGCCAGCACGGCCCTTCACAGATTGCTTGTCGAGCGCATTAGTGCCGCTGGTCCGATCACGTTCGAGAAGTACATGGAAGCGTGCCTTTATCACCCACAATTCGGCTATTACGACGGGCCTTCTGAAAGACGGCGCACTGATTACTACACGAGCGTGGATATGTCTCCCATTTTCGGGCGGCTAATTGCGCGGCAACTGGACGAGATGTGGAGAATTCTCGGTCGGCCGAGCCGCTTCACAACGGCGGAATTCGGCGCAGGCACCGGAGCCTTAGCGCGGCAGATTTTGGACTTTTCGCTCGATGAGCTGCCGGAATTTTATGAGGCAATCGATTACAGCGCAATCGAGATATCAGCCAAGCGGCGAGAAGTTGCGAATAGCGCGCTTGCCGGTCACATTTCTGCCGGTCACGCATCAATTCTCTCAGAGATGGCCGAAGCAATCGCCCAAGGGTGCGTTCTCACGAATGAGTTTCTGGATGCGCTGCCCGTACATCGGGTCGTGATGGAAAAAGGTACGCTCCAGGAAATTTATGTGGATGCGGCCGATGACGAATTGATCGAACGCAAAATGCCGGTTTCATCTCCCGATGTGGACGAATACTTTCGCCGGCAGCGAGTTGAATTGGGCGAAGGCCAACACGCAGAAGCTGGTTTGCGTGCATGCGCCTGGATTGAAGACATCGGGCGAAAACTTGATCGTGGCTTCGTTCTAACGATTGACTACGGTCGAGAAGCACGCGAACTCTACGACGAACGCCACATGAGCGGCACCATGCTGGCGTATTGTCAGCATCGCGCTAGCGAAGAGTTTTATCGCTTGCCCGGCGAACAGGATTTGACGGCTCATCTGAATTTCACGTCGCTCGATATATGGGGACAGAAGAGCGGCCTCATGCGAACAGGCGTGGCATCACAAACGAATTTTCTGCTGTCGCTTGCGCGTCAGTGTAACTTCGCAGACCTGAAGCTGGACGGCGCCGAAGAAGCCGGCCAACTGCGCTCTCGCTTGCAGTTCAAAAGCTTGATCTTTCCGGAAGGAATGGGTGAGGCGTTCCAGGTGATGCTTCAGCACAAGGGCGTCGCCGCGCCGGAGCTAGCGGGACTCAAACCGCTATGAGTTAGGGAACGAAGATTAAGACTTTGTCGTCGAGCCGCTCGAATCCTCGCCGTAAGGCTTCTTTAGGTAGCGATCCGCTTCGGCCTGTGCGCCGCCAGTATCGTCTTTCAGGTGTTGCGCTCGGCTGTACTCGTTGACTGCGCGTTCGCGTTGACCCGTCAAATCATAAATCTTGCCGATGTAGATGTGACTCCAGACTTCGACCCATTTGTAAGACATATCAAGGTCGCCATCGAGCGCGGCGCGGAACGCATTCGCGGCGGCTTGGTAGTTCTTCTGGTAGAAGAGGGCTTCGCCTACTCGAAAGTGAGCGAGCGAATTATTTGCCTGCAGATCGAGCGCGTGCTGATACTCCTGAATCGCATCGTAGTATCTCGCTTGAACCGCCAAGCCTTCGCCACGTGCGATCGCCGCGCGGACCCGGAGTTTCGGGCTCGCCTTGAGAAGATTATTATTCGGATCGAGCGTAATACCATTCGGCTTTGGTCTGCCGAACGTCTCGATCTGAAACTCGGAAGCCAGACCAGCGACGTTGATTTTCTTGTATTCAGGGTTGCCTTCGGTATCCACACGGACTTCGACGGGCATCCGGAAGGTATCGAGTTCCTGTGTAACTTTGCCGACAACTTTGAATCCTTTTTTCGTCCGGTACACGATGTATTCAAGCTTGAAGTCCGGAATGCCGGTCGAATTCACCCATTGTGAAAAGAACGCGACGAGGTTGACCGACGGCTGCCCAGCCGGAGCCGGAGTTGCCGGCTTTCTCGATTCCGCCATTTTCTCGAACTCCTCGAGGGTGACAGTCTTGCCATTATATTTCGCAAAAAAATCCTTGAGCAGCGAACGGAAGACCGCATCTCCAAGCTCGTTGTGGAGCATGTGGAACACCATGCCGCCCTTATCTTCGACCACAGAGCGATACTCGTCCGAATACGGTTGAAGCCGCTGCGCCTGCGAAATCGGCGCCGCATCTTCGTACATCAGCGTGCCGACAGCGAAGTCGTCTAGCGCCTTCCTCAGGCCGGCCTCTCCGCCGGTCTCTTCAGCGTAAAGCGCTCCGGAATAGTAGGAAAGACCGTCGGAAAGCCACACGTCGGCGGATGACGCCGGCAATATCTCGTCGTTCCACCATTGCTCCGCCACGAGTTCGGAGATCAGGCGCTCGTTCGGCCGCGGCGTCCATTGGCGCGCGCTAATCAAAATGATCCCGGGTCCCGCATATTCGCCCAACGAACCATCCGGCATCTGCGCGATTACAAAACTGCGTTCGGGCAGGGATCCAAAAACGTCGGAGAAGTAAGTCACTGCGTGTGCGAGCGAAGCGCCATAAAGATTTGCGGTGCCAGCTTGTGCCGGAGGCGCATACACAGGGACTGAGAAGCCTTCGACTTTCACGGGGTTCAGTTGCAAGTTGCCGAAGACGAAGGTTCCACCGGGTGACGCCCGATCGGACTGAAATACGTAAATCGCCTGGCCTTGCTCGCCGGCCTTTGTCGCTGGCACAAGCTGCGGTGAATCTGCTTGGCCGGTGCCGACCACGGCAAAAGAATCGGGAACTACAATCTTGAAGCGATAGGTGTACCGGTTCGACGGATAGTTCGTCAGCGGAAACCAGCGCGATGGTAATAGAAGATAACCACCGTTCTTGTCCACCGACGCTAAGCGCACGCCTTTGGACGGGCTGTCCTCTTCGAGCGAAACAGGGCCGGTGTATTCGAATGTCACGGAAGTCGTATTGCCGGAAACTAGGGCGTCGGGAAGATTGACGCGCAGATTGAACGCGGGATTGTTATCACGGCTGAATTCAAGCGGCTTGCCGTTCGCGCCTCGCACCGCGGTAACCTTCAGATCCTGGTGCAATTCGACAACAAAAGTGCGCGTCGGCGCTCCCGCGACAAAGTCCACTTTGGCGCGCGCGGAAATAGTCTGGTCGGCGGGATGGAGCGCAACTTCGACGTCGTAATGAGTGGCCCGTAAGGGAAATCGGGCTAACGATTGCGCACTTGCGCCAGGAACACAAAACCCGGCAGCGAGCGCTGACGCCAGAGCGAAAATTAGAGGATGCGCGCGCAGGAATCCAGCGGTATATTTAACCAAGGAAGTCAGTCTCCGCATTTCTAAGATACCAAACCCGATGGTACAGTTGCTTGTCCAGTTTACGGCGATAGCATTGCCGCAAGGATCTCCGCGGCTCGGTCAATCGCCCCGCCAGCACCGAGCCGCGCGGCCATATCCGCAAGGTCGCGCTTCATTTCTTCGCGATCTTCCGCCAAACTTAAAAGCCGCCTGACCTCCGCCTCGACGCGGGGCCCCTTAAAGTCGTCCTGAATCAATTCGGGCACGATTTTGCGGCCGGCGATGAGGTTGACCATTGCGAGGTGTGGCGCACGGATCATCCGTCGCAGGATGAAGGCGCTGGGCGCGGACACGCGATACACCACCACCATCGGCGTTCCCAACAGCGCAGCTTCGACGGTGGCGGTTCCGCTTGAGACGATTCCGCAGTCAGCGCTGGCCAGAACGTCGTACGGCTCACCCGCGATCCGCGTAATTGCCAGACCGGGCCGCATATAGCGCTGGAAGAATTGCTCGGGAATCCCTGGCGCTGCGGCCATGACGAACTGCGGATTCAAATCGCGCGCAAGACCTTCGCAGGCATCCAGCATGTCCGGCAAGTTCAAGCCGACTTCGCTCGGCCGGCTGCCTGGCAGAAGCGCCACGATAGGCCGCGAAGCATCAAGTCCGTGCTCAGCGAGAAATTCGTCGCGGCTCTTCGACGGACGCACCACGTCAACGAGCGGGTGCCCGACGAAATTTACAGGGATCCCGGCATCTTTATAGATCGCCTCCTCGAATGGAAAGATGACGAGGACGCGAGTGAGAATCCGCTTCATTGCCCGGATGCGCCACGGCCGCCACGCCCAGATTTGCGGCGTGATGAAATACACCACCGGCAGATCCAGGCGATGCAGCTTCTTGCCGAGTGGAAGGTTGGTGCCGGGCGAATCCACTAGGATCGAGAGTGCGGGTTTGCGCCGCGCAGCTTCGTTGCGAAGCCGACGCAGAATTTTCAAAACGGTAGGAACCTTGTGAATGACTTCCGTAATCCCAAGAACCGCGATTTCCTTGGCATCGATGATAAGTTCGACGCCAGCCTCCCGCATCCGTGATCCCCCCATGCCGAAGATCGTTGCGCCAGTTCGCTGCCGCAGCGCGGTGGCAAGGCGCGCGGCGTACATATCTCCGGATGCCTCACCTGCGGAGATGAGAATTTGCGGCGGCTCTTTGGGATTCACGAGCGGATCTCAGTCATCCGCGGGAAGCGGGCCAGCCGGACCGGCGAGAGCAGGTCCTCCGACGGGAATCTGAAGTTCCTGATCCTTGTACTGAAGCTGGTATAGGCGGTAGTAGATGCCGCGCCGCGCGAGCAGCTCCTGGTGAGAGCCTTCTTCACGCAGGCGCCCTTTGTGAAACACGAGAATACGGTCCGCATGCTGAATCGTGCTGAGGCGATGCGCGATGACGAGCGCGGTGCGTCCTTCAAGGAGGCGATCGAGCGCCGCACGGATCATCAATTCTGTTTTCGTGTCCACGCTGGACGTGGCCTCGTCGAGAATTAGGAATTTAGGGTTGTGAGCGAGCGCGCGAGCGAAGCTGATGAGCTGTCTCTGGCCGACTGAGAGCGTGGCGCCGCGCTCAGTGACATCTGATTCGACGCCCTTAGGCATCGAGCGGATTAAGTCGCCGAGGCCCACTTCTGCAAGAGACCTCTCGACGGTCACTCGGTCTATTGTCTCGGTGCCGAGGCGCACATTCGATTCAATCGATCCCGTGAAAAGGAATGGATCTTGAAGCACGATGCCGAATTGGCGCCGCAAATCCTCAAGGTCGAGGTCCCGAATATCCACTCCGTCGATCAGAATCTGGCCCTTCTGGATTTCGTAGAAGCGAAGAAGCAGTTGAATCAACGTGGTTTTGCCAGCGCCAGTGTGGCCGACTATCGCGATCGTCTGTCCCAACTCGACCCGGAACGAAACGTCCCGCAATACCCAATTATCATCGGAAGGATTCGCTCCTCCGCGATAGGCGAACCAGACGTTGCGAAACTCGATTTCACCTCGCGTAGCAGGGAGTTCATGTAGATTCCCGCTCGCAGGAGACGTCAACGGTTCATCCAGGAGCTTGAAGATTCGCTCGGAGGCAGCCATCGCCGTCTGAAGAATATTGAACTTGTCGCTCAAATCCTGGATGGGCCTGAAAAATCGTTGTGCCCACATCATGAAAGCAATGAGAAGTCCGGCTCTCAGAGTGCCGTTGATGACCTGAATTCCCCCGAACCAAAAAACGAGGGCGATTGCTGCTACGCTCAGGAATTCCACCGCGGGGTAGAAATACGCGAAGGCATTGATCGCGTCCTTGTACGCATCCATGTGAACGCGATTCAGAACTTCGAACTCCCGCTTGGATTTATTTTCGCGATTAAAAAGCTGCACCACGGCCATTCCCGTGATGTGTTCCTGAAGGAACGCATTGATCCGCGCGATGGCCGTTCGGATACGCCGGTTTGCATCGCGCACCTGCGTTCGGAATACCAGCGTAATCAGCAGCATCAACGGCAGCGGTGAAAGCGTGGCCAAGGCGAGCCTGGTATCGAAGTGGAATAGCACAGCGATCAGAACGAAAAGCACGAAGAAGTCGTTCAGCATAGCGACAACGCCCGACGCGAACAGGTCATTGAGCGCATCCACATCCGTCGTTACGCGGGTCACCAATCGCCCCACCGGGCTGCGGTCGTAAAAGCTGAACGGCAGCTTCTGGAGATGAGTGAATATTTCGCGGCGCAGGTCGTACATGATTTCCTGGCCGACGCGCTGCATCACGCGCATTTGAACGTATTGCAAGCCGAAGCTGAAAACCAGTGAGGCGAGGAACGCAAGCGTAATCCATCCAAGCGCGCGCATCGCCACGGCGTAGGCGAGCCTATGGCTCAGCACCGGTGTGATGTAGCTATCTACTGCGACCTTGAAGAAGTATGGGCCGATGATTTCGAGAGGAGCAACAGCAACTGCCAGGACGAGCGCAAAGAATACCCACCATCCATGCGGGCGCAAGTACTGCATCAAACGGTGCGTCAACCGCGTGTCATAAATCTTCCCTAGCGCTTCTTCTTCGCGAATGTCGGTCATGCGCGTTCCAATTCCTCTTCGAGAAGCTGCTTCTGGTAAAGGTCGGCATAATAGCCGCCGATTCCGAGCAATTCCTGGTGCGTGCCGAGTTCGGCGATGCGGCCGTCCACGAGGACGGCAATTTGATCGGCATCACGCACGGTGGAGCAACGATGAGACACGATAATCGTCGTTCGCCCCTTCATCACGTCGCGAAGCTGATCGAGAATCCGCTCCTCGGTTTCGGTGTCAACGCTCGATAGGGCATCGTCAAGAACAAGAATCTGCGGATCGCGAATGATGGCGCGGGCCAGAGCTGTGCGCTGTTTCTGACCGCCGGAAAGCGTCAGGCCGCGCTCGCCGATCATCGTACCGAACTTCTCCGGGAACTCGGAAATGTCGCCGTGGATGCTCGCAATCTCGGCAGCCCTTTCGATCTGCTCTGGGCGCGCCGCGTCCATACCAAAAGCGACATTCTCCGCGAGCGATTCGCTGAACAGGAACGTATCCTGCGGTACGAATCCCATCGCGCGCCGAAGTTTGGCCAGCGGCCATTCGCGAATCGAACGGCCGTCGAGCAGCACCGTGCCGGGCGGCGCTTCCCACAAACGAGCGGCGAGTGCCGCCAATGTTGACTTGCCGCTTCCCGTCGGGCCGACGATCGCGAGTGTCGAGCCGGCAGGGACTCGCAGGTTAATGTCTTTGAGAACCGGCGTCGCAGGTGTGCCGTTCCCAGCTGTTGGATATGCAAAATTCAAATTGCGGAACTCAATTTCGCCTAGAATCTTTGGCGAATTCCGAACGGCCAGCGAATCTTCGCTGGCGACGCCCTCAAGCCCTAAGGCGGCGTCGTTGATTTTTGGCTTGCTGTCAAAGATGTAATTCAAACGCCCCATTGAAGCTGCGCCGCGCTGGAAAATATTGGTCACCCATCCAAGCGCCACCATCGGCCAGATAAGCTGGCCAAGGAACGTGTAGAACGCCACCCACTCGCCGAGCGAGATTCGGTTGGTCATCACAAGACGCCCGCCCTGCCACAGTACGAGCAGGAAAGTCACTCCAATCAGCGCAGTCAACGCCGGCATGAACATGCTCCACGCCAATATGAGGCGCACGTTTCTCGAAACATATTCGCGGTTTGCCGAGTCGAAGTTCTGGATTTCAACCTGTTCCTGCACGTACGCTCGGATCACACGTACGCCGGAAAAATTCTCCTGGGCTCGCGCTGAAAGCGTGGCAAGCGAGGCCTGTATCTTCTCGAATAGATTGTGGATGATTTGGCCGAAGTATCGAACCGCGAGGGCGACAATTGGCACGGGAACAAGCACGAAAAATGTGAGAACCGGGGAAATCATCAACATCACACTCACGGCCAAAATGAAAGTGATGATCGTCGTGGCGCTGTACATGATTCCCGGGCCGAGCACCATGCGAACGTTATTCAGATCGTTCGTACAGCGGGACATCAGCTCGCCTGTCCGGTTGCGCACGTAAAATTCGGGCTCAAGCTGCATGAGATCGGTTAGAAGGTCGTTGCGGATGTCGTACTCAATTTCGCGCGAGACGCCGATCAGGATCCAGCGTGTAAGGAAAGAGAAAATTCCCTTTAATGCAATCGCAGCGATCAGCACGAAGCAGAAGATGGCCAGGGTGTGCCGGTTGAGCGGCTGATAATACCGGCCGAACCAAACGGAAATAATGCCGAGCTTGCCGACCAGCTTGCTCAATGGTTTCGGCTCGTTGCTGACGCAATCAAAAATCACACCCATCAGCAGCGGCACAAGGTTTCCCACCAATCCCATCGCAACGAGCGCGATCATGCCGATGGTCATTCCGCCCTTGTAGCGGCCGAGGTACGGCAGCAAACGCACGAGCTGCTTCCAGCCAGGCGTCCGGGCTTCTACAGCGCGGGGTTTCGATGCGACTTGAGCTGCTGCGGCGCTCACTATTGGACTCTCATCTCCGGCATTTCGAGCGAATTGGTTTCGCCCAAAAACTGTTCGTAGTTTCGATCAAGGGATTGATAACGCTTCATCTTAGGATTCCATTTTACGCCGATGGTTTGCACGTAGCCTCCGGCAGGCTTGTCGAGCGGAGTGAAGTACATCACAAGCCCCGAGTCCGGGTGCTGTTCGTACTGCAGCCGCCAACCGGAAACGGGTGCGATGGGCGTCGCTGCCAGATAGCCACTGGGATTTTTCAAGTGTTCATCGCACAAGAGTACCTGCTTCCAAGTGCCTCCGTCATCTTCCACCACCGCCAAGCGCGTGACCAGAATTCCGGGTACTTTTGTTTCCGGTGTTTTCTTGATTCTGTTGATCTCAAGTATTTGCTTTTTTCCGTTCAATGCCAGGTCCCCGTAAACCAGAACTTCCGCTTCCGAGCCGAGGGAAGTCTCGGCAACCTGCTGTACGTCAGCCGGGATCGCGGGCGCCGCCGGCTGCGCAGGAGTTTCCGCCGTTTGGTTAGACGTAGCCGGACCGCTACATGCTTCCATCAAAACCGCGACAAAACAAAAAAATAAAATTCCGCATCGACGATTCAATTTGCGCCCACCCGAGCTCATCAGGATATTCAATACCTGCAATCCGATTTCATTTTAACCGTTGTCCCAGCTCAGCGCACTAGCGCACCGCACCAACTCACCGCACTGCGAGAATCTCTTCGATGCGTGCCTCGAAGTTTTCCTCTCCCTCGGACCATAAGAGCGCTCGATCTACTGGCAAAGTCCGTTCAATGCGCTGCATCCAGTCCAACAGTTTTCGGATGTTTACGCGCGTTCGCGCGTGGTACGTCCGGAAGCTCTCTCGTTCAGTCATCAATTTGAGAAATCTCGCTTCGTCGGGATGCTGGGTCGCGGCGGCGGGCTCACTTCCAAATCCGAGAAGACGTGCGTGGCCGGTAAAGAAATGCTCGAAGCCGACGGCGACCTGAAAATGGCCGTATTCTTTCCAAATGCCGTCGTCATACTCCTCGCCATAACACCGAATTTCTACAGGTTCGGGCTGTAAATGCCAAACACCGGTCGCCGTATTGAGGCCCCATAAATCCCAGTATCCGCGCGCCTCATATGCTGAATCCGCATTCAAATGTTCGCGTACGAGCTCAATGATTTCGGCCGGGTCTTGATAGATACGGCCAATTACGGATTCAAAGAGCGGCGCCTCCTGAGGGCCGACGGCGCGAATAACGAGATTGCTGAAGCCCGATTGAGCCGTCGAGAAAGGAACCGTCGAAAGGAATTGCTCGAAACGCTCCGGCAGCAATTCGTCGCGAAAGTCCCGGCACCAGACGCTCAAAAAGGCATCATTCGGCATTTGGCGATTATAACGGTTTGCGGGATTTCGTTCGAATGCTTGCGCTCGTCACAGAACGGTGCCGGCTAAATACAACCACTCTATTTATTGTCGGGACTCTTGTCTTCGGATCTTTCTGCGTTCTTCTCGGGCGTCCCGATGCCGGCAGAAATACCCATCAAGCGCTCGCGGATGGTGTCGCCCATTCCCGCGAGAACGTCGGAGCAAGCGTCTCTTAATCGCTTTTCAGCCAACTGCGCAAGCGTTTCGATTACGGCTTGTGAATGCTGGCCCAATGTCGTGGCGGAGGCGAGCAGCCAGGAATTCGAAGCGTTCTCCAATCGCGACTTGAAGTGGTCAATGGATTCGTCGGTCGCGTGTTGAACCTGTTCCATCCACGCGCGCTGCTGATTTTCGCGCTGGGCCTGCCAGTTTTCGATCAGCGGCTTGAGCTGCGTCTCAAGGGTTAGGCCGGCGCGTTCGACTCCCTGCGTCACGCGTTCGTCGAGCATGTCGCGGAATTCCGCGAGCGACTTGTCCTGTGACTGCTGCATCTCGGTTTGAATCCGCTCGGTGGACTCGCGTGAAACATCTTCGAATTGGCTGAGCGTATTGCTTGCGAGGCGGTGAACTTCGTCGGCGAAGGTTGCCGCCGTCGTGTCGGCTGCTTCCTTGACGCGCTCGCCAGTACGGGTCGCAACATCATTCCCCGCCTCTTCCATCTGATTTTGGGCGTGCTGAACGTAATTGCGGCTGTAGCCGTCGAGCTCAGACGTGAATTTCCGCGACGTCTCAGCNNGCATGCATCGTTTCCGTTGTCTTCGCTTCGAGTTGCTCCTCGGTCTTCTTCAAGCGCGCGCGGAGGTCTTCCTCAAATTGCGCCGGGAATTGTTCCGTTTGCTCTTTTAGGCGATCGAGCGCCCCCCGAAGCGAGTCCTCAGCAGCCTCCTGGAGCCGCGTCTGAAGGGATTGCCGCGCGTCCTCGGCTTCCGCTCGCGCGGCTGCCAATTCTGCGGTTACTTTTCGTGCATCGTCGATCTGGGGCGCAAGATGATTCGCGATTTCGGCGGCAACGTGATGATAGATCTGCTGCGCGGAAGCCTCGAGGGCAGGTTGGAGGCCCTGCGCCTTCTCCGCGACAACGCCGTCGGCGAGGCGGCCGATTTCCGCGAGATGCGACGAAGTCAACTGCTCGAGTTGTTGGCGTGTCGCGTCCAATGTTGTTCGCGCTGCGTCTTGAATTTCGATCTTTGTCGCTTCGGCGCGCGACTGTTCCTGCGCAACCGTGGCTCTTACGTCATCGATCGTCTTTTGCGCGCTGGCCGTCGCGTCTTCGAATGCAATTCTCAAGTTCGAGTTCCGCGCGGCGATATCGCGCTCGGCTTGTTCGACGATGGCTTGCGACACGCGCGCAAGTTGCTCGTTCAGTTTCTGCGAAGCGCCATCGAGTGATGACTGAAGCTCATTTTGCCAACGGCTCGCGACGGCGCCGGCTTCGTTCTGAACTT
>PMAA01000166.1:0-17982 GCA_003152355.1 Acidobacteriota bacterium | reverse complement strand
GATGCTTTGCGCCCGCGCCCTGGCCGCTGCCTCCTCCACTTCGCGCCGAAGCTGTTGACTTCGTTCGCGCGCTGCGTCATCCGAGGCAAAGTAGTCCGGCACCGAAGCTCGGTTTGCGATCGCCTTCTCAACAGCGTCCTCGACCGCTTGGTGCAGCGTTTGTGACGTCGTTGATTCCGCGGCTTGGCGGACAGCCTGCTCCGCAGCCTTTGACGCATTCTCGTGAACGGCGGCTTCAAGAGATTGTCGAAGTTGGGCTTCAATTTCAGCGCGGCCAATCTCTGTGGCAGCTCGCGCATCTTCGACGATGGACGCAGTTTGGAGCGCAGATCGCTGGACGACAACCTGGAGCGCTTGCTCGGAAATACGCGATACAGACGCTTGCACCGCTTGATCGATGGCTTCTTTTAGCTGCGCATCAATCTTGGAACGCTTGGCTTCAATTTCTTCGGATACCGCCGTGCGGCTTTCGTATCGCGCCACCTGATGCAGGCTTTGCTTTGCTTCGGCGACGAGCCGCTCCATCTCTTTTGCAAGATCAGCCGGCGTCGGGCCCAGAATAGACGCACCCCCGTGTGCCATCGGAGCTTCCGCCGTTTGAGCGTGAGCTGTCTCCGGCGCTGGAGAGTTGTGCGTTGTTGCGGGCGGAACTAATTCGAGTCTTGTTTCTGGTGCGAGCAGTCTCGATGGATCGGCTGGCTCGACTCCGCCGATTGGCGCGCGAGTCGCCGGCGCAGGAATATCGCCGGTTAGTCCGGTCGCGCCGGTGTACCAATCTTCGGGTGGAAAAGCGATTCCCCAGTAGTTCCCGGCGATCTCAAATTCAACGCCGATCTGGAAAAGCTCTCGCACGGTGCGCGGCCGCTGCACCCAGACGACCCTGCCTCTCACCACGAACATCGGTGCAGAAACTTCCTGCCGCGGAATTTCCAGGGAGACCCACGAATTTTTGGGGACGTAATGTTTTGATTGGTACTTGCATCCGTGACAGTTGACCATCACTGTGGACGTCCGCTCTTTGAAGGATTGGCCTAATGCGTCGGCGCCGGACACAATGATAGGAACAGCCTGCACGACGCGCGTGCTGCGGCGCTTCGGGGATCCTGGATCGTCGAGTGTATTCAGGTCTGCCACCGCCTGCCTCTGAGCGTTTTTTCAGCTTAACATCCGCGCGTTCGCCGCGTATGACAACGGGGCGCGATGTTCGAAAAAGTTACTTGCGGCATTGAGGTCAATCTGTGGAGAGGCGCATGCAACTCCAATGATTTCAATAGTTTCACGTAAAACTTCGATATCGGCAGAGTTCCGGTAACGGGCCCGGAGACGCGATCGCTTCTGTTTCAGTTCGAATCAGTGCTGAACAGATGATTTATGCCTGCCGCCGAACACGGCATCCTTGAACTCCTTCGCGACCCACAACGGCCCAACAAGAAAGTATATCAGTCCCTGAAAAAAGGCGGGTTTGTTGCCCTCGATTCGATGACCGAGGAAATTCATGATCCAGCCGCCAACGAACAACGCGGTCCCGAGCCGCCAGTGCATCATCACCAAGAGGACGATGCCGGCGATGATGATGGGAATCCCGACCGCGTGGAGAAACCTATTCCACGGGTTTGTGTGTTCGTGATCGTACTGCGTCATGTATTGATTGAGTTGAGGCACGCGGCACCTCGCTGGGGCTTCAGCTGACACGGCCAAAGCCACCGGTTTGCTTGCGCTGAAATTACTATAATTTAGGATCCATCGAGCAAGTTTTGAGGAATCACAGGGTACTGCAGCAATCGTACGGACGCACGAGCGTTACAGATCGCGCCGCCCTTCCATCGCCTTCATCATCGTCACCTCGTCGGCATATTCAAGGTCGGAGCCGACCGGAATGCCCATCGCAATGCGCGTTGCGCGGACGCCAAGTGGCTTGATGAGTTTTGAGAGATAAACAGCCGTCGCTTCGCCTTCAGCGGTGGGATTCGTAGCCAGAATAATTTCTTCCACCGTGCCGCCTTTCAACCGCTCGATCAGGCTTTTGATCTTGAGTTGGTCTGGCCCAATGCCCTGCAAAGGCGAAAGCGCGCCGCCGAGAACGTGGTACATTCCGTCGAACTGGCGGGTCTTTTCAATCGCCATGATATTTGGCGAATCTTCGATGACACAGATTATTTTCCGGTTTCGTGTCGCGCTCGAGCAATAAAAACACGGATCGGAGTCCGTAATGTTGTTGCAGACCGAACACTCGCGCACTTTTTCCTTCGCCTCGCGGATCGCGTCCGAGAGTGCGAACGCCCGCTCCTTGTCCACGCGCAGAAGATGAAACGCAAGGCGCTGCGCCGTCTTCTGCCCGATGCCCGGCAAACGCTTCAACTCGTCAATCAATCGCGTTACGGAAGGGGCGTAATCTGGCATGTGTCTCCTGAAACGTACTGAGAGAAGGGAATGCGGATAAAGCAGAGAACTTAGAAACGCTGAAATTCATCCAAGGCTAGAATAGCCCCGGAATCTTCAAACCGCTCAACCCTGATAGTCCGCCGGTCAGATCTTTGACTTGCTTCGAGAGTTCATCGTCTACGCGCCGCGTCGCTTCGTTCACTGCGGCTCGGATCAAGTCCTGAAGCATTTCCTGATCCTTGCTCAAAAACACTTCGGGCTCGATGCGCACTTCGGTGAGCTGTTTCTGGCCGTTCATCTTCACCGTGACCATGCCGCCGCCGGCGCTCGCTTCGACGTGGAGTTCCTGAATTTGCTTTTCCAGGCGCTCCTGTGCCGTTCGAAACTGCGAGAGCATCTGCTGCAGGGCTTTTACTTCCATGGGTTATTCCTCGCTTCGGCGCTTCACACCCGAAATGCGCCCGCCGAACCGTTCGAGCATCGCCCGCACGATGGGATCCTGCTCAAACCGCGCCTGCAAATCCGAGCCTCGTGCCATTCCTACTCGAGCAGGCTCCAGTTTAACACACACGCGCAGCGGCTGTCCGATCACCTCGCTCGTCACTGTGCGTAAACGCTCCATCGGATCGCGCGCTTGCAACATTTCCGCAAGCGTGCGCTTGTCCACCGGAAAGAAAAGCCGGATTTCGTTTCCCTCAAGCTCCCAGCGGGTCACGTATTCGACCATTGAGGACAAAAACTTTTGATCTTGCAGAGCCGCCTTGATGGCTTCGTACTGTGCCGCCGCCAGACCACTCATTTGCGTCTCAATCGAACTCGCCACCACCCGCGGCGGCAGCGCCGCGGCCGGCGTGCTCCTTGCGGCCATAGGTTCCGGTACGTTACTCCGCGAGCTCGCGCCCGCGACGCCAGTCGGAATGCTATATCGCGGCCCCCGCTCCTGTGTTGTTGACGGCGTTGTGGGCATTGGAGTCGATGCTGCGCGAGACGCGATCGGACTAGAAGGCGCGGCAGACGCGGTGGCGGCAAACGACTTCGCCGGCGCCGTCGCTCGCGGTGCTCCGCCTTCACGCATGCCCGCGATCACTTCTTCGAGAGGCGCGAGGCGCTTCGCCGTCACCAATTTCAGCAGCCCAAGTTCGAGATGCAGGCGCGGGTCGGGCTTGCGGCGAAGATCGTCGTCAGTTGAAAGCAAAATCTGGAAGAAACGCGTCAAATCCTCTTCGCCAAAAAGCGCGGCCTGCTCCGCAAGCCGCGGGCGTTCGTCTGCAGGCGCAGTGATCAATTCTGATTTTTCGCCGCAAACTCTCGCGACAAGAAGATTTCGCACGTGCCGGATCGCTTCGCGGCAGAAGTGCTGCAGATTGTGCCCTTCGGCGATGAGCCGGTGGACGAGCGCGAGCGCCCGCTCGGCCGACTGTCCGTGAATCGCGACAATCAATTGGTCGAGTATGTCTTCTGCCACGACGCCGAGAAGTTCGCGGACCTGCGCGTCGGTGATATGGTCGCCGCTGTACGCCAGAGCCTGTTCGAGCAGCGAGAGGGAATCGCGCAGGCTGCCCTCGGCTGCGCGGGCCATCACCGCAACCGCGCCGGAATCAATTTTGAGATTTTCGGCTTTCGCAATTCTCTCGATCGCGTCGGAAATTTCCTGGAACGTGAGCGCCCGAAACTGGAACAACTGCGCGCGCGATTTGATCGTGTCGGCGAGATCCTCGGGTTGCGTCGTCGCCAGAATGAAAATCACTTTTTCCGGAGGTTCCTCGAGCGTCTTCAACAAGGCATTTGAAGCTTCATCCGTCAATTGATGCGCTTCGTCGAGAATCACAATCTTGTAGCGTCCCAGGGCGGCGTATCGCACCATCTCGCGCAGTTCGCGAATCTGGTCAATGCCGCGATTCGATGCGGCGTCGATCTCGAGGACATCCAGCGAGCTCCCCAGAGTGATTTCGCGGCAGGAGTCGCACTCGTTGCATGGCGTAACCGTTGGACCTTTGACGCAATTCATCGCTTTCGCGAGAATCCGCGCCGTCGTTGTTTTTCCAACGCCGCGCACGCCTGCAAATATATACGCGTGGGCCACCCGATTCGATTTGATGGCGTTTTCGAGAGTCTGCGTGACATGACGCTGGCCGACAACGTCAGCAAAAGTTTGAGGACGCCACTTGCGCGCGATGACCTGGTAAGCCATGAGGAATTTTTCCGCCGCCTCGGAAACGATGAGAGGAACTTCGGGTGTTCCGAGGCACACGAAACTGACCCGCTACCGTTGCTCCCTTCCGGGCCTGGCGGGGTTTGCGGGGAATCGTTGCACAGAGCNNAGAGCCCGAAGTTCCACCGATCTGCAGGAATTTTTCCCGCAGGCGGGAGTCTAGCATAGGGGCCGACACGGCGAAAGCCGCGCCGCCAATCAAAATAATTGGCTTGATTTAGTGCGAAGTCTCTTGCGCCGATGGAGAGCCGTTGGATTTCAACGCCGCACGAACCGGCGGCACGACAACCGCCATCTCGACGGTTTCATCATTGATCGCCGCGAGCGTCTTGAGCGTTTTTTGTGCGTCCGCGGTCTGGCCCGCCTTGCTCTCCGCGTCGGCCAGCAATTGCAATGTCAGAGGATCGCGCGGATCTTCCTCGAGTTCCGAAATCGCCCCGGAATAATCGCCCTGCAAGAACATTACGGCGCCATTCGCGGAGTGATAGGCATCCTGAACCGCGTTGTCTCGATTGGTTTGCGCCATTGAATTCAATCCCTCGAGCGCTTTTCGCGCCGCGTCCACGTCGCCGGCACGCACAGCGANNCGAGCTCGGTCTCTCGCGTTCCCACCAGGATATGACGCTTGTCGGCCATCACCGCGCTTGCTGCATCGAGATCGTTCGTCGCACTCTCTGGGTCTGGATTGAATAGCGCCGTGTCGCGGTGGCACTCAGCTTCTTCGATCGGAAGATTCTGCTTGTGCGCTTCCGCGGCCACTTCGGCGAAAGCTTTCCGCGCGAGTCCAGGGCGATTCTCGCGGAAGTAAGTCATCGCCCAGAGAATCCGGTAATCCATCCTGTCGGTTCGTTCTTTCGCCATGTCTATTGCCTTGAGGTATTCAAAGCGCGCGCGTTCCTCGTCACCCATCAGCGCGTACGTGGATGCTATGCCCACCTGCGACGTGAAAAATGTAGGCGCGATTCGCAGCGCCGTACGGTAATGATCTAGCGCATCGGGGAAATCGCCGAGCATCCGAAGAATCTCTGCATAGGAATCCTGCGGATTCGGCTGGCCGGGCAGCGCGGCAACATACTGATCCATCAGTGGCGGCGCCAGTTCGGCTCGGCCGCCCAGCGCGTAGCTGTAGGCCAGATTATTCAGTGCAGGGTAATAGTCCGGATCGTTTTTCAATATCTTTTCCAGCACTTTCGCGGCTTGGTTGTAGTTCTCTTGCGCGCCGAGAAGCCATTCGCCATACATGTTGGCCAGCCGCTTGTCGTTCGGATATTTGGCCAGCAAATCGTTAATCGCCGCAATCGCCGGGATGAGCTGTCCGTTCTTTGTCCCCGTCATCCACAGGATCAATAGCTTTTCATTGGGAGCGGCGTGCGCGACGTTCGCTTTCGCTAGCGCAAGTTCCCGCACCTCTTCGGACGGATCCGTCGTGAAAAACGCGAGCGTCGCATGGCCGAGGGCGAAGTGCGGATCGGCCTTTATGGACTTTCGAAAAAAGTCGATTCCTTCCTCGGTGTAGAGCAAGTCTTCACGATGAGATAGCCCGAGTTCGTAATCGTCTCTGGCTTCTTTAGATGTCGTGGTCACCGGCACCGTGTCTGATTTCACGGCGAGCGCGTTGGCCTTGCGGGATGGCGCAGTCTTTTGCGCGCGCGCGAGCGGACACATCGCGGCGATTCCGGCGACTAACACTGCAATGATGGCTAACTCGAAAGGACTCCTGATCTTCATGGCTCCTCGCATCCAAAACCAAAACATTAACTAGTGGCCCTTCAGGGCATATCCAGGATCGAACGGCTGCTTGTCGTCGATCCGAATTACCTTCACGCCGCTTGTGATGTTGTAGACGTCCACGATGCCGATCGCCGTCGGATTTGTCTCGACGGCTTTCACGATATCCTCATCGGTCGGCACGAAAATTACCGATGCGGCCGGTTTGCGTCTTTCTTCGTTGAGAATCGCCTTTCCATCTTCGGCCGTTCCTCCCATCGCCTTTTCGATGAGAAACTTCATCGCAGGTGAGTTCGGATCGCGAATGACCACCGTGATCCCGCGGCCACTGGGCCAATTGGTGGTTTTTTCGCGTAGAATCTTGCCAAGGTCGGCGAGCGATATTGCCTTGGTCGCGTTCGACGGATGCACGATGACAGCGAAATCCGTGGCAAATGCGACCGAGGCGCATGCCACGAGGAGAATAGATAGGATTAAAAATCGGAATCGCTTCATCTAGAGTTTTTCCCAATCGGAGGGATGCGCCGATAGCCGAGGCCGCCCTCTTAGAAAAATTAGCACCTTGCAGCGGTGCGACGGACTGGCACGCAGACCAGTCGTGTCTTTCTAGTACCCCCGAAATGCAGGGACTGCGAAGGTTTCGGGTGTGATTGAAGAAAAGGGCGATATCGAAACACCCCGTAGGTGTCAATATTGGCGCTGGCTGGGGCCAATCGCCGGAGCCGTACTTAGCGGGTGATCCGGGAACTGCGTTCGCGCTCGTCAAAAACATGGCCTAAGGGATTCAGAGGAACGGCAAGGACGTTGATCTGAGGCGCAGAGTCAATTCTGGCGTGACGGATTCAACCCCGCTGGTCCGAACAACGTAATTCGCGGCACTTCGTGGAACAAAGGCTCGATGTAATCGCGACCGTGAGCGCGCTTATGTGGCATAGCGCGACGACGAATTCCGCTATGCGTTGCGGGTGCTCGTGTTATGCGACGCGGAGAAGGCCCCGCGGCCCGCGCTTTCTCCGAGCAAGCGCGCCGCTCCTACAAGAACGCCACCGCCGAGCGGCTCCATCCAAACGACCTGATAAAACACTGGGCGATTCGGCATATCCGCCTGACCGTATGATTGAAGCGCAACAAACGCGCCCGATCCGAGGCCCGCTTTCACGCGAAAACAGCAACCGTTGTCACTGAAATTTGCTGTGGACGTGTGTTCGGAAAAGAAGCATCCAGCGGCATCAAATCCTGACACTTCAACAACGATCGCGGCAACAACCCGTGGCTCGCGGCGAACCTTAGGGAAGGCTTTGTTAGCGGCGCGATGCTGGTCTGAGGCGTTTGTCACATCTCGCTCCCTTCAATCGCCGGTTTGAGGCTCGTCCAATTCAGCTTCGGCTGCGCAAAATCCGCATTTTCGAGAGCTGAACATACGAAGCGCAGGTCGCCCTTGTGTAAACCGCCGGGTCGGAACTGCAACCTCGAATCGTTCTGAAATAGCTGCGAAGTTGAGGCGTTAGTTGGCGGCTGACGAGGCGGCCAAAGCTAGCTTGTTCGCGCGCTTCAAGTGACGGTATAGACTGGTGCGTCCGATGCCCAGCGTTTGAGCCGCCCGCACGCGATTTCCGTTACACGATTCAAGCACGCGATCGATATGGATTCGGCGCACTTCTTCGAGCGGCAACGGGCGCCAGTTCGCTTCCAAGGCGTGCGCGTGCCCGCGCGAATGTTGCAGGGACGACGGAAGGTCTTGGACATCAATGAATTCATTTGTCGCGGACATGGCAGCGCTCGAGAGCACGTTTTCCAACTCTCGAACATTCCCCGGCCAATCGTGCTGGAGCAATACGACCTGCGCCCGCCGCGTCAGTCCGTGGATTGGTTTCGAGTAGCTCTCGCTATACTTTTTCAGAAGGTGGCGAACGAGAATGGGAATGTCCTCGGGCCTTTCCGCCAAACTTGGTACGCGCAATTCAATCGCGCTAAGTCTAAAGAAAAGATCCTCGCGAAAGCGTTTCGCGCGCACCTCTGCGCGCAGGTCGCGATTCGTAGCTGCAATGAGCCGGACGTTCACTTCCTTCACTTCCGGCGAGCCGACACGCTGAACTTCGCGGCTCTCAACTACTCGGAGCAGCTTTGCCTGCATGGCCAACGATGTCTCGCCGATTTCGTCGAGAAACACCGTTCCGCCGTTTGCGTATTCGAATAATCCCGGCCGTGAGTCCGTGGCACCCACGAATGCGCCGCGGATGTGGCCGAATAACTGGCTTTCCAGCAGCGTATCCACGAGCGCCGAACAATCGCACACGGCGAACCGCTCGTGCGCCACGGGGCTCATTTTCTGCAGCGCCTGTGCCACCAGCTCCTTACCCGATCCAGTCTGGCCGGCGATCAGCACATTTTTGTAGTGCCGCGCTACTTTCCGAGCGAGATCGAACATTTCAAGCATCGCCGGACTTTTTCCGATGATCCCGTGAAATTCAAGGCTGCTGAGGATTTGCTCGTCAAGACTGCGGATATGATCGCGGTGCGTGAAAACTTGCGCGAGGTCGTCGAGGGTTTTCAGAAGCCTTGCGAAGTCGATGGGTTTGCAGAGGTAATCGTAGGCGCCGCGTTTGATGGCTTCGATCGCCGATTCGACCGAATAACATCCATTCGCCAGAATAACGCAGATACCGGGGTCGCTGTGCAGCGCATTCTCGAGAAACTTCCAACCATCCATTCCAGGCATCTGATTGTCGGCAATGACAGCGTGGCACGCGCCTTGCCGGACCATTTGCAACGCCTCGTTCGCGTCCTCCGTGCCGACAGCCGGAAAGCCGGCGCGAGCGAGGCGGCTCGTCATCAACTCGATTTGATCCGATTCATCGTCCAGCACACAGAGCGGAAGATTCTTGCGGAAGGTTTCGGCGACTTGCATTTCAGCGAGTGGCATGATGCCGTATATAGGCACGGCAAGTGCCAGAGTGCGTCTAACGGGCCAACTCGGTGTTCTTCGATCGAAATCGCTTTCGAAATCAATCTCCTCTAGCTGCAAGAGATTTAAAACGTGCGGGATCCGACGACGAGGGACTAGACAGATCCCAACAGCGGTTGAGTTGTGGCCTCGCGATGGTTCGCACGCACTCGTCAGTCGAGTTCCAACTCGAAACTGGATGTCCTAAAACGGGACGCTTGTTCGCGCGCCATCTGTGCGGGCTCGACCTACGGAGAGTTTCTAAGACGCAGCCTCCGCGTCGTTCATCCGTAGCCGGAGCCGGGATAGAGAAGGTTTAATGCGAATACGAACACGCGGTCGAAGACTTTACCGAATAGGTACCACGCGAGGAACAGGCCGAGGATGCCGAACCCTTGCCGGGTGAAATTCAGGAATTTCAGCGCCAGTCCATCGGTCATCAATAGCGTAATCGCGTTGCTGCCATCGAGTGGCGGGAAGGGAAGCAGGTTAAACGTTCCAAGCAATAGATTGAGCACAAAGAGCACGCTCAGAAAAGTGGCTGCAAGGCCGGCGATTCCTGGTGTCGTCGCTTCCACAATGTGCGTGAAGCTCGCACTCGATGGCGGCGCGAGCAATCGAAAGAAAATTCCGGCGCGAATGGCCAAGCCCGCGACAATCATCAACGAAAAATTTGCGGCAGGTCCCGCCAGTGCCATCCAAGCCGCGCGCCGCGGATAGCGCTGCTGCCAGGATGGATCGTAAGGCGTGCTGGCCCACCCGATCATCCAATGTGCCACGATGTACGAGAGAATCGGCACGACGACCATGCCAATTAGCTCGCGCTGAATATGGGGCAACGGATTCAGTGAAACCTGGCCGCCGTGAAACGCAGTTGGATCGCCGCCGATTTTTGCGGCGAGCGCGTGCGCCCCTTCATGGCATGTCGTCGAGAATAAGAAGACGATGTACCAGATAACGCCCAGCAAGAGGAATTCAGGGTTCATCGCGACGCCAAGACTATTTTGTTCGGCATCCCCGCGCAAGTCCTTCGAGGGCGGTCTCACCGCAAACTAGGAATGTGCGGTTTTCCCATCGGTACTTGACAGTGCCATATATGGGGCATACGCTGCCTGCGCAACCCCGAGAGAGTCGACTGTACGCTACCCAGCGCTCGGAGGAAGCCATGGTGCCCAGTAAGGCATCCGGCCGCCACGCATCTGGTCGGACCACTCGCAGAGAGTTACGCACTGCTTCGAACGATTTTGAGCGTCTGCTTGAGCGTGCCGCCAAGTATTTCAAGGCCCGGCAGAAGAAGACGGAATCGGCGCGCAAGAAGTAAAGGCGCGCGTGTGTAATTCATCGAACGCCCATCTTCAGCGCCACACCGCCTCGCAAATGTCTTCCAATCATCACTTCGTAGCCACGATTCACAAAGCCGCTTGCAAGCGACTTCCCGACGACACCCGATCGAATGATGCCGATCTTTATAGCCACGTCGATTGGTTTCTGCTGAATTAATTATTACCGGGTCCGCTCAAGCGCGTTGAGAAGGATAAAAGTTGGCTCCGGGGCCTGGACTCGAACCAGGATTCTAGGCTCCAAAGGCCCATGTGCTACCAATTGCACCACCCCGGAGCAGAAGAAAAGCGAATAAGGAATCTCGATTTTTTTCCGGTCAGTTCGAATGATATTACGAGCCGCTCGAAGGCGCAATTCGTTCATGGATTTTCTTGGTTCGTTCACGCCTGCGAATGTACATGCGCAGGCGGTTTTGTCACGTCCGGACTCCTGTCCCCGCCTTGACCGTTGGCGCACACGGCGCGAATGACGGCAACTTTGTCTGGCAAGCTGGAAGGTATTCGCCTAATGTTTGGGAGATCCGAGGCAATATGAAAACGGCCCTGCTGATCGCGCTTGCGGTATTCACCATCGGCTACTTGATCGCGTGGTTTTCGGCTGGGCGAACCGCGAGCAAAATACCGGGCGGCACAGACGTGCAGGGCAGTGGCCGCACGACCTTGGGGCAGTTGTTTGTC
This sequence comes from Acidobacteriota bacterium, assembly GCA_003152355.1. Taxonomy (GTDB): domain Bacteria; phylum Acidobacteriota; class Terriglobia; order Acidiferrales; family UBA7541; genus Palsa-147. The sequence continues at coordinate 6,698 of PMAA01000166.1, read as the reverse complement.
GGTTTCGTCAGCAATTTCTTCGACACGCTCGGTATCGGTTCATTCGCGACCACCAGTTCGATGTTCAAGCTATTCAATATTGTTCCCGACGGCCTGATTCCAGGAACACTGAACGTGGGTCACACGCTCCCGACTGTCGTGGAAGCCTGCATATTTATTTCCATAATCAAAGTGGATGGCCGCACTCTTGCCTTTCTAATCGCCGCGTCGGTGGCTGGCGCATGGATTGGTGCAGGAATCGTTTCGAAGTGGCCACAGCACAAAGTACGGATCGGTTTGGGTTTCTGTTTGATCGCGGCAGCCTTGCTGATGTTGGCGTCTCAGCTCAATCTTTTTCCCATCGGAAGCGACGCCGAGGGGTTGACTGGCGCGCGGCTAATCGTCGGGACAGTCGGAAACTTCATTCTCGGCGCGCTCATGACGCTGGGCATCGGTCTTTACGCGCCCTGCATGATTCTTGTCAGCCTTCTTGGAATGAGCCCGAAAGCGGCGTTCCCCATAATGATGGGTTCGTGTGCCTTCTTGATGCCCGTTGGCAGCGTTCAATTCCTGCGCACGCGCCGCTACCAGCGGAACGCTTCAATCGGCCTAGCGCTCGGTGGAATCCCCGCAGTGCTTCTCGCCGCGTTTCTAGTCAAGTCGCTGCCATTGAGCGCGGTCCGGTGGCTGGTCGTGATCGTTGTGCTCTACACTGCCGCGACGATGCTTCGTTCGGCGTACCTCGACCGGGGCACCGCGCCGGCACCGCAGCCTGATGTTTGATTCCGCAAGAACGAAGCGTTTCATGTACTTAGTACCACCCACGCGCCTCGCAGCTTTCAGGCGCCGTTTCAAAAAGCTCCAACGTGTTCGTGTAGGATAGATCGGTCATGTCGTCAACGGTCCAAACGGCGCCGCGCCTTTCCCAGGATGAAGCCGTAAAAATCGCCGCCGAGCTGTATGGTCTCGCCGTAAGCGCAACTCACCTGCCAAGCGAACGCGATCAGAACTTTCTTCTACGCGATTCGCGCGGCGAGCAATTCGTCCTGAAGATTGCCAATTCCGAAGAATCGCTCGAAGTTCTCGAAATGCAAAACCGCATGATTCGATTTCTGTCGGGAGCGCCAGTCGATCTGAGCTTTCCTCGGATAATTGTCAGTGAGTCGGGAGAGGACATTCCGAAATTCAATCCCTCCATCGGACATCCCTATCGCGTTCGCTTGCTGTCCTGGATTGACGGCGTTTGTCTCGCCTCAGTTCGGCCACATAATCGAAAACTGCTGAAGTCCCTCGGACGCGCGCTCGCGCAAATGGATGCGGCTCTCATCGAGTTTGAGCACCCGGCCGCGCATCGTCTGTTTTATTGGGATATTCGGCGCGCCTCCATCGCGCGCGAATATCTGCCGTTACTTCCTGATTCTCGGAGAAAACTTGTCGAACGTTTTCTCGCCGGATGGGAAGCGATTGACTGGGCCCGATTGCGTTCAAGCATCATCCACAACGACGCGAACGACTACAACGTACTAGTCGACCCAACCAGCGCGCCTGTTCGAGGTGTTGCGGCGATATTGGATTACAGCGATGTGGTCCACACGGCCACCGTCTGCGAATTGGCCGTTGCGCTCGCGTACGTGATGCTGGATAAATCTGATCCGATCGGCGCGGCGGCACAAGTCGTGTCTGCGTATCACGAAGTTTATCCGATCACAGAAGAGGAAGCTGATTCGTTATATGTGCTCGTCACGGCTCGTCTGTGCTGCAGCGTTTGCTACGCGGCATATCAGGCTCGCGAGATTCCCGCGAATGATTACCTAATGATTTCGAATACAGCTGCTTGGGCGCTCCTAGAGAAACTTTCCGGCATGCCGCCAGAATGGCCGCGAAAGATGTTTCGCTTCGCATGCGGCATGCCTCTCGCAAAGGATGTTTTCACTCGTGCGCGCCCAACCTGCGAGCAACTGCTCGATTCGCGACGAAAACTCGTCGGACCGTCGCTCAGCGTTTCATATCGGTCGCCGCTGCATATCGTGTGCGGCTCGCGGCAATATCTCTACGATGCGGACGGCCGCCGCTATCTCGATTGCGTGAATAACGTCGCTCACGTTGGGCACAGCCATCCGCGCGTGGTGCGCGCCGCCGCCGAGCAGATGGAGTTGCTGAACACGAACACGCGCTATTTGAATGAACTGATGGTTGAGTACGCCGCGCGCTTAACGGCGACGCTCCCGGAACCGCTCCGCGTTGTGTATCTGGTGTGCAGCGGCAGCGAAGCCAACGAACTCGCGCTGCGCCTGGCCCGGGCTCACAGTTGCCGCGAAGAAGTGATCGTCGAGGACGCGGCGTATCACGGCAACACCACCGCGCTCATCGAAATTAGCCCGTATAAATTCGAAGGGCCCGGAGGCCGTGGGTGCGCGCCCTACGTCCACAAAGTTCCGATGCCTGACGTGTATCGTGGCGCCTATCGAGATTCTGATGCGGGCTCGCGCTACGCGCGTCACGTAGCGGACGCAGCCCAACTCAGTCGCGGGCCCGCGGCATTTTTCTGCGAGTCAGCGATTTCCTGCGGCGGGCAAATCATCTTGCCGCCGGGCTATCTGCGCGAAGCCTATGCTGCGGTGCGCGAGGCTGGCGGCGTGTGTGTCGCCGACGAAGTTCAAACGGGATTTGGCCGCGCGGGCGATTACTTCTGGGCCTTTGAATCGCAGGGCGTGGTGCCCGATATCGTCACGCTCGGCAAGCCGATCGGCAACGGCCATCCTCTCGGCGCCGTCGTCACGACGCCGGAAATCGCGAAGTCGTTCGCAAACGGAATGGAATATTTCAATACGTTCGGCGGCAATCCAGTCTCGTGCGCGGTGGGACTCGCAGTTCTCGACATAATTCGAGACGAAGAGCTGCAAGACAATGCCCGGGAAGTCGGCCGTTATTTTATGGAGCGTTTGCGAACCCTCGGAGAAAAACATCGCCTGATCGGTGACGTGCGCGGACTCGGTCTTTTCATCGGCGTCGAACTCGTGCGCGACCCTCGTACGCTCGACCCGGCCGATAGGGAGGCATCCGCCATTGTTGAGCGAATGAAAGCCCGCGGCGTCCTCTTGAGCACGGATGGTCCTTTTCACAATGTGTTAAAGATCAAGCCGCCAATCGTCTTTTCGAAGGCGGATGTTGACTTTGTCGTTTCCGAATTGGACGCCGTCGTCAGCGAAGGCAGTTCACAGGAGTTCGCTTAGTGTCCATCGCGCAATCGACTTCGCGGCCAACTGCGCGACGCGTTTGCCGCTCCCTCATTGTTTTGTTAGGCTGCTAAGGTTCTTCCAACCAAACGGAGAGGTGTCCGAGCGGTTTAAGGAGCACGCTTGGAAAGCGTGTGTTGGGGAAACTCAACCGTGGGTTCGAATCCCACCCTCTCCGCCACTCTTCTCATTCCCACATTCAGGTCAAAATGTCGATCAGCGAGAACATTCTTTTTGCCGTTCGAGACGCGGGTGAGGTGTCCGCGATTCTCCTGCGTCCGCAGAATGCGGAATCTCTGTTGGTGCTCGCGCACGGCGCAGGTGCCGGAATGACGCATCCATTCATGGAATCACTCGCGAGCGAACTCGCGGCTGCGAGAGTAGCGACGTTGCGATTCCAGTTTCCCTACATGGAGGAGCGGCGGAAGATCCCCGATCGGCCACCCGTGCTTACCGCTGCCATCCTTTCAGCAATTCACGCTGCGTCGGAAGCGGCTGCGGACCTGCCGCTATTTGCGGGAGGGAAGTCGCTCGGAGGACGAATGACTTCGCTCGCTGCCGCTCAAAATACGTTGGATGGAGTCCGCGGGCTGGTGTTCTTCGGCTTTCCTCTGCACCCGCCGAATAAACCGGGAACGAAACGTGCGGAGCACCTGCCCAATGTCAGATTGCCGATGCTTTTCTTCCAGGGAACCCGCGACCCTTTCGCCGATCTTAAGCTCTTGCGACCCATTTGTGCCGAGCTCGGAGCGCGAGTGACATTGCACGTGATTGAAACGGCGGATCACTCTTTTCACGTGCTGAAAAGTTCAGGCAAGACCGACGGCGACATTATGCGGGAATTGGCGAGAACCGCATCAAGGTGGACCCGGCAAGAGATTACCACTCGGTCTTCAGGTGAGGCTGGAGCACGTCGGTGATTCGCTATCTCCGGCCGCGAACAGCGTCATCGCTTCTCTCTGCTGTTCACTTAGCCGCGTCGGATTGGCCGGCGGCGACTTGGCGGCGGACTTCGTCTAGCCAGTTCAGGACTACGGTGGGGGCGGAGGACGGGGCGGAGCGGCCGCCGGCGAATTGGAACATCACGAAGTGCTGGCCGTCGGGCGTCACATCATAGGATGTGAGGGGCGCGCGCATTTCGAACTTGTCGGTGAAGAGGACCTCGGGTTTGCCGGGCTGGAAGGAGTCCTTGTCCACAGTATATGGCACTGAGATCATCGTACCGCCGCCCGCAACGAGGTAAAAAAGTTCATGGCCCGTTTTCGACCAAATCGGTTCCACGCCGCCATCGGTGGAAATTTGCCATTTGCCTCCAGAGCCGGAAGACGGCACTACATAAACCTGGGCGAGGCCGGATTCCCATGAGAAGTATGCCAACCAACGGCCGTCGGGCGAGAATTGCGGCGAACGGGCTGTGCCATTGCTATCCGCGGGCAATCGGCGCGGTTCCTCCGGTTTGCCGTTTTCGCCAATGGTAAGAGTCCATATTTGGCAGCAGGATCCATCCTTTTCCGAGAGCCGGAAGAAGGCCAGAGTCTTTCCGTCCGGGGACCAGGACGAGGGGTAGGCGTTCAGAACGTTGTCCGGCGTCAGAGGCTGTTCTTCTCCGGTTCCGTCGGCGTGTTTGCGGAAGATGGCTTGCCCGGTGCCTTTGCCTGTGGTGCGCGGATGCGCGTAAGCGATCCACTGTCCATCGGGAGACCAGGATGGGTACGACGCTCCGGGAGTCCCGGGAGTGAGAGAAGACGTTGTGCCGCGCGCGATATCGTGGACCCAAATTCCGTTGGTCGATTGAAACGCTAGACGCTTTCCGTCCGGAGAAATCTCCGGGGAGGCTGCGTCCGGATGGTCGTCCATCAGCAGCGAGGCATTGCCCTTGCGGTCCAGCAGAGCGACATTCACGTTCTGCTTCAAAGCTCCGCCGGACAAATAAACAGCGGTGCCGGTGCGCGAGACACTCATTTGCACCGCGCCATTGGAGAGATCCGCATCCACTCCCTGCAAAACCGGAATCGCTGTCGCCGTTATCTTTAGCTCGTGTGGGTCAAAAGGCGCAACGAAGAGCGTGCCTTGAGAAACATAGGACAGGTAGCCGCCCGCTAGATAGCGGCCGAAATACGCATTCTCCACCAGCACCTTAGCCGCGGCTTTGTCGCCCTTATCGAGCGAGATTGCTTCCACGCGAGCGTGCTCGAAAAAATTGTTGTCCGAGGATGCAGTGAACAGAAGCGTCTTGCCTCCGGGCAGGAATTGAGGCCAGCGGTGCGTGATATCACCGCGCGCTGGATCCAGATGTGTGAGCGCTGCCGGAGTGCCTCCCGCTGCGGGGATGCGGTAGAGCGCGGAAGTGAATTGCATCGGAAAGACAATGGTGCCGTCTTCGGACCAGGATCCGCCGCGATAGCCGTTCAGGTCACACAGCACAATCGGTGCGCCACCTCGGACGGAAACTTTTTTCAATTTTCCGTCGCCGAAGAAACCGATCCATTGGCTGTCGGGAGAAAAGAACGGGACGGAGGCTGCGCCGGCGCCGCCGAGCAGCACCGCGTCTTTGTTGTCCATTTCGCGTACGTAAAGTTTGCCGGCGTTTGATCCTTGATCCCGGGTTACATAAGCCAATCGCGATCCATCCGGAGAAATGGCTACAGCCGTTCCGTCGATGGTGTCCAACGGATGTTCGGGCGGAATCCACAGAGAGAGCTCGATCGGCTTCAGCAGGGAAGGTTGCGACGCTTGCCGCAAAGCAAACAGGGTGATCAGGAGCCCAATGCCGAGCACCGCGGCGAGTGCCCAGGGAGCAAATCGCTGCCATGCTGGCGCGACGGGCGCTGATGAAAGCCGTGTCGCGCCTGATGCGAGCTCTCTCTCAGCGGCGAGTGAGATTGCACTCCGCCGCCCAGAGGACGCCTGTGCCTGCGTGCCTGTCGACGAATCCGATAATCTGTCCGGCGCTTCCTCAAAGGCTAAGGTCTGCGCCGTGATGCGGCCGGTGGCCGTGTCGCGATTAAGGCGCTTCAGATCGGTGCGCATGTCCGAAGCGTTTTGGTAGCGCAGGTCGCGGTCCTTCTCCAGCGCTTTGTTGATGATGTCTTCGAGCTTCGATGGGATATCCGGGTTCAGCCGCACTGGCGCAGCGGGAGCTCGATTCAGAATCGCGTCGGTAATCACACCGGATGTTTCACCGCGAAAGGGAACTGAGCCTGTAGCCATTTCGTACAGCACTACGCCGAACGAAAACAGATCGGTGCGGGCATCGAGTTCCTTCCCGCGAACTTGCTCGGGCGACATGTACGCGACCGTGCCCACGGCCACGCCCGGGCTGGTGAGATCTTCCGGACGCACTCCCGCGGTCATATGCGCGGCGTAGGTTGCATCTTGCGTCATCGAATGGACTGCGGCGAGGCGAATTTGTTTGGCAAGCCCGAAGTCCAGAATTTTGGCGCGACCGCGCTCGGTGACGAAAATGTTGGCGGGCTTGATGTC
>PMAA01000275.1:12713-18873 GCA_003152355.1 Acidobacteriota bacterium | reverse complement strand
TTACATCGCTCCCAGTTATTTGTGCCAGCCGGCACTGGAGAACCTGCTTCCGGGCGGGGTTAGCGTCGGGAGACCTCAGATAGGTACGAAGTTCGGCGGCGGCTTCCTGGTTCGCGCCTTTATTCAGCAGCACCTGAGCGAGAGGTAGTCTTGCATCCGGGAAATCCACGATGGACTGGCGCAGCAGTTGTTCGGCTTCGGCAGAACCGCTCCCCTCGGCAGCCAGAATCCGGCCGAGCGTGTACTGCGCGGAGCTGCGCCGTGGATCGAGCTGCAGCGCCTGGCGCGTGGCAATCTCAGCTTCCGGGTAGCGCCGCAGGAGGAAAAGGCCAAGACCCAGGTTGCGATGGGATTCCTGAATCTTGGGGTCCAAAGCGACGGCTTGCTGGAACTCCAACACGGCGCTTTCATATTGACTCAGCTGAATGTAGCTCGAGCCGAGGTTGTTGTGGGCTTGCACGAAATTGGGATCGATCTGAATAGCCTTCTGCAAGTGTACAGTGGCAGATTGGAAGTCGCCGGAGCGAATGGCCTTCAGCGAACGCTCAAATTCCTNNCGAGCGAGTCCGGGAGATCGAACCGAGGTAAATCGTTCGCGTAGTGGGCGCTTGCGGTCTCCCGGGACGACATGATGCCTTGGGCGCGCACGCTCGAACCGGGACAGAACACCATGCCACCGAGCGCGAGGCACGTCGCGAGTCGCGTGATTATTCTCGTCGTTGGTCTCATGGCTCCGATCTCCTTTGGTGAACGCCTTGGCCCGCGTTCATAGTTGCAATTCGAAATCGGAGCCCTCTAGAATGAGGCGGGGTTAAATGAGAAACGTGCGCCCGCGAGGGTACGCGTCTCTACTGGAGATCGGCGTCGCTCCGGCGGCCAAACCAGAAGCGGCTCGATCTGTTTAACCCCTCTTCTCCAAAATTCCCTGCTACATCAAGGACGCTGCAGCCCGCCGATGGTTTGGAGGCTCGATGCAATTTTTTGCGATTCCTTGAAAGCTCCTTACGGAATGACGGCAAAGACAGATTCAGATACGGCCCGCATCGACAAATGTTCCCATGCGATGTCGCAGTCTGATACCTGACAGGTGACAACGGGTGAAGAGCGACCAGGAATCATCCCGGATTTTGTGGAAAGTTACTCCAGGTAGCCAAAGCCAATCTTAATTTGTGATTTCTAAGATGTTTGTGGGACGCGCGCTCAGTTTGGGGCATCGCTGGTCTTGCCTTGGTCGAGCTGCTGGAGATTTTCGCGGGCAAGTTGGTGATTCGGATTCAATTTGAGGGCGCGCTCGTAATGGAGTCGCGCTTCTTTGAGGTTTCCTGTTTCGGCAAACGCGCTGCCGAGATTCGCCTCCGCATTGGCGTCCTCGGGATTCAAACTTACGGCAGCGCGGAAGTGGACGAGCGCGCCGCTGAAGTCGCCTTGCGAGGCGAGCGCGTTGCCCAGATTGTAGTGGGCGTCGAAGTAGTTCGGGCGGGCCGTAAGGGCGGCGGATAAATAAGGAATGGATTGGTCCGGGCGACCGGCAGCCAGGAGGGCTGCGCCCAGAGCGTTATTGGCGGTGGCGTCTTCGGGACGAATACGGACCGCTTGCGCAAACTGGGCTGTGGATTCGGCGAGTTCGCCGCGACCCTGCAGGAGTGCAGCGAGATTGTAATGCGCCTCGAAATCCGCAGGATTCCTCGTCACTCTGTGCCGCGCAAACGCTTCGAGCAAAGTCTTGCGCGGGTCGGCATCGCTCTCCTCCGCCTTCAACGGGATCACCTGCAGCCACAAATGAGCCATTTCATCTCGCGCACGATTGCCGGCCATCACGCGCTGCGGCGGATGATTCGGATTCGCAATATTGTCTTCCGAATTGTCGTAGGTATATTTCATCGCCACCGTGGTGCCTTTCGGAAGCCTCACGGGCGCGGTATAGCGAAACACCGCCTGCCAATTCAAATCCCACCGCGGAATATGAATCAGCGTCTTCGTGCTGCCATCAGGCAACGTCGCGTACCCAAGCAAATCTTTCCCAAGATAATGCGCGTGCGGATAAATCGCCAATAAATCCACGTCAACCGGCAACGTAAAATCGTCAGCAACGACAAAATCTTTCGCGCCCGCCGGAATGTCGAGTGCCCGATCGTTCTCCAACTGCAGCAGCATCGGGAATATCGACGCAGGTACATCCGTGAAGTAGAGCCCAATCGTCGGTTGCACTTTTTCCGATTTGCCGGAAGGCTGCATGTGCGTGTTCAACACGAGATCGGTATCCTTGTCGAGCCGCAACGCCATCCCGTCTGGCTCGACGTATGGCACGGTCCCAGGCTTCCAAAATAAAAAATGGCTGTCCGGATCGAACGACTCCGATTCAATCTCTAGTTCCATGCCGCCGAATCCCGCGCCCGGCTCTTTCTCCAAATGTCGCGCCGATTGCGTTCGGTCCACCAGCACGTTCGCGTGATGGATCAATTTCTTATCACCCGGCCGGATCTCCATCGCTTTCAGCCAACGCACGCGGTCAACGGGAGCGCGAAAAATAAAATTCCAGTAATTGTCGTCGCCGCCGGCAGGCAGGAGATAAGGCTTCTCGGCCGTCAGGATCAAGTCGGGCTTTCCAAGCTGCCAGCCCTCGGCGAAAGTCGGCCTCGGCGGGAGATCGGCTGCGTCGCCTTCCTTCTCTCCGTCGTCAATCCATTCCTGGAAAAGTGAGATTTGCCGATCGGTCAGCCGGAGTTCGTCCGCAAATTTAAGCTCGCCGTCTTCGGGAAGCCACGGTGGCATCTGCCGTTTGCGAACGACAGTCACAATTTGCCGCGCGTGGGATTTTACGTCGTCGAAAGTGAGCAATGTAAACGGCGACGCCTCGCCCGCGTGGTGGCAGTTCGCGCAATCGTGAAAAATAATCGGCGCGATGTCTCGATTGAACGTGAGCGGACGCTCTTCTTTGCCCGTCCCCGGCGCGAAAAGTGCTTCAATAGAAGGACCTGCATAAGAACGGGCGATTCCTCCGCGCCCGCTCGATGCAGCGGCCGCTAAACTCAACGCAAGCAATGAGCAGGAAATAATTCGCGGCGAACAAGTCATTCGAGGTCCGAGATGTAACAGCCGACCGCGTCAGTGGTACGAACCGGCGGAACCTTGCCGCCAAGCGCAGCCTGAATCGCATCGTCCAATTCGTGCGTAGTCGCCGCGCTCCGTGCGCGCCCAAAATCCACATACCAGTTATCAATCCGGCCGTGGTACACCAGCCGCGCGCTCGCATCGAACACGGCGGCTTCCGGCGTGATTTTCACCTGGCTCTCTCTCACCAGCGCATGCTCCGTATCTCGCAGCGCGGAAATCTTGTAGCCATACTCCGTATCGTGCTTCCGAATCATCGCAGCCGTTTCCGCTTTGTCAGGATAAACGAGCCAGAACGCAACTTTCCCCGAATTGCCAGCCCCCGCATCTTCGCTTCTCGCGTACTTCTCAATAATTCTCTGAATCGCCGGCGCGTAACGATTGGAAATCGGGCAATCTGTCCGCACAAAAATAAGCACAACGACTTTCCCGGCAGCCGCTTTCAGCGGATCCACAGCCTTTCCGTCGAGATCAATCGCTGCGCTCGAAGACGAACTGCGACTCCATGAATGAACGGGGAAGAGAATCGCCACACTCAAGGAACTCAAGGCCAGCAAAGAAACAACGAGCGTGAATCTCGCGAAAGGATGAATAGAGTGCATGGTGCGAACCGGATTCCGCATAAGCTGAATTGATTCTAGGAGCGTTCGCCGGCCATGTCCAACGAGACGCAGCCACCGCAGCGAGTTACTTTCCGATAACCCGGCCGGCCAGGAGTCATCAGTCTACCTTCACATGAACAGAACGCTTTCGCCCATATAAGCAGAAATATTGCACTGCTATACGTCCCGCTCTTCTAGCATATTGAACACAAAGCACTTACCTTCACCAACGGGACTCCCCGTTCGGCTCCTTAACTGCAACATTCCAACGGACTTTCGTCCGAGCTCCAATACTTGATGGAGGAGATAGGAAATGAAGGAACTGATGCTTCGATTGTATCGTGAGGAAGCTGGCCANNGGACCTCACGGAATACGCTCTGCTGTTGGTGCTGGTTGCGTTGGTGGCAATCGCCACGATGCAAACTCTCGGCAATACGATTAGCGGCGTCTTCGCGAACGCCGCGTCGAACCTGACTTCGGCCACCTAATAATCGTTGGGCAAAGTGGCCACAACCGCCGGTTGTTTGTCGGTGTCCACTTCGCCCGAGCGATTTTCACGAAGCTGACGAATGAGGGAGAGCGATGAGAAATTTCCATTCGCTCAGCGAAATTTCTTTTCCAGCTCAGGCAAGATCTCCACGAATACGTGGCCAACAATCGCTAGACTCCGCGGACTAACTTTGTCCAACGTATCCTCGGCCGTATGCCAATAAGTCGTCGCGACGTCGAAATCAATGATGTCGCACGCCGCGATACCGCGCCGAATGAACGAAAGGTGATCGTCGCCGCCAATCGAAAAGCTCTCGTTCACAAACACATTCCCGTACCCTAATCGGCCAGCGGTCGCCCAGATGAGATCATTCAACCGCTGGGTAGATTGATTCTCTTTTTTGATCTTCAGATCGGACGGCCCAATCATATCGGCAAGAATCATCGCCTTAAGGTGCTTGAGATCTCCGGAAATCGCCATGCTCGCAGCCATCTCGCGGCTGCCAAACGTGCTATTCGTATTCGTCCACTGAACGCTATTTTTGTCGGCCCACTCGCCCTGCGCTTCTTCGCCGTCAAAAAAAGCTATCCACACGTTAAGCGCGCTCTCCGTTTTGCGGCCGCAAAGTAATCTCGCCAATTCGAGCATCATGCCAGTGCCCGAGCCTCCGTCGTCCGCGCCGACAAAGTTCGGAATGCGCACAGTGTCGTAGTGCGTGGCGTAGAGAACGATGCCCTTACCTTTGCCCGGAATCTTGGCAATGATGTTCTTCATCGCAATGTCGCCAAGCGGCGTCGAGCCGTGGAAATCGTGCTCCTCGACTTCGCATCCGAAGTTCTTAAGCTGCCCAACGATATACGCCTGCGCCACGTGAATCCCATCAGATCCCGGTGGACGAGGGCCGATATCCACAAGATGCCGCACATGCTCAAACGCTCGCGAACCGTCAAATCCACCAGCAGCACTGGACGCCGGAGCAATCGGCGGAGCCGTGGGCTGTGACGGTACTGCTTCCTGCACAGCTGCGTGGGTAACGGTGTTCGGCTGACTGCCGCAACCCAAGACGCAGAGCAACACTGCGATAAGAACTAGATTTGCTTTATTCATTAAGAATTACGATGCGATGTCGCTCCACTTGGTTTGCGGTTCAGCAGCGCACATCGTACGTCGGTCGGTGAGCAATCATTAATATTCGTAGCGTAGGGCGGGTCTAAGACCCGCCCGTTCTCCGTACGGCGCGCCGCATCGTCGGCTTTACGCCAACCGCACATATTCAAAATCAATCGGCTGATTATTAATCCCGCGTTCCGGCGGCGCAATCCACGCCGCCATCTTCCCGCGCTCGGTAACGCCTCTCATCAGGCTGTAAATGAACGCGCGATCCCCATCAGTCGGCAGCCATTCGTTCTTATGCGCGTCGAATTCTTCCTGCGTGATCGGCGTGCCTGCAGGATCGGTTGGCACGTTGGCCCAGCTTCCAATCGTCCGTCGAAATCGCGTGCTCGGCAGGGTCATTCGGAAACTATGGCCAACCTTCTCGATGTGCTTGTTCCAGCGCTTCATCCCCATCTCGCAATCTTTCACGTAAGACTCGCGCGTCACCTCATTGATGGCATTGCGCATCGGAATTTGCTCCGTCCGAACGCCGCCCGCCCCGTCAGGAAGCTCGAGATTGAAAATCTGGTCCGCCGCAATGTGATCTTCGTAGCGCACTTCGTCCGGTCGGCCCTTCAGCCCATTCGCGAAATAGGAAGCAGCGTTCGATGACGAATCGCCGCCAAACAAATCAAGAGAAGAACTAAACCAGAAATTCAGGTATTTCTGAACCAGAGGCAGGTCCACCGCGCCCGCTTTACGAATCGCGACGGGATCATCCGTATTCAACTCTTGCATCACTTCAAGCGTCCGCTTGATGACGCGAGAAATTCCTGTATCGCCCACGAACATGTGGTGCGC
>PMAA01000275.1:0-12698 GCA_003152355.1 Acidobacteriota bacterium | reverse complement strand
CCAATCGCGAATCGGCTCGTTAAACGTCGTCAGAATTCGCGGCTTGTCCGCATCGCCTGAATGCCGCTCAAGCAATTCTTCCGCTTCTTCACGCCCGTCCCGCCCGAAATACGCGTGCAGAAGATAGACCATCGCCCAAAGATGCCGCCCCTCCTCCACATTCACCTGAAATATATTTCGGAGATCGTAGAGCGAAGGCGCGGTATGCCCGAGCAAGCGCTGCTGCTCGACGGACGCCGGTTCCGTGTCTCCCTGCGTTACGATAAGGCGCCGAAGAGTCGAGCGGTGCTCGCCCGGAATTTGCTGCCAGACTTCCTTGCCATAGAGGTCCCCGAATCCGATGCGGCGATTTGTGTCCGGCTCAGCCAGAAAAATCCCCCAGCGATATTCCGGCATGCGCACGTAGCCAAACGTCGCCCAGCCCTTTGAATCCACGGATGTCGCCGTTCGCAGGTATACTTCGTTAGCCTGAAAATCCGATGGCCCGAGCCCGTGCCACCAATTCATNNCATTAGACTCTCTCCCAGTCAAAATTCGATTTCGATCCTGTTCCAAACTTTTTGAGCGCGCCGTTTTCGCCGGTAGCGTTGGGCCGGATGAAAACCCAATTTTGCCAAGCTGAAAGCCGCCCAAACACTTTCGTCTCGATGGTTTCGGCGCCAGGAAAGCGAAGGCTCGCTTCCATTCCAGTCAGCGCGTCGGGTGACAGGCTCACCCGCTCTTCAATGGCAACGCGAATTTCGTCTTCCCAATCCAAATCGTCCGGCGCGACCGTGATAAGTCCTCGCTCGAGCGCTTCCGAGGGCGAGAGTGCTTTTCCCGAGACGCTTTTAATGGCCGCAAGCTTGTGTTCATCGTTGCAAAATCGCGTTTCAAGGCGGCTTCGGCCATTGACCATCGGAAGCAGTCCAAAATTGAGCTCGTCGAGCGCAATCTTGGGCGATTCTCCTTCCACTTCCGCCACCGCAAGCATGTAGCTGCGATCCGCAGCAAGCGCCAGTTCGAAGAGAATTCCGGCAAAACACGAATCGCGATCAATGATTGCGAACAAGCTTCGAGAAGACACATCGAGGCGTCCCAGCGTGCGCCGAAGCAGCCCAATCGTTTCGCGGACCAGCCAATCGTCCTTGTGTTTTAGCATTACGGAGTCAGACGCGGTCACCGCGTCCACGCTGCCGCTCGTCTTCAGCAACACAAGCCCCAATTCCAGTTCGTTCGTGCGCAGCATCAAAATCGCATCGTCCAGCTCGCGCCCCATCGCCAACGGCCACCAGCGATCCCCGAGCGCGTGAATCGATTCCACCGTCTGCGGCTGATCGCCCTCCGGCCCGCGAACCGTCAAAGTCGCCGTCCGAGCCGCGCGATCGAATGCCACATCCACGAAATCGTAATGAAATCCAGCATCATCGATTCGCCGATTCAGCGGATGTAACTGAATGCCTTTCGAGTCCGCCTTTCGCGGCGAGCCAGCAACCAGCGCAGCGGCGCGCGTACGCGTCAGCTCCGCAAATTTCGCCGGCACAGCAATTTCGTCAACCAGCCCCCAAGCCTTCGCGCGATCGGCCTTCACTCCATCAGGATTTGTGCAAAACAAATCCGCCAAATCGCGCCGCACTTCTCTCTTGTCCACCACGCGAGTAAGCCCGCCCGTCCCCGGCAACACTCCGAGCAGCGGCACTTCAGGCAAACTGACAGCGCTCGACCGGTCGTCCGTCATCAAGATCTCATCGCACGCCAGCGCCAGTTCGTATCCAACTCCCGCAGTCGTTCCGTTCAGCGCCGCAAGAAATCGCAGCCCATCATGCCGGCTGGAATCTTCCATACCATCGCGAGTTTCATTCGTGAATTTGCAAAAATTAACTTTCCACGCGTGAGACGAAGTGCCGAGCATATAAATATTTGCCCCTGCGCAAAAAATCCGCGGCTTCGCGCTGGTAATCACCACGCATGCAACTTCGGGATGCTCAAATCGAATTCGCTGCAGCACATCGTGAAGTTCAATGTCCACGCCAAGATCGTAAGAATTCAGTTTCAGCTTGTAGCCAGGCTTCAGCCCCGCATCTTCATTAACATCCATCGCCACAGTAGCGATGCGACCGTCAACGCTCACTCGCCAATGCCGCCGCGCACTCGGCGAAACGTCAAAAGTCACAAGCCCAGCCTCTTTAACATTAAGCATTGTTAGCGCGCTCCCCTCAATTTCTCGCACAGCACGTCGACATCAAGCTTTCACCGAACATAAATGCGCCTTATAGCAGTTTCAAAAAAATAGATAGCGCCTCACCGCCATCGCTGACTCACAAGCTTAGCGCTCACTCGTCGTCACCTGCACCGCCTTCAAAAGCGCGTCGAAACTCTCGCCGAGGCTCCGCCCCGAAGTATCCACCGCCACATCCGCTTCGCTATAAAGCGGCTCGCGCACAGAAAGTATTTTTCTCAAATCCGCCATGGACTCGCGATTTTCCGCCATCGGCCGCATATCGCCCTGCGCGATCACCCGCTGCATATGATCTTCCGCCGTCGCCCGCAGCCACACGGTGAAGCACGCCGTCAGCAACCGTTCAAACGTCGCGTGCTCCGATACGAGACTTCCTCCCGTCGAAAGCACGAATCGTGACTGGCGCTCCAGGATTTGCTCGAGACACTGCCGTTCGAGACGCCGGAAGCCGCTCTGCCCGTACAAATCGAAAATTACGCTCAGCGTGACGCCGCATTCCTGTTCAATAATGCGATCGAGCTCGATAAACGGCACGTCGAGGCGCTTCGCCAGCTTCGCTCCGAGCGTCGACTTCCCGGCGCCGCGCAACCCAATCAACGCGATCCGCGAGCGGCGCGCGTCCACGTCAGCGCCGCCAAGCTCGCTCGAGAAATTCTTCAGCAGCATTTGATGAGCGCGCCGGATCTCGCCGGGCCCGAGTCGCCGCAGCAGTTCGGTGGTGTGCATCAACCCGACCGGCGGTTCCGGCCCTTCCATGATGAGAGTTTCGAGGCGCAAATCGAGCGCCCGAGCGATCTGCCGCAGCAAGAGAATCGAAATATTCCCCAGGCCGCCTTCAAGTTGCGCGAGGTAGCGCTCCGAGACCGCCGAATCCTTGGCCAGGATTTTCCGCGTCATTCCGCGGCGCGCGCGAGCCTCCCGCACCCGCTCGCCCAGCATTCGCAGGTAGACGCGTTCCGGCAGGGCCGGTGCGCTCGCGGCGGCGGGAGTTCGGGTTGCGACGTTCGCTTTTGCCAGGGCTTTCATCCGATTTGCTGCTTTCCACTGCCGCTAGCCAACATGAAGTATTGCCCTTTCATCAGGCTACAGCATGCATTATACTGCCGCTGCCAACGCACCTCCAGCAAATTTCTTGCGCAAGAAGTAGCTAGTGAAGTCATAGCAACAGCAAAGGGTTGCGTGCCTCTTGGAGGGGTCTCGGCGGCAGCGCTCAAAATTCTGGATGGAACGATGGTAGGAAGATCCGAATTGGCAGCGCGGGAGGCTCAGCAGGCATCCGCATCGTAGCAAGTTGCAATCTTCTCGATCGTGCGAGGTACACAAATGGCTGACTGGATTCTGACGTTCAAGGGCGCCGTGCTGGCCTCGGAATACGATTTCACCGCCTACATGAATTCGCACATGTACGTCTCGCGCTTCGATCAAGCCACGTGGTTCCTGCTGCGCACCATCGGCGTCACGCCCACCTCGATGAAGCAAAAAAATCTGCGCGTCGCCATCGTCCGCCAGAACTATCAATTCCTGAAAGAGCTGCGCGGCGGGGAACTGGTCGAAATCAAGAGCGGCTTCCTCACCGTCGGCGAAAAATATTTTCGCTTTCTCCACCAAATGTACAGCGACGACCCAGGAAGAATGGTAGCCACATGCGATTGCGTAGCGGTGCAAGCCAGCCTCGAAACAGGTAAAAGCGTGCCGCTGGCGAAAGCCCTGCGCAGCGCCGCCACGCGCCACCTAGTCACACCAAACAGCCCCGCCGGCAATGAGTTTCGCTGATACCAGAACTCACGGACATGCTGAGCGCGCGTCCTCGTTCGATTCTCGCAAGGCGGGTTGCTTCTGAGGGTGCCGAACTTCAGCTGAGGTACCGATCCACCGCTCGATTGACTTGAGTAGCCTTGTGTATGGCTCGCCGCGTCAGTGGTTACCGACGGGGCTCATTTGGTCGCGCGGCGCTAATGTGAACGCAGAACGACGCGGTCCTAATTCGACCAGTGAGTTCGGTTGTGACCGAGAGAGATGACAATGCCGGCCGAAACTTCCGGGCTGAGTTGATATGTGCCGAAGAAGCCGGAGCCGTAGAGATCGCCGGAGATTCTGAATCCGATTCGGCTGTGGTGCGGCCTGAAGTCAATGCCGCCGCCGGTTTTGAAGCCGACTCCGTTGCTGCCTCCGAGAGTGGATGCCGGTGCCGGAGAGAGATGGTTATAGCCGACCAGGCCGTGAGCCCAGAGTTCGACCGGGCTAGAGTTCTGCCAGCGAACGCGAATGCCACCACCGGCAAACAGAGGATAAGAGGCGCCTCCGCTGGTCGAGCCGTACACGTAAGAGAATTGACCTTCGGTGCCGATCCAATCATGGTAGTCAACAATGTCCACGTTGCCGCCGTAGCCGTTGGCGACGATGCCCGGCGCTTCGTAGAATCTGACGTAGGTGGCGCCGATGCCGACTTGGACGGAGCTGTCAGAATGCCAGGCGGGTGTCGGAGATGCCTGCGGCGCTGCCGACGGCGGATTGTCTTGTGCCATTACGGACGTCGCGCTCAGCACGAGCAACGCGGCCAAGATGCCAAACTTTCCCATGAAAGGACTCCTCTTATTATTTCCGCGCCGGCTAATCAGCGGCGAGTCAATTTGTTCGCCACGGCGCGCTTACAATTACTTGCCAGCTTCGAATCAAAGGCTACGCGTTATCGGCCCGCGATCATTGAAATCCGAATCGAACATCGAATCTGAATCATGGATACGGGAGATAACGCCACAAATCGTTCAGCAAGCCGTTGCCCGACTTGCTGGCCGAATCGAAGCCTTGTCCGCCGAACATCCACAACTGACCGGAATTATCAATCCAGTAGCCGCTTCCCCAACGCGAGCCAGGATAATTGCCCACATAAGGCCACGTGACCGGCGTCGGCGAGAGACCGTACACGCCGTCCTGATCAACGGAGCTAGGCCCCTTGATCCAAGTCCATTGCCCGGCATCGAAACTCCACAGATCGCCGAGCGAGCCGTTAGCCGTGGCGTCGTAACCTTGACCGCCATATAGCCATAGGCGCGTATTGCCGTTCACATCGAGATCAGACCAAGCCGCAGAGCTCCAGCGCGCGCCAGGCACATTAGTTGCCGCGGCGACGCCTTGCGTGCCGTAAGTAGCTGTTTGATTTACCGTGTTCGAGCCGGAGACCCACGTCCATTGCCCCGCGCTGAACTCCCAGAGATCGTTGAAGGCCGTCGGCTGGCCGCTCGGCGAAAGGTTATAGCCGCCGAAGAGCCAGAAATTGCCCGACTTATCGAGCCATGAAACCGAGGCTTGCCGGCCTCCTGGGGCATTCGTGGCCGATGCCGTGCCTTGGGTGCCGTAGACGCCGCTGGGATTCGCTAGATTCGAGCCGCTTACCCATGCCCATTGGCCACCACTAAACTCCCAGAGGTCGTTGAGTAGGCCAAGCGCTCCAGTCGAGTCATAACCGTAGCCACCGAACAACCACAAGTTACCCGAGGCGTCGAGCCTGCCGGTGGCGCCCCATCGCCCGCCGGGAATGTTGCCGGCAGCCGCGACGCCCTTGGTGCCGTAGACGCCCGACTGATTAGCTCCACCCGACGCATAGGTCCACGTTTGCGTAGAAATGTCGTAGGACCAAGTGTCGTTAAGAAAATTCGTGCCGCCGTCCTGGCCGCCAAAGAGCCAGAGGTTTCCTGTCGCGTCGGTCCAGGTAACGGCGCCCCATCGGCCAGCCGGTACTGAAGAAGCGGGCGTCGTCAGCGTCCAGAAATCATTGTAAGAGCCACCGTAATCTGCTGTGCTCGTGTAATTCCACATCTCCTGGAAAAACGCCGGCTGCGGCACGGTGGTATCGGTGCTGTACCCGTAGCCGCTAAATAGCCAAAGATTGCCGTTCAGATCCGTCCATGTCGCTGGGTACCGCGCACCACCAGGGGTGTTGGTGACCACCGACGTGATGGGAAAGGTCGGCGCCGAATACGATCCAAACTGATTCGCTGTGTTGTCGCCACCCATCCAGGTCCAGTCGTTGTGCCCGAAATCAATCACCACGCTGGTCACGTCCGCGGTAGCCGTGCCCTGATAGAAATACGTTCGCGCGCCCTGAGGCTGCGTCTGCGGCGACACAAAGATCGTGACGTCATACGCGCTGTTGTAGGCAATCGGCGTGGCGAAGGTGAATGGGCCGTTTCCGCTAAAGGGCAGGTTGTCGCCGCCGTTGTCCTGCAGAACACCGTCGGCATTTTGGCCGGTGGGAACGTACAAGCCTACGATTTGTCCGCCAATCGTATTGAACACGGCGGGGCAAAGCACCTGGACGCTGGTCACGCTCGAAGTCGTCGTGCCGCTGCCGCCGGTTACTGTGCAAGTCTGCGCCGGATTTGTCGGCTGGGTAAGCACAGTCACGTTGTAAGCGCCGCCGCTCGCAATGAGCGTCGCGAACGTGAACGTTCCGTTGGCGGTGACGGTGAGATTCGATCCGCCGTTATCTTGAAGTACGAGGCCAGTGCCATCGAGGCCGGATACGGAACCGCCGACCGATAGAGTTGCCGCCGAGCAAGTCACGACGATGTTGCCGATATTGGCGTTGGCCGTGCCGCTGCCGTTAGCAACGACGCAGCTCTGTGCGGGATTCGTAGGCTGCGTGAGGACGGTCACGTTATATGTGCTGCCTGTCGCAAGAGCCGTAGCAAACGTGAATCCACCGCTCGCGCTGATGGTGAGGTTGTCGCCGCCGTTGTCCTGCAGAACGAGGCCCGTGCCCGTCAGGCTGACGACCGTTCCTCCAATCGTCGCAGTTCCTGGCGTAGATCCTGTGACGCAAGTGACCACCACGCTGGTCACGTTAGCGGTGGCTGTCCCGCTGCCGCCCGTAACCGTGCAAGTTTGCGTCGGGTTCGTCGGCTGAGTGAGAACCGTAACCGCGTAAGCCCCGCCGCTAGCGACGCCTGTCGTAAAAGTAAAAACTCCGTTCAGCGTAACCGGCAGGTTGTTGCCGCCGTTATCCTGCAAGACAAGTCCAGTGCCGGTGAGGCCGGTTACCGTGCCGCCGATTGTGAAGCCAGAGGGCGCTGACGATGAGCCAGTGTGCGGTGTGCCGCTGCATCCAAACAAAGCAACCAACAGAGCTGTCGTCAAAAGCGACTTGATAAAGACATTCGTATTCATCGGCGTCCTAGTCTTCAATTTCTACCGGGAGATAAAGTCTGTCGTAGCATGTTGAGTCGCGAGAGCGTGACAGGGCAATACCAGACTTCGCCGCTGTTTTCCAAACGAGCAATAGTGAGTAGCGCCAAGAGCGCAGGAAGGGTGACGTATTATGGCGATGGATGTGCTTACCCAGGCGGATCTATGCGCGGCAACTCGTTTTGTCACCTAACTGTGTGCCAGCACGACACATAGCAGTGGAACGCCCTTCAATCGCGTATTGGTGTTTGAGGCGCTAATGCAAGTCTGATCGAATATTTATTGGCAGAATCTTTCAGGCAATGCGAGTGTACCGCGATGACCCAGGACAGTATGGCAGACACATGCGATTGCGTAACCGTCCAAGGCAGCCCGGAGATAGAAAAGAGCGCGCTGCTAGCGAAAGCGCTGCGCAGCGCAGCAACGCGCCAAGTTGTCACGCGAAACAGCCCAGTCGGCAAACAGTTTCGCTGATACCGAACGGCGATGGGCACCTAGTTCGCTGTGACTGGCGGTCCGCTGCGAAAAGCTTCTGGCCGTGGATGGAGCTGGATCTAGCTCTCCAGATGGAATAACTAGTCAGTGTTACCAGGCCGGAGGATATCATGAGTGTATTAGCGCTCGCTTCTGAACGGGACTTGGATAAAGACCACCGTGAGTGGTGGGAGGGGATCAAGGCGATCGAGAAGGCAATCGCGAGAAATGGCCGTCACGACCTGGATGTAATGAGAGAGGCCGGAGTTGATTGCACCGTTTTGCTCAGGCTTCTCGCCCTTGCCGCTTCGCGTGACCGGTCCTTGATGCAGATGATGCGCCAGCGACAGGCCGCACTCGAGGTAGACCGAGGCTTGATCGCCTGATTTGAGGGTGACGGAAATTCGGCGGTATTCGGCGACCTCTTCGTAAATGTCGGCGGCGGCTAGCTCTTGCTCTGTGATTTCGAAGACGATGCCGGAGGCGGCATCTTGCGGATTGGAAGTTGGTTCCACGTTGGCGTGATGCGATTCGCCGCTGGAGGCCATCAGTTTTGGATCGATGATCGGCACCATGCGGCGGGCGTAGGCGGGCAACGCGTCCTCGCGGCCGGTTAGCTCACGGCCGAAGTTGGCGATTTGGACGTTTTTGTTTAGGAGTGAGCCGTACGAGAACAGCAAGACGGTCGATTTCCTCGGCGAATCTTTTTTCTGGTTTTCGTTCACTATTCAATTTTATCACGCCCGCTCGATCGGCCACGCAGCGCGCCGCGCGTCCGGCATGTCGGCTGCCTTCGCAAACGTAGCAAGCGACATGCGACGCGCCGCCTCGACTCTCCGGTCCGCTTCTTCTCCGCTCTTTTTCCCCGCTCTGCTTTCATAGCGGAAGTGACCGAGTTTTACTTTGTTACGATTTGCCTTTTCTCCCCTGCGATCCGCCTTCCTCAGTTGTCATTCCGACGACGATCCGGCGAGGATCGGAGGAGGAATCTGCATTTCGTTTCGTCTCAAATTTCAAACCTCAAATCTCAAATCGTCCTAATTTCAAGTGACATGCACCGGAACGCGCTGCAAATAGCAACGAAGAGACCGCGCGGAGGACTAGTACCCTTACAAACTGTTCATTTGCGCAACCGATTCCCGTATGCTAGCATTATGGCGGTAAAAGTATGTATCAATACAGTAAACACGGCAGCGCGGCCGGGACGGGCTACCCAACGAGGGTCGGTCGAGGAGTCTGCATTTCCTTGGCACGCCGAAATATTGGTCCCACGACGCCCTGAAAAACGCAATTTCTAATCGACACACTAAAACGATTAGAAATCGCCGTAAGCCGAACAAAACAAACAACCGAGGCCGTTTCTAATCGCTACAAAATGAGGGGGTCTGTGGACTCGATTAGCGGCGCGGAGTTAGCCGCCGTCGAATTAGCCGAGGCTGGGCCAATCGGATTGTAATTTTGGCGGGTGCGTTAGAGTTTGCATTACGACGCAGTACTGCTCTGTTTTTTCGCGCAGGCTACGGAGCTGGTCGGAGGTGGCTTCAGGGGCGGAGATGTCGAAGCGAAGATGGATGGTTTCGAAACCGACGGGGACATCTCTTGATATTCCGAGGGTGCCTCGGAGATCCAAGTCTCCTTCGACCGTGACCTCGATGCGTTCGGTGCGTATGCCCATCGCGGCCGCGACCATCTGACAAGTGATTTGCGCGCAGGCCGCCAGAGCGCCGAGCAGAAGATCGCCGGAACACGCGCCGCTGCCCGCGCCGCCGACGCCCTTGTGGGCTTCGGCTTGGTAGATGGCGCGGCCGATGTCAACCGAGCACGCGATGGGGGCATCGGACTGTCCGCCTTTCGCGCGGATTGTGATTTTCGAGGCGTTGGGGTCGCTGCGGTATTGGTCTTTCAGCGGCTTTTGAAGCGATCGAATGTCCATGGCGGCCTCGTTATTTTGTTGCTAGCTTTTATTATTGACGATTTTTCGCTGATTTGAAAACGTTCTGAACTGAGGCGTCTTGAAGCCGCTCGGCGTGCATGCTAGCATTTGTGAGCTTCAGGTTTCTCATCTTGTCGCTCATCAGTTTGCATATGGGAGAATGCTCATGCCCAAGTTCGTCATCGAACGCGAAGTGCCGGGGGCCGGAAATTTAACCGACGCGCAATTGCGAGAACTATCGCAAAAGTCGGCGAATGTTTTGAAGGGCATGGGTCCTGAAATCCAATGGCTCCATAGCTACGTCACGGGCGATAAAGTTTACTGCGTCTATCTCGCGCCAGACGAGGCCACCGTTCAAGAACACGCGCGACGCGTCGGGATTCCGTGCAATCGCGTTTCCGCTGTGCGGCGAATGATTGACGCGTCAACTGCGGAATGAGCGCGGACTGAATTTTGCGGCGGCATGCGGATTTTGTTCGCGCCGGAGTTCAATGCGCTTGGCTCATTGCGACCGGGCGCTAGCATGCGGGGGATGCGGCGTCGAGCATCAGAACTTCCTCGATAGCTTTCTCTATCGGCATAGACCAACCATCTAACCAAGCCGTCGTGCCTGCCGTGTTGATCAATGCCTGGCGCGCCGGGTCCAGAATGGCTTCGAGTTTGGCTTGTTCCGTGGGTGTAAGCGGAACGCCAATATTTTCGCGCAACGCGGCAGCAGCGCCGGCCAGCCGAAGCGCACGCTCAGCTTGTAATTGAACGGCAGCCGAGCACGCGAAACCCTCGAGCAGGCGGGCGATTCCGCGTTTGTGTCCGAGTTCCTGGAAAATTTTTAGGCTTTCGCGATAGAAAGAGTGCGCGGTGGGACAATCGCGCTGTTCCCTGGCGATATTCCCGAGATCGGCGAGCGAGCCGGCGATGCCCCAGCGATCATTGAGCTCTTGAAAAATTGCCAGGCTTTTCTCATACAACGTCTGGGCGGCGGCGAAGTCACCCTGATCGCGGGCGACATCGCCCTGGGAATTCAGCGACCAGGCGACGCCTGTACGATCTCCGAGTTCACGGAAGATCGCGAGACACTCGGCGTAAAGAGAACGCGCCCGGGGATAGTCACCCTGCAATTTGGCGACGTTCGCCACGTTACTGAGCGACCGAGCGGCCGCCTTCTGGTCGCCCAATTCTCNNGAGAACGCGCCCGGGGATAGTCGCCTTGTAGTTTGACAACGCTTGCGAGATTGCTGAGCGAACGAGCGACGGCTTTCTGGTCGCCTGATTCGCGCCAGAGCGCCAGACCTTCTTCAAACATCGAGTGCGCCAGCGCGAGGTTGCCCTGATCTCGAGCAAGGACAGCGAGCGCGTTTACACCGACGGCGACGCCCTGGTTGTCATGCAGTTCACGAGCGATGTCCAGACTTTCGCTGANNCCGCCGAGGCGTAATCTCCCTGCTCGCCGGCGAGCACTCCAGCGGCAAAGAGCGCGCGTGCCCGTGCCTTCGTGGGGCCTGCTGCTCCTGCGAGTTTCAGCAGTTTGTTCAGCTGGTCTCTGCCTTCGGCGAGATACTCGCGTGTCTCCCAGAAGCGAAACAGAGCCGCGCCGAGACGCAGGCCCCACGCCGCATCTCCGGTTTGTGTCAGCCACTCAAGAGCCGCGCGAAAATTGTCATGATCTAACGTGAGGCGTTCCAACCATTGTGCCGCTTCAGCGCCGGTCTGCTCCGAAGTAACTTCTTCTGCCAGAATCAAGCAGTAGGCGGCGTGGGCGCGCTTCGTCGAGAGTTCCTCGCCGCTGGCCTGCAGTTTTTCACTCGCGTATTCGCGAATCGTTTCGAGCATCACGAAGCGAGACTCGCCGTTCGGTTGCTCGAGCTGCTGCATGAGGCTTTTGTCCACCATGGATGCCATACCGTCGAGCAGATCCAAGTCGAGATCGGATTTGGTGTCGCACGCAGCTTCCACGCCTTCGAGCGTGCATCCTCTTACGAACACCGACAATCTTCGGAAAAGTTTTTGCTCGGCGGGAGTTAGTAGATCGTAGCTCCAGTCAATGGCGGCGCGGAGCGTTTGCTGGCGCTGCGGCAGGTCGCGCGCGCCGCCCGTCAATAGCTGCATCCGGCTGGCGAGACGTGTCCGGATGGAAGCGAGAGAAAGAACTTTGATTCGAGCGGCCGCCAGTTCGATAGCGAGAGGCAGGCCATCCAAGTGGGCGCAGATCTCGGTGACGGCGAGGGCATTTTCCTGGTTAAGAGCAAAGTCAGGTTTTACGGCGACGGCGCGTTGTACAAACAGCGCGACCGCAGGGTATTGCGACAGCGCCTTGAGCGGAGGCATGGATCGGGAATCTGGCAGCGCAAGAGGCGGCACTGGAAATTCATGTTCTCCGTATACGTGCAGCGCTGCGCGACTGGTAACCAGAATTTTGAGATGGGGACCCATCGCCAGGAGTTCTGCCAAGATTGGTGCAGCGGCCATTAGGTGCTCGAAGTTGTCGAGCAGGAGCAGCATTGGCGCCCGAGTCGAATCGAGTAGATGCTTCTTGAGTATTTCCAGCGGCGACTGGCCTCCGGCCTCGCGGATTCCCAAGGTCTGGATGATCGCGGATGGGATCAACCTCGGATCGCTTAGCGGCGAGAGCGGGACAAAATGTGCGCCACCCGGAAAATTGTCGCTAAGACCAATTGCCACTTGAACGGCGAAACGGGTTTTTCCAATACCGCCTGGGCCCGTGACGGTGACCAGGCGCACATCCTGTCGCAGCAGGAGTTCTTTGGCGGCAGCTATTTCCTTCTCGCGCCCGACGAACCCAGTTTGCTGCACCGGAATATTGGCCGGCCGAGTGTCCGCTTGCTTAAGCGGCTTTTCCGAGAAGCGATCGCGTATCGCTGCAAGTTCGTG
>PMAA01000015.1 GCA_003152355.1 Acidobacteriota bacterium | reverse complement strand
GGACGCAAGCATCCGCACCAGGAATTTACGCCGGTGGATACGACCAGCATTCTTTTCATTTGCGGCGGCGCATTCGTGGGCCTCGAAAAAATTATCGAGCGGCGAATCGGGCAGAAGTCGGTGGGTTTCAACGCGGACGCGCAACCCTCGACTCCCAATCGGCGCAACATTGAGCTGCTCGAACAGGTGCAGCCGACGGACTTGATTCGCTACGGGCTCATACCGGAATTTGTCGGCCGCTTGCCCGTTTGCGGCGTTCTGGCGGACCTCGACAAGCCGGCGCTGATGCGAATCCTTACGGAGCCGAAGAACGCGCTCGTGCGGCAGTATCAGCGGCTCTTTGAATTCGAAAACGTCCGGCTGCGCTTCAGCGACGACGCGCTCGAGACCGTGGCCGACCTCGCGCTTCAGCGCAAGGTGGGTGCGCGCGGCTTGCGAATGATTCTGGAAGATTTGATGCTCGAGATGATGTACCACCTCCCAGCCCAGCGGAAACTGCGCGACTTTGTGATCACCGCCGAAATGGTGAAGAGCCGCGAAATCAATTGGAGCCTTCTCGAGAAAGCCGGATAGCTTTTTGGGACCAAGGGACCTCATGTTTAATCGCGAAAAAATCGACGTAAAGCGCGTGCCCATGATGCCGGTGCGCGATATGGTCATCTTCCCGCAGATGATGACGCCGTTCATCGTCGGCCGGGAAGCGTCCGTGCGGGCGCTGGAAGAAGCGCTGGCCGGCGAAAAGAAGATTTTCCTGGCAACGCAGCACGACGCCTCGGTGGACGATCCGAAGCCCGAAGAAATCTATCAGGTGGGCACGCTCGCCAACATCGTGCAGAGCGTGAAGCTGCCCGACGGCAACATAAAAGTTCTGGTGGAGGGCGCCGAGCGCGCCAAAATCGTTCAGGTCACAAGCGACGAAGGCTTCTTCCGCGCCTCGATTCGCGTCATTCCGGTCAAATCCGAGCCATCGCCGCAGCTTCAGGATGTCTCAACGCGCGTTACCGGGCTGTTCGAGCAATACGTCAAGCTGTCGCAGAGCCTCAACTACGACACGATGATTGCCGCCGTGCGCGTGGAAGACGCGAACAAGCTCTCCGATGCGATTGCTGCCAATTTGCAGATTCCCGTCGAAGAAAAGCAGGAATTGCTCGAACTCTTCGACCCGCGAGAGCGCTTGAACCGCATCGCCGACATTCTCGAAGTCGAAATCGAAAAGTTGAACGTGGATCGCACCATCAACACGCGCGTGAAGCGCCAGATGGAACGCGCGCAAAAGGAGTATTACCTCAACGAGAAATTGAAGGCCATCCAGAAGGAACTTGGCCGCGGCGAAGCCAGCGAGATCGATCAGCTCAAAAAGAAGATCGAGACCTCCGGTATGCCCGCGGAAGTTCAGGAAAAGGCTGTGCAGGAGCTGAAGCGGCTTGAAATGATGCCGCCGATGTCCGCGGAATCCACCGTTTCCCGGAATTATCTCGATTGGATGCTCGCTGTGCCGTGGAAGAAGAGATCGCGCGAGTTGCGCGACATCAAGGCCGCCGAGAAAATCCTCTCCGAAGACCACTACGGGCTCGAAAAAATTAAGGACCGCATCCTCGAATTCCTAGCGGTTCGCCAACTCGTGAAGAATCCGAAAGGCTCGATTCTCTGCTTCCTCGGGCCTCCAGGCGTCGGCAAGACTTCGCTCGCGATGTCCATCGGCCGCGCCACGGGGCGCAAGTTCGTCCGTGTTTCGCTTGGCGGCGTGCGCGATGAAGCCGAGATTCGCGGACATCGCCGCACCTATATCGGCGCGCTTCCCGGGCAAATCATCCAGATGATGCGTAAGGCCGGCACGGTCAATCCCGTGTTCGTCCTCGACGAAGTGGACAAAATGTCCATGGATTTTCGAGGCGATCCGTCGGCAGCGCTGATGGAAGTGCTCGATCCGGAATTGAACCACGCCTTCACCGATCATTATCTCGACGTCGAATACGACCTCTCGAAGGTCATGTTCATCTGCACCGCCAACGTCCTGCACACCATTCCGCAGCCGCTGCAAGACCGCATGGAAGTCCTGCGGCTTCCCGGTTACACCGAGCAGGAAAAGTTTGAAATTGCGAAGCGCTTCTTGATCAGCAAGCAGCGCACGGCCACCGGCCTCACCGATAAGAACATTCAGTTTACGAATGAGGGCGTGACGCACATCATCCGCCATTACACGCACGAAGCCGGCGTCCGCAATCTGGATCGCGAAATCGCAAACGTCTGCCGCAAGGTGGCGCGCAAAGTCGTCACCGAAGGCAAAGACGCGCAGGTTGAAGTGAGCCCCTTGAACGCCGGCGAGTACCTCGGCGTCATGAAGTTCCGCGATTTCTGGTCCGAGAAGAAGAATGAAATCGGCCTCGCCGTGGGCTTGGCGTGGACCGAATACGGCGGCCAGGTGCTATCCACCGAAGCGACGCTGATGCAGGGCAAGGGCCGGCTGACGCTTACCGGAAAGCTCGGCGACGTCATGCAGGAATCGGCGCAAGCGGCCATGAGTTACGTTCGCGCCCGCAGCCATCTTTTCGGCCTGCCCAAGGATTTCTACCGCCATCTCGACATTCACATGCACGTGCCGGAAGGCGCCATTCCCAAGGATGGCCCGTCGGCTGGAATCACGATTTGCACCGCGATCGTCAGCGCGCTGACGCACATTCCGGTTCGCTGCAATGTGGCGATGACCGGCGAAATCACGCTCCGCGGCAAAGTGTTGCCCATCGGCGGCGTGAAGGAAAAGCTTCTGGCGGCCCACCGCCTTGGCCTCCGCACCGTTATTCTGCCGAAGGACAATGAGAAAGATCTCGAAGAAATTCCGGCTGATATACAGTCGGAGATGTCCATTCGATTTGTTGAAATGATGGACGAAGTGCTGGCGTTGGCTTTGGAGCAACCCTTGCCCATCGCGGGTCACACGCCGGTGGCTGAAGTTGAGCCTGAATTTGGCGGCGATGTGGCGCAAGACAGTAAGTTGACCAATTGAAATTCCTCGGCGTACCTCATTCGCGCTGGCTGCACTTGGCCGGTCGCGGCGGGGCAATCGCACTGTCTGTACGGGAACCCGTTTAGGAGTCTGGACGCAGCCGCTGGTGGAAATGTTCTCCTGCCCGGAGTCCAATCGGAATTAACTTGTGCCTGGATGTTTAGGCGTGAAGAAGGAAAAAAACTCGATGAGTGTAAGTCTTGCAGAACTGAAAGATAAGAACATCACCGACCTGGCGAAGATCGCCAAAGAATTGAACATTCCCGGGTCGAGCGGCATGCGCAAGCAGGAATTGATCTTCCAGATCCTCCGCGCGCAAACCGAAATGAACGGCCTGATCTTCTCAGAAGGCGTTCTCGAATGCCTCCCGGACGGCTTCGGCTTCCTCCGCGCGCCGGAGTACAACTACCTGCCGGGCCCGGACGATATTTACGTTTCACCCTCGCAAATCCGCAAATTCGACCTGCGCACCGGCGACACTGTTTCCGGCCAGGTGCGTCCGCCGAAGGATGGCGAGCGGTATTTCGCGCTTATTAAAGTGGAAGCGGTGAATTTCGAGGATCCCGAAGTCGCGCGCAATAAGATTTTCTTCGACAATCTGACCCCGCTCTATCCGCAGGAGCGAATCAAGCTCGAAACGACGAAGGAAAATCTCACTGGCCGCGTTCTCGACATGCTCTGCCCCATCGGCAAAGGCCAGCGCGGATTGATTGTCGCGCCGCCGCGCACCGGCAAGACCATGATGCTGCAGTCCATCGCCAACTCGGTCACCACAAATCATCCAGAGATTGCGTTGATCGTCCTGCTGATTGACGAGCGCCCGG
>PMAA01000005.1 GCA_003152355.1 Acidobacteriota bacterium | reverse complement strand
CTGTTTCGCGTCCTTGCTCCCCCTCCTCGGGGTGAGGGGAGCAAGGACTCTCCGAAACAGAAAGGACAGAAAAAATGAAAGTCGAACAAGCAAGAGATGTCGCAAGCAAGGCAATCGAACAGCTCAGGCAGGCTCTCGAATCGGGCCAGAGCGGAGCGCTCAAGCAGTATCTCGCGGCAATGGCGCGGTTCCATCGGTACTCGTGGGGGAACGTCATGCTCATCGCATCGCAGAAGCCAACTGCGACGCACGTCGCGGGCTTTAACGCCTGGCACAAGCAGGGCCGCTTCGTGAAGAAGGGCGAGAAGGGAATTCTGATTCTGGCCCCGGTCGTCCGGCGCAAAGCGGAGACCGCCGAACAAACCGAAACCGACGAATCCTCAAGTTCTGTCGGGTTCCGCGCGGCCTATGTGTTCGACATCAGCCAAACGGACGGCCAGGAATTGCCGGAAATCGGCAGCGTCAACGGCGATCCGCGCGAATATCGCGAGCGCTTGGCGAAAGTCGTCGTGGAACAGGGCATCGCTCTCGAATACTCCGAAGACATCGGGCCCGCGCGCGGCGTCTCGGCGGGCGGCAAGATCACCTTGCTCCCAGGCCAATCTCCGGCCGAGCAATTCGCAACGCTGGCGCACGAGCTCGCGCACGAGTTGATGCACCGCGACGAGCGCCGCAGCAGTACGTCGAAACGCATTCGCGAGACCGAAGCTGAGGCCGTCGCCTTTGTCGTGTGCAGCGCAATCGGACTCGACACCGGCACGGCCGCTCAGGATTACATTGGCCTCTACGGCGGCGACGCGAAACTTCTCGGCGAGAGCTTACAGTACATCCAGCAAACCTCAAGCGCGATTCTCAACGCCATCGGCGCGGCTGGAAGGGCCGCGCTGGCCTCCTAGTTCGTTTAGATCGATCTGACAATGAAGGCTGTGATTAGACGATCTGCTATGGAATGACGCAGGTGCCTGGACCACTGCTAACCAAATTTGTCAGGAGAGATGTCCCAGAATGTTGCGGCGTAGACGCCAGCTTGAGCCATGACGGCAGAGAACTATCGGCTTGGAGCTCTGCCGCCGTAAGACTGATAGCGGTGCCCGCGCTGTCTTTTATGACTACTGAACCATTGGTTCCATCATCAAGCTTCACCGTGAACGCGTGCCCAGCGGTAATATCGCCGCTATCGACCTTCTGCCGAACCGTCTGAGTTGTATTCCTAGTTTGGTTCGCCGTAACCACCAAAGTCGTGGCAGTGCTGCGCGTGTTCACAACCACATGAAGCTGGAATGGATGAGGCTGAGTTAATACATTGCTGTCAAAAACTGCACCCCCACCCACCAACTTCGCGTTCGCCGAGCTTAGTACAATATCGCTGGAAACAGCGAAATCGTAAGGGATGAAATCGCCGGCGCCGCAATGTGGATGACATGAAGCTTGCGGGACATTTCTGCTATCACTAAACTGCGGCATTGGGACCTGAACGCTCTGCTGGGAATCTTCGTCAGTTTCCCAAGTGCCGATTTTCCCTATTGGACAACGAACCGCAGGAATCGTGATCGAGCCAATTGAGGTTACAACCTTCACCCTCGCCATTGGTGAACCAGCGTCAAATTTGTATGTTGCGGTGATTGGCGCTGTTCCGGATCCTTGAAACGGTATGGTGGCTCCTGCGTGCAGTTCCGATACGTCCGCTGGACTTGCTCCACCCAAAATGCCTTGAGAAACCACGAGTGGGTTGTTTCCTGGATACCCCCTGACACTGACCAAGATGTCGAAGGTTCCATCTGGATATGGATTCACGGCGGAAATTAAGTAAGGCGTCCTGCCCGCCGCAGCCGCGAGGCATACTTGTAGGTCCTGTGCGATTACGGGATCACCTTCTTTAAGCGTCAAGTACGATTGTTCTTCAGTATCGAAATCCGATGCCGTGTTTTGACAAAAATGCTGCCGTTGCGCAACTTGACTAGAATCATTTGCATTGTAGGCGCCAGCTCCCCACGGAGTTTCCACGGAAGCAGCTGTGCTGCTATTTTGTGATTCCGCGAGAAAGTCGTCCGAACAAAACCACTCCTTTGCGGACTTGTAGCTATGCGAACCCGCAGCGCTAGTTACAGTCTTAAAGAGACCCTGATGACTCGCAATTCCTGAGAGGCATTCCTTTACCGGGTCTTGCGCATAACATCGGGGGGCAATGAGCGTCAGTATTCCGGTGCATAAAACCTTATTCACTAGTTTGCGAGATCTCATACAGCTCCTCCGCGAATCGATTTTGAGAATCCGTCCCGTAGCCAGGGTGCGACCCTAGTTCTGGTCTTAGAGTTTTACTTACGGGATTAAAACTGCGGGTAAGGTACATTGGCGATAATGTCAAGGTCAATACGTAAGTGAAACAAATTTGAGTTTCTCGTGTTCGGCACGTCGAGGACTGTCGTACGTAGCGGCAGGGGCTCGCGTCACTCGAGTTTCGTTTTCACCGGAAAGACGAAGAAGCCTGGTAAACCATTTCCATTGAATCCTCTGATGACGAGAGGAAACTGATCTTCGGACACTTCGACAACGAGCCGCTAAACGATTATGGCGGNNCGGCAAGCTGGAGCTGAGCTCCCAGCTTATGGTCAGCTACGCGCGGATTCGCGAGCATCGCAAGCCTAGCGAGTTCACCAAGCAGTGATGACTTCCGGTATTCTAAAAAAATCCGCACGGAGAAATCCGCGCGCCCGATCAGAGGACTTTGGGACGATTCGATTTTGGTGCCTGATTTCCGGGGCGGCGCGGTCCCCGCTGCGCATTATCAGAATCTGCCACAATTCTCGAAAGTGTACTCGCGCCCGTCTTCTTGAACCGGGCTGAATCGGCTGCACATTTATCCGACCTATCCGTCGCAGCCCAAAATCCCGAAAGATCGTCGTTCTTATAGGCACCGGATGAAATCAGCATCTCGCTGAATTCATTCATAACCTTCGCCGCCGGGTGAATGTTTAGCGTGCTGGACTCCGAATGGTGCAAAAGCTTGCAGAGCGTCTGGAACGTCGGCTCAAACTTCGGATTCATGTATCCGGCGCGCGCGGACGGATTCACTTCTTTGTGCTTCGCTCTATCATGCTCGTGAATTATCATGAAAAAGTCGGACAGGTGAAAGACGAGATTTAGATTCTCCAAATATCGATCATGACTGTTTCTTTGCATCGTGTCCCCTCGCGCGCATGAAACGACGAGGTCCCATTTACCACGTTCCAAAATAGCTCGGGCTGTGTTTCCGCTAACAGAACGGTCTATTTGAGGATAAGAGCGAGAATATGGCGCTCAATGGGAAGTGGCTCGGGACGACAAGGTTATGTCGGCAGCCTTTAAGAACTAGAAGGGAGAAGTGTTTCCGCGCCTTGCTCAGTCAACTCGAACCAGGGATCGCCTGGGAATTCGGCGCACTTGACTTTGCCTTTTATCCGCGTCATGCCAATTTTTCTATAAAATGCCGCGGAACCTCCCATAGCGCGAAGTCCTATCCTTCCTCCGTAACCTAACTGTCGGCTCAAGCAGATTGCCTGTCTAACTAGGGCTTTGCCTACGCCTTTTAGTGAGCTAGGCACCAGACCCTCGGGAGCCAGAAAGGGCTCTCTGTTCCAAGGTGCGGTTGCCATGTACGCGATATAGAGCAGCCGATCAGTGCTGCTAGGTGGCAGATTTACTTCTTCTGAAGGACCGGCAATCATGATTCCTTGAAGTCTATGCAACGCGGTCAACACAACAAGCTCGATTGGCTCAGGTTCGACGCCTTTTTGTTCGGCCCGTTTCTCCGCAATGAGTACTCTCTCATTCCAATGGAACGTATAATTCCATGTAATGTCGTGGACGGGTTTTGGAAGCCGTACAAATGCCGGGAACCACTCGTATCGCCTGACTTGGTCGACAAACCACACCAACTCGCTCTTCTCGTGGGGCGAGAGGCATCGCGAGTGCAGCACAGCTCCCCTGACGCTCGGTAGAACCTTATTGGCCACCAAAGTGCGGCCATCAAGAGTTACCGAGTGAGGGCAAGAATTCTCGGGCGCAATTCCAGACGTTTCCATAGTCCGCCCTCTACCTGCAGACTTGCGCCCAGGCAATTGATTTAACGGTATGTACTGTCCGCCACATGCCATATTTCAGAATTCTGCTGGTTGCATCGTGTGATCTCGTCGCGAGTCCCGCCCGTTATCCGTGCTTCATCGTCCGCGCACTATACGCTTAGGCCCAGTGATAATACCCACGACGGCGGCTACGGTTGCGGTAAAGCCAAAAGGAAATCGGTCGTGAGTCACATCAAATTACATCAAGGCCCGCGACGCCCTGCCGTATTTCTTTGCCGCCTGGACTTCTTCCTTGTGCGGCTTCCGCCGCGTGAAATAATCCATTCCGACCAGCGTCGATTCCCAGTCGTCGGCCGGGGCAGTCAGCCGGTCAAACACCCAGGTCGTTGCGATCACCTCGCGGCCTTTGACCATTTGCAGTTGTCCGGCCCAAGCCGTCACTGACGGATTCACCGCCGGCGCGGCGCCGGCGGGAGGATCGGCGTTCCAGGCAACGACAAACGCGACCATCTTCGATTTCAGTCCCTTTATGTCGCATCGCCCGAGCAGGGGATATTTTTTCGCTTGCGCGCTGCCAACATTGGTGTGATACAGGCCGCGAAAACTTTTCGGATCATGCGAATCGACCTCAATCACCATCTTGGAACCAAGCTCATTCCACCACACCCCGTGTAATTTCACGGTGTACCTCCGGCGAGCCGTTCAGGCCGGAACTCTACCACATTGGTTGTCCTGATAGTAATGCGCTCGTCAACAGATTCGCCTTTGTGGAATCACACGACACTCACGCATCTTGTGTTTGAACGCTCCCAATCGCCGTCTCTTAGAAGCTCTGACACGACCTGGTCATCAGTAGAAGTAGAACTCCAATGACTGATTCCTTCGCAATTCCAGCATTGCGGTCATTTTCGCAGTTTGGAAAGTTTCGCATCGACGCTATAACCGACGGCCCCTTCCCAAGACCCATACATCGGGTTTGGCAATTGGAACCAGCGTTCGCCCCACAGTCCTTGGTGTGTGATGAACAGACTTTCGCGCCCCGTCAGGTCCGCAGCATCTGTGGGGATTTGCAGAAAGTCTCCGAGCTGGTCTCCGAACAACAGCAGGATTCGGTATTTTTTCGCGATCATCTCCCGCCGCGCCGTCTTGTCGCTTTCCTTGCTGGTGTGTGCGCAGAGCAGTTGATCCGAAACCGCTTCGAGCGGCAAATGAAGTTTCCGAAGTTGTTGAACCGTGGGATCGTCGTCTTTCGAAGAATCGCAGACGCGATTGGTAATGTAGACGGGCGTCACTCCGTTTGCGTGGGCAAACTGCACGAAATCCATCGCGCCCGGGACGAGACCGGCGGCGCGTTCGTTCACCCACTTCGTCCACGCCGGATCGGAAAACGTCTCGCCTGACGCAGTTATTCGCGCCTCGAAAGCCGAGTTGTCCAAAACCGTTTCGTCGAGGTCGAGTACGACGGCCGGTGGCAGTTTTTCAAACTCGCCGTTCTGTTCGAGAGCTGCGGTCCAGCGCTCGTCGCGCAGACCGCGCAAGAGTGCCAACTGTGCTAAACGGTAGGTTTGCACCGCACTCGCCTGATATTCGACGGAAGTCTGCATCCAAAGGACGGCATTCAGGTTTTCATATGCGGGCGCCGTAGGTTGTGCGAACGAAAACACGAACAGGGAGCACAACATGACGAGGCTTGCGGTCGAGCGCATCATCGGCTTCTCCTGGTCGAGAGTTACCAACCATTGATTGATATATCGACCGAGGCGAATCATATCCCAGATATTGATGATTGAGATGACATTGCCGTGATATTTATTTTTAACGGACCGCATTTTAATCGAAGCACAGTACACATCTGCCTTAAGTCGACGCGCAACACGGAAGGACCGCAGCAGGCACTAATCACTTTTGGTTTCTTCGTGCGGACAAAGACGCTAATAAATGCGCTTTCGACTTGCGGAGCGATAGCGTCCACATCGATGCCCGCCGCGCCAAGAAATTCCCGAGCATCATTCACGCTGTAAATCCGTGTGGCCTCAATTTCGATGGACTCGAAACCCGCACCCTTGAGCTTGTGCTGATACTCCGGTACGGAAGAGCGCCGGCGACACACCCCGACCCATAGTTTGACGCTGCGGCGAATTTCTTGAGGCACTTCGCCGCGCGCGACGGGCGCCTCAATCCCTCCGACGAAGCGGCGGAATTCTGCCCTCGTGGAACTCCTAAGGCCGTAATAACACTGAGAGATAATGTTTGATTAGCCAGTCTTAGAGGAATATATTCCTCGGCCAAGTAGTGTTGGATCTGCTAACGCGGGCACAGTTATAACATTCCGCCCGGTTAGTCGTATTCGCGCTGTGCGCCGTGCTCGAGTTCGTGACGACGGGCCAGAGTGGCGCAACTCTCGAAGCTCGCAATCCTGGTCAGGAGCCGGCGAAAATGAAGATACTGAATAAGTTGAACATGGCCATGTCCTCCGTCGCCCGTCGATTGTGCTTTGGCAACACCGCGCATAGTGAAACCGACAGCGGTCAGGAAACCAAATGTATTACGTACGTGGCGACTCGAAACTGGATATTTCTTCTTCTGTTTTACTCGTTGGGTGCGCCGACAATTGCGGCGCAGGGGGATGTCGTGCCGCTAAACCCAGCGGCCACTGGACGGTTATACACATATACGATCGAAACTACTCAGCCGGCAATATTTAACAAAGTCAGTGGCAACGCGGACTGGCTAACGGTCACACGTGACGGAGTGCTTAGGGGCACGCCGGACAAAAACGCCCCCGCGAAGAGCGAGATTACGGTGGAGGCGTTCTGGCAAGGGCCCCCGCTGCGCCGCACTTTCGTGATACCGGTTTACGCCCAATGTCTAGGAGGCAGGGATGAAGTTTTCGCTTGGTGCGACGGCGAGCGTCCGGGCGAGGACGGCGTCCGGCCTAACCACAACGATGGTATTGCCTTCCGACTTACCGAAAAACCGAATGACAAACGCGGTGACATGGACTGTCCTAAGGATAAGGATAGCGACGGATGCATCGTGCAGTTCAGCCGCCTGCGCGGTTTTCGGGGCGATTTCGGGCATTTCGAAGACAATCAGGTTGCTTGGAGTTTGAAAAACTATGACGGTGATGGCCCAGCCATCGATGCGATCAACGGCTCGAAGATTTCTCTATCAGGCTCAATTCTGATCCTTGATAGGGTTGACAATTGTAAGTTCCTATCTTGGATGGTTCTAACGCAGTCGGTGGATTCGTCAAACATCTTGTTTTATGGACCTTCGGAAGTGTCGGCGTTCTGTACGAAATCTAAGATGGCTCTGATTGTGCTCCCAGTACACGCCATCTGGGCGGATGTCTATGGGACACCGGCAAACGTTAACGATCCAGCTTGGAAACCAACTCCGGAGCCGCCGATGGGACACGAGTGCTATACGGGCGGCAGACCGCAGGGTTCATATCCGAGCCAGGGTATTCGGCCATGCGACAAAGCATTTCCCAGGGAAGACACAACTCGGACCATTCCGTGTGCGCTTAATCAGACGCCTTGTAACTCTAATGTCTCTATCCCGCCCAGTGAAGGCAATGAGGATGAGAAGCCGCATTTGGCGACTTCTTTGTTTTATCGGCGTTGGATTGCATGGCACTACAATCGATTGACGCAGCCGGGCGTTTCACAAGGCAGCATCTCAATTGCCCCGATCGCACTTGCAATAAAGAATACGTGGGACGTGCAAACCTATGAGTCAACCCGGGTCGGCCCGGGATCCCCGTAATACACAGTCACGCGCCAATGATGATGCTTGCGACGGCGATCCTTGCCCAACTTCGTCGGCTTTCTTTTGGCCACGGCCGACCGTCCTCTCAATATACAACTCTTGGATGAATCTTTCGCGACCGTGAAATCATATCGCAGACTCCCTGGTCTTGAGCACATAGGATATCGGCAGCCTCGGAACCGTCATTGTAGTGCGCACCCCCGCCGTTCCAGGGCAAGGTCTGCGACTTCGTCGCTTGTGTCCCCGGTCTTCCGTGCTTCGCTTGTGCAGACCGGGTGATCCCCCTCCCGCGACTCGCCCTTCCGCCGTCGAGGCCCCGCGCACCTTTCTCTTTCTATCGAGGCTGCATGAAGCGGTCTCAGAACAAGGAAGGAGAATCGCAGATGAGTACCGAATCCAGCTTCACTGCTGAAGAGCTAAAGCAATTCACCGGCAGCGAGCAATTCTACCGGCACGGCTTGAGCCGGAATCACATTTACACCGAAGGCGTGCAATTTCTGGCCGAACGCGCCCAGGCTTACTGGTTGCTCGACAAGATCGCGCTTCA
>PMAA01000200.1 GCA_003152355.1 Acidobacteriota bacterium | reverse complement strand
ACTGCGCGATGCGATCGTCGTTCGTCGTGAGTGCTCCACCTTCTCCGTAGGCACCTAGATTCTTCGTCGGATAGAAGCTGAATGCCGCGGCGTGGCCCAGACTTCCAGCGCGCCGGCCGCGATATCGCGCACTATGGGCCTGGCAAGCATCTTCGAGGACGCCGAGATGATGACGAGACGCGATCTCGAGGATCGGATCCATATCGGCTACGCGGCCGTACAAATGAACGGGAACGATGGCCTTCGTCGCACGAGTGATCGCACGCTCGATGAGTTTCGGATCGAGATTCGCGGTGGCTGGGTCAATATCCACGAAAACGGGACGCGCGCCACAGTATGAGATAGCTTCGGCTGTGGCGAGAAACGTGTTCGGCGTGGTGATGACTTCGTCGCCGTGTTGGACGCCGAGCGCGAGCAAGCCAAGATGAAGAGCGCTGGTCCCAGAATTCAAAGCGACGCAGTGCTTCGTCTCGCAGAGGGCCGCGAACTGTTTTTCGAAAGCTTCGACCTCTTCGCCAAGAATGAAACTCGCGTTGTGGCACACACGATCGAGGGCTGCCAGCACTTCGTCGCGAAGCGATGCGTACTCGGCCTTGAGATCGAAATACGGAACGACGGTCGTGGCAGAAACGTTCATCAGAGCCTTTCAACTCTACTGCAACAGTCCGCCCTCGCGCCTCAAGTTTCACAGGTGCGTAAGCGTGCCGGTAATCTTTGTCCTGCGGACCGCCCAGGAGAAAAATCCGAATGAGGCGGGAATCAGCACGACTGCAAACAGAAGAAGAGCCCCGATCGAGGGAGCGAGTTCACGCAATCCGCTTCCGCCGAGCAGCGCCGCGCGCATCCCTTCGAGCGAATAGCTCACTGGAATCAGCCGCGCGAGGATTTGCAAAGGCCGCGGCAGAATCGAAACCGGATACATCAATCCCCCGACGAGGCCCGACAGGCCGATGATGAACCACTTCGCAGGATTGCCGCGCTTGAACAGGATCAGATACGCTGCCGAAAAAACTCCGAAGCCGACCAGCGAAAGTATCGAAGCCGCGAGAACGAGCGCAGCGCCAAGCCAATTCACGGATTGAAGAGGAAATCCGAAAAGGAACACGCCCCACGCGATGTACACAACCATGCGAATCGCGAAAAGCGCGAAGGGATAGATCGTGGAACCGGCAAGGATCAGCCAGAGCGGCGTCTGCGTAACGAGCAAAGCTTCGAGGGTACGGTTCTGGCGCGCGCTTTCGATGCTGGAATCAAATGCGTTGATCGAAACGCTCAGGTAATCAAAAAACGCGAAGCCTACAAGGGCGAAAGCGAAGTAGCTACTGCCTTGCGGTAATGCGCTCCGGAGCTGGGGGCTCTCGACGAAGCGCGAAAGATAATAGAAGGACGCGACACCGAAAAGGGCTTCAAACAGCTCGAGGACAAAAGCGCCGCGATAGGTCTTTGCGATGGCTATGTCGCGGCTGAAAAACGCGAGGATTTTTCTCAGCGCCATCGGCGTATTCATGCTTTCGACATTCCGCCGACAGGATCGTGGCCAATAAGTCTGGCAATCGCTTCGGAAAAGGAAGCGTTGCCGGCGGCGCGGCCGATATTACTGGGCGAATCACACGCCACGACGCGACCGGAGTCGAGGACAAGCACCCGGTCGGCGACTTCCTCCACTTCGCCGAGCGTGTGTGAAGCAAAAAAAAGCGCGGTGCCATGTGCGCCCACGAGTTCGCCCTTGAGAAAGCGGCGAAATTCCGAAGCGGCGATGGGATCGAGACTCCGAGTCGGCTCATCCAGCAGGAGCACGCTCGGCTGGTGCAAAAGTGCGCGAGCGAGGCCCAAGCGATGCGTCATACCGGTAGAAAATGTGCGGACCTGGCGGTCAAGCGCATCGCCAAGGCCAATCCATTCCGCGATTCGGCGGATCTCGCGAGACACTTCAGCTCCGGCCTGATTGTTCATGATGGCGAAGAATTCGAGATTTTCACGCGCGCTTAGACGGCCGTAGAATCCGTCGTCGCCGCCCGTGTAGTAGCCGAGCTTGCTTCGCGCGCCCGCGGAATCACGCGACAGATCGAAGCCGCCAAGCTCCACGCGGCCCGCCGAAGGAATGAGCAGCGTGGCGAGGATTCGCAAAAGCGTTGATTTCCCGGCGCCATTGCGGCCAACGACTGCGACCGCTTCGCCGGCTTCGACGCTGAAAGATACGCCCGCCAAAGCGGGTTGGGTCGCGCGCACAAACGGCTGGAAGTACCCGCGCCAACCTGCGAGCGCAGGAGGAAAATGCTTTTCAAGATTCTCGACGGCAATCGCGTGCGAAGTCATGAACAGCGGTTATAACCGATTCATCGCCAGCGAATCCAGATATGTCGCGATGCGAAATGTGAGGCGGTGCCGTCTTGGGATGTGAACGACGTTGCCTGATTTATGCAAACTACTGCCAGACGCATGCGCGACAACGCAACTAACTGGCTTATTTGCTATAACTTCCATGTGGTAGGTGACCTGCTATATATGGTTGTGCCGTCATTGTGTCATTTGTGCTGCTGTGAGGTATGGCTGGATTTGAATGCTTGCGACCCCGCAGCGGCAAACTCACTTTTTCATTTGCGTTGAAGTGCGCTCCAAGTAAGTGCCGGGGACAAATTCTAAATGCCACCGCTTAGTGACAGCCGATGACCCGGATCAGGTGCGCGCGCCCATTCGGGAGCGTGCAATGAGAGAACCCCTGCTTCACCTGGTTGGCCGAGCCGCGCTGCTATTCATAGCTGCGCTGATATTTGGTGGCGCTGCGTTCGCGCAAAGCGTGAC
>PMAA01000189.1 GCA_003152355.1 Acidobacteriota bacterium | reverse complement strand
GCGCATCTGCTTCTCCATCGCGGCCTTGATGTCGGGCGGCGGGTCGACCGACTTGATCTCGACGCGGTTGATGCGGATCCCCCACTTGCCGGTGGCTTCGTCGAGCACTCCGCGCAACTGGGTGTTGACGTTTTCGCGGCTCGTTAGCGAATCTTCGAGCGTGATCCCGCCGATCACGTTGCGCAGCGTCGTCACCGTCAACTGCTCGATTGCCTGCAACGGACTTGCGATTTCATAGGTCGCGGCACGTGGGTCGGTGATCGTGAAATAGAGCACCGTCTCGATCACAGTGCGATGAAAAGATTCGCGGACGTCCACGAGCACGCCATCCACGTCGAAAATGATAATTTTCGGAGCTGGGAATTTCATGCGCGGATCATGGGAGAGCAGCGCCGTGATTTAGAAGCAAGAAGGTCACGTCTTGCGGCGTCAGGATGGTCGCTCTTCAGGGTCGCTGGAATCGATCGCGGCTGGTTCTTCGAGAATGTCCGCGCCGGAAGTTTCCTGAAGCACATTTATGGAGGCGGTCGAATCATCGGACGACTTTGCGTCAGAAGTTCCGTCAGGGGTGTCAGATGTTGCGGCCGCCGCATCGTCGAGCGCATCCGAAGACCATGCTTCGCCTGCAGCCACGGCTGGGGCAGGACCCGCGGCTTCAGAGGCAGGCTTGTCTTCCCCGCTGGGCGCTTTGGTCGTGGCTGCTGCACTCGCCGTCTCCGCGGCCGGCACAGCGTGAGCCTGATGGCGTGACGCCAGAACGGAAGCGAGAAGTTCGATTACGATCTTCGCCCCGCTGCCATCCGGATCTTTTTCGGGATTGTACGCTGCGACGTCAATCGCCGCGAGATGCTTGTCCGCAACGAAGACTTCCAGCGCCTCGCGCACTTCATCGAGCGTTAGTCCGCCGCTGCCGGGAAAATTTGTGGCTTGGAAATCCGCGATAACATCCACATCGAGATGAAGAATGAATTCATTACGGCTCGCGTGAATGCGTTCGAGCGCCACCCGCGCTGTCGCGGCCGCGCCTTTGCGATGCACTTCTGAGGCCGGAAAACTTCGGATCGGCAAGCGTCGAAGAAGATCTTCTTCGGGCGGATCGAGACGCTCGACGCCGAAGAGAGCAATATCCGGGTCGCGCACAAGCGGCGGCTCGCCCCAGAATCGTACGAGCTCGGCGGCGCCGCGGCCCGTCAGATGCGCAACGACCATTCCATCCACGCAACCCGAAGGCGTCGTTGAAGGGATGTTGACGTCCGCATCGCGGTCCAAGTAGATCATGCTGACGTTATGGAAATAGCGGCGGACGCCGGCGACGGTCGCTACGGCAGACGTGCAGTCGCCTGTCAGAATGATCGGAAGCGCGCCCGATTTCACCGCGGCTTCGACGCGCGGACGCAAGGCTTCGAGCGACTTGACGATTCGCGGAAGATTTCGTGCGCGAGGGCTGTCGGAATCGGCTTCGGAAAGTTGAACCGGATCATCGCCATGATCCGTTACTTCGTAGCCAATCGAACGCAGTCGTTCAATCAATCCAGCCGCGCGGAGAGCGGCAGGGGCGCGCTCGT
Source organism: Acidobacteriota bacterium (assembly GCA_003152355.1). Classification (GTDB taxonomy): domain Bacteria; phylum Acidobacteriota; class Terriglobia; order Acidiferrales; family UBA7541; genus Palsa-147. Next base: position 6,622 of record PMAA01000189.1, on the reverse strand, counting down.
GACCGCGCGATAGCGCCGCGGCACTCGTCGGAGCGCCCAACAAGGCAATCTTGTCCGGTTGGCGGGTAATCTTGACCGCCACGCTTCATCTCCTGGGAAAAGTTTGGTCCGTTGCTGCCGGCCCGCTGCTTAGCGGGCAGTTCCCTGCCGAACAGTCAGTTCCGGCGGCAAAGTGAAGCGCACNNTCTTCGCGAATCAGGTCGAGATCGCGCTGGTTCGTGTAGCCCAAGCTCGCCAAACGCTGGCTTACCTGTTCGACGAGCACTTCAGGGGCTGAAGCGCCCGCCGTAAGACCGAGATTCTTGACACCCTCAAGCCAATCCTGCTGAACGTCGTTGGCGTCTTCGATCAAGCGCGCCGCGACGCCCGCGCGCTTTGCCACTTCAACCAGCCGGTTTGAATTCGAGCTATTCGCTGAACCCACCACGAGAATCAAATCCACTTCTCGGGTTAGCGCCTCGACTGCTTCCTGACGGTTCTGCGTCGCGTAGCAGATGTCGTCCGAGGCGGGACCCACGATGGTCGGAAAGCGATTGCGCAGCCGTGCGACGATTTCCTGCGTATCGTAGAGCGAGAGCGTCGTCTGAGTTAAAAACGCGAGCTTGTTCGGGTCTGGAACTTCCAGTTTATCCACTTCGTCAACGCTGCCAACTACAACCGTACGTTCCGGCGCCTCTCCCGACGTTCCGACGATCTCCTGGTGGTCTTTGTGGCCGATAAGAATAAGCGTGCGGCCTTCGCGGGCGAACTTAAGCGCCTCGAGATGAACCTTGGTGACGAGCGGACAGGTGGCGTCGATCACCCGCAGATTGCGCTCCGTGGCCTCTTCTCGAACGCGAGGCGGCACCCCATGCGCGCTGAAAACAAGCACCGCGCCGACCGGAACTTCGCCAATGGATTCGACAAAAATCGCGCCGCGACGTCTCAGTTGGTCCACGACGTAGCGGTTGTGGACGATTTCATGGTGAACGTAGACAGGCTGGCCATACAATTCGAGCGCCAAGTCAACGATATCCACGGCCCGCACCACTCCGGCGCAAAAGCCGCGGGGCCTGACCCGCACAAGCGTCTTCGTGCCAGTTGCAGTTCCTTGAATCTGGGTTAACGACAAATGTATCTCCCTCAGAGCTATCATTTTAACTGAAGAGCCCGGTTCCCGCCACCGCGTTTTCGGCGACAGTATTTCGATGATATTCTGCGGCACTTCGATGTATCCGGGTCGATCTATTTCGGACCGATGTATTCGCGGGAGGACGGGATGCTCTTAAAAGACCGAGTGGCGATTATAACCGGCGGCGGCCGAGGCATCGGCCGGGGCATAGCGTTGCGATTCGCGCAAGAGGGCGCTGCCGTACTGGTAGCCGCCCGGAGCGAGGGCGAGGTTCGCGGCGTCGCGGCAGAAATCGAAAAGGCAGGAGGACGAGCTTCGGCTGTCTCGGCGGATGTAGGAACAGAATCCGGCTGCGAACAGATAGTTCAGGCGGCGCACGATAAATTCGGCGCGGTAGACATCCTCGTGAACGCGGCAGGCATTTACGGCCCGGTGAAACCCGTCGAGCAAATATCCGCTAGCGAGTGGGACGCGGTGATGGCCGCGAATTTGCGCGGGCCGTTCCTGCTCTCGCGTCTTGTATTTCCCGAAATGTACCAGCGCGGATCCGGCTCGATTCTGAATATTACAAGCGCGGCCGGGAAGGTGCCGTTTTCGTTGAACAGCCCGTACGCCTCGTCTAAGGCCGGGCTCTCTGGATTGACGAGAACTCTTGCAGCGGAGGCCGCGCGAAAAGGAGTGCGTGTGAATGCGTTGAGTCCGGGGCCTGTGCCTGAAACGCGCATGTCGCAGGAGCTCGGACGCGAGTTAGCCGAATATTTCCACGGCGACCCAAATCAAATGTTTAAACAATTCTTGGAGGGAATATTGCAAGGAAGGCCGCAGACTGCGGGAGAGATCGCCGCTGCGGCCGTGTTCCTCGTGTCAGATGAAGCGAGCGCGATTACTGGGCAGACTCTGAACGTGGATGGCGGAATGGCTTTCTACTGATCTCCGCCAGCGCGCTTAACCCCCGCCGGGTTGATACTGCGAGCACGCGGGTTCGAGATTCCGCCCACGTCATACCACGTCCGCCAATTCGTCCGATCGCATAAGCAATCGCACCGATGAAAAACAGAACGGCGAAGCCAATGCCAAAGAGAAGTTCAGCCGCCAGGAGTTCCCGAACGAAATAGATCTGCAGGATGAGGATGATTCCGACGATGCACCAGATCGCGCGCTTCAGTTTTTGTCTGTTTCCTAGCTCTTGAGTGGACATGTGCCTGGTTAATTGCCTTTCTTGTATTCGCTTCTTTGGATGCACGGCAGCCTCCAAAGGGCTCGGCGCTAAACCACTGAAAACACGAGCCGTCAGAAACACAAGATGGGAAACTACGCAAATCGGGAAGAAAGAGAATGCCAAAGCGGGACACTAACCTGCGCACTTCTAGTCCAGTACCACCAGCACGGAAGTTGCATCACAAGGGAACCGATTTCTCATGGACTACCGGCCTTCAAATGGATAGCGATCCTGTACAAGAACCGCATCCGCGACACGTCGGCGCAGCGCGATCACGTCAACGGGTTCACGCTTCGAAAAGCGCTTGAGCACGGCGAGCTGCGTCCGGAGCATATCGCCTTGAAGTGTTGCGACGAGCGCCGTTCGCGCCTCTTTTTCGACGCGATCGCTTGCGCCGTATATAAAAGCTTGCGCGGCAGCCGTCATCGCCGCGGTGCTCGCTTCGCCTTTCGCAGCCTGAGCCTTTTGCGCGCGCCGCAAAACCGATTCGACCGCATAAATTTCCATCACGATATTCGAAAGCGCGGCAACAATTTCCTGCTCGTCGGCGAGCTTCTCGCGGAATTTTTGCATCGCCGTCCCAGAAGCCTGAAGGAACGATTTCTTCGCCTGCGCTAGAGCGCGCTCCTCTTCTGCGAATGGGCCTGACGGCGGCTCTTCGAGCGATGGGCCGGCCATCACTTCCTCCGCAAGCTTCAAGGCGGCGGGAATCAGCGGCAGAACGCCTCCCATCGCGCGTTTCATCAGCATCTGAATGATAAGCATGCGGTTGATTTCGTTGGTGCCTTCGAAAATCCGGTTGATGCGGCTATCGCGGTACGCGCGCGCCACCGGATAATCTTCATGAAAGCCGTAGCCGCCGAAGATTTGCACGGCCTCGTCCACGCAGTAGTCAACGGTTTCGCTTCCGTATACTTTGCTGATCGAGCTTTCAATCGCGTACTCCTCGAGCACCTGCATGGCCTGCTGCGACTTATCCGTCCCCGCCTCATGCGACGCGACCGCGGCATCCACCATGCCCGCCGAGCGGAAAATCATGGACTCGACGGCAAAAATGCGAATCGCCATTTCGCCGAGCTTCGCGCGAATCAGCCCAAATTCGCGGAGTTGCTTGCCGAATGCCGTCCGCTCCTTTGAATATTTTGATGACGCTTCTAAGACTTTCTTCGAGCCGCCGAGGCAGTAGGCGCCCAGCGAGAACCGCCCGACGTTCAAAGTATTGAACGCGACGATGTGCCCGCGGCCGGCGTCGTGAAGCAGATTTTCTTTCGGAACGGGGCAATTTTCGAAGAAAATCGGCACGGTCGAGCTGCCCTTGATTCCCATTTTCTTTTCTTCCGCGCCCACCGAAAATCCCGGATAACCGCGCTCCACGATAAAGCAGGAAAACTTTTCGCCGTCCACCTTGGCGAACACGATGAACACGTCCGCGAAGCCGCCGTTCGTGATCCACATCTTCTGCCCGTTCAAAATCCAGCTTTTGCCGTCGGGCGAAAGAACGGCGCGTGTGCGAGCCGCGAGCGCATCGGATCCGGCTTGAGGTTCGGAGAGGCAGTAACACGAAAGCAATTCACCGGTCGCGATCTTCGGAAGATATTGTTTCTTCTGTTCCGCCGTTCCGAAATAAACGATGGGAATTGTTCCAATGCCCGCGTGCCCGCCGTGGGAAACCGCAAACGAAGCGTAAGCAGAGAGCTTCTCGGCCAACACGGTCGCTGAAACTTTATCGAGACCCGCGCCGCCGTAAGCCTCCGGAATCGCGCCGCCGAGCAAGCCAATCCCGCCGGCCTTCTTCAAAAGCTGAGCCATCAATCCTTCTTTGTGCTGCTCGAGTTCCGGAATCACGGGGATAACTTCGTTCGCGACGAATTCTTCGGCGGTTTGGCCGATCAAGCGCTGATCGTCGGAGAGATCGGCGGGCGTAAAAACATCCTCAGGCTGGCACGGAGTGATGAGGAATGCACCGCCGCGTAACCGATTCTGGGAAACGGTAGAAGTGGCCATCGGATGCTCTCCTTCAGTTCGTGCCGAAACGGTAGGATCGGATGAATGCCATGAACCACAATCCTACAGCGAAGAGAAGTTGCGGGCAATCGCCCGAAAGGACAGTATGTGGCCGGCGTTCCGCAAAGCGCCTCGCAACTTTCGCACTCCCGCCGCACTACGTCAGAGCCCAGAGGCTCAAACGTCGTCATGCGGCAGGACGATGCTGTTTCACTGCATTCGGAAACCGGCGAAACCATCTCCGGGCGCGTCGAGCTCGATTCTCCGCCTTGGGGCTTCTGCCTGCAGATTACCGAACTCAATCGCGCGATCTTCTGGATCACGATTGAGGGTGAGCCGGGAAAACATGAAGCGCAGCTTTGGCTGTCGATGCACGGCATTTCGCGCGAACGCGTCGCAGAGTTGGGGCGCCAGTGGGCCGACACTTGACCGGATATTCGATTGAGCGTGACGCCAAAGACAATAGCAATCCGAGAGTGACTTCTCCGCACTTTTCGCCTACAACTCGAACATGAAGTGGATTATCCGCATTGGGATTGTAACCGTCGGAATCCCCTCGCTCGCGATTGGGCTCCTAGTGCTCGCGAGATTTCGACCCGGCGCCGGCCACGTTTCGAGCGCAATTGACATCAATCGGCCCGCCGCGGACGTGTTTCGCTGGATATCGCGGCCGGAGTTGATGGAGCAATGGGTTGGAGGAATCAGCGAAATCACTCGAGTCGCGCCCACGGACCTCACAAGACTTGACGAACGCATTGGCTATCGCTTTCGCGCCGTCGAAACTGATAAGGATCAAACCACGCGGACGATCCTCGACATGACGGTGACGGAATTTGTGCCGAATCAGCGCTTCGGTCTTCAAATTGAGCCGCTGGGGGACCCGGCAACCAGCTTCACAGAAAAAGCCCAGTACAGGCTGTCAGAAGTGGGCGGAACAACACACGTTGAGTTCGAAACGCAGACGACGTTCCACGGAAGATTGTCGCGCTCCCTCGAGCCGTTCATCACGTTGGCATCACGAACCAAATTCCAACACGATTTGGGGAGGCTCAAAGCGCTTGTCGAAGCGGAAACTGCTACAGGAATCCACTAGTTTTGAGAATTCGTACGTTCGCTCAGGCGACGCGTTCAAGAATTCCCGCCGCGCCCATCCCGCCGCCAACGCACATCGTGACCAATCCGTAGCGCTCGTTGCGGCGCTCGAGCTCCCGCAAAATTGAAGCCGTCAGCTTCGCTCCCGTGCAACCGAGCGGATGGCCGAGCGCAATCGCTCCGCCGTTCGGATTAACGCGGCTCAAATCGAGTCCTGCGAGCTTCACCACGGCCAACGCCTGCGCCGCGAACGCTTCGTTCAATTCGATCACGTCAATATCCTGCAGCCGCAGGCCTGCCAATTTAAGCGCCTTTGGAATCGCGAACGCCGGGCCGACTCCCATTTCCTCTGGCGGACAGCCGGCGGTGGCAAACGCACGAAACCGCGCGATCGGCTCGATCTTCAGCGCGCGGGCGCGCTCCGCGCTCATCACAACGGTCGCGGCAGCGCCGTCGCTCATCTGCGAGCTATTTCCCGCGGTGACGACGCCGTGCGCGTGAAACGCGGGCTTCAATTTCGTGAGCGCTTCGAGCGACGTATCCGCGCGGGGGCCCTCGTCCATCTCGAATACAACCTTCGTCGTCTTCGTGCGGTTTCCGTTCCCCGACGGAACTTCGGTGAAGGTGACTTCGACAGGCACGACCTCATCCTTGAATTTTCCGGCGGCGATAGCAGCAAGAGCCTTCTGATGGCTCGCGAGTGAGAACTGGTCCGCCTGCTCGCGTGTAATTTCATATTTCTTCGAAATATTTTCGGCCGTTAATCCCATGCCGAGATACGCGTCCGGGTAGTGATCCATCAACCACGGATTCGGCGAAATTTTATTTCCCCCCATTGGGACCAGACTCATGGATTCGACGCCGCCCGCGACGATTACTTCAGCATGACCCGCCATGATTCTTTCGGCCGCGATGGCAATCGCCTGCAATCCCGAAGAGCAAAAGCGATTGATCGTCATCGCCGACGTTTCAACAGGAAGCCCCGCGCGCAGCGACGCGATTCGCGCAACATTCATTCCCTGCTCGGCCTCAGGCATGGCACAGCCGAGGATGACGTCTTCGATTTCCTCGGGAGCAAGCCCCTTCGCTCGACTGATCGCTTCCTTGATCGCGATCGCCGCTAAGTCATCCGGCCGAGTTGAACGGAGAGTGCCTTTCGGCGCCTTGCCGACCGCGGTGCGAACCGAACTTACGAT
>PMAA01000090.1 GCA_003152355.1 Acidobacteriota bacterium | reverse complement strand
TGGCCCGGCAATGTCCGCGAGCTCGAAAATATTATCGAACGCGCGGTCGCTCTGTCAGAAGGCCCCGTGCTCCAGCCCGCCGATGTTCATCTCGATGCCGTTCGAGCAAAACCCGCATCCGGAACTGCTCCGCTCATTCCCGAAGGGCAGACTCTTGAGCAATGGGAAGACGACATGATCCGTGAGGCTCTGCGCCGTGCCAATGGCAATAAGAGTCAAGCCGCGCGGATGCTCGGCCTCTCGCGAAACGCCCTGCGCTATCGTCTCTCTAAGATTGGCATCGCCGACGAAGCCGACAAGCAAGAATAGGTGGCTGCCCTCAACCGTTAGTGGTTGAAATCAACCACCTCGGCGAGCAGGTCATTGGCCCCCATCCAAAGTAATACCTCCCTATAATAGACAAACTAAATAACTTAGTTGTCTGTTTGTAAGATGCCGATTTGGCATCCGCCCTGCACCGTAAAGGCTGGAGTTAGGCCTACGTTCGGCTGGGCCTAACCAGGTGGAGCGATGAAGATGACGAACAGAATTCTTACGGGAGTGGCGGTAATCATACTCTCGCTATTTGCGGGCGAGGCGGCACGCGCTCAGAACCCCGGTGCGCCTCAAGATCAGGGTGCGCCACAAGATCAGGTGAGCCCTCAAGATCCGGGCAATGGTCCGGACCAGGGCGGTCCGGAGACCCAGCCCACCGCCGATGACCAGAACGCGCCCGGCGCAGCGCGCGTCAGCATGATCAAAGGCGACGTGACCACGCAGCGCGGCGATTCCGGCGACGTTTCCACCGCCACAACGAATACGCCATTGTCTCCCGGCGACAAAATCATGACCGGCAACAATTCCCGCGCGGAAATCCAGCTCGACTTCGCAAACGTTTTGCGCCTCGGCGATAATTCAAGCGCGAATATCGCGACGCTGAATCGCAATCAAATTCAAGTTCAAGTCGGCGAGGGTCTTGCGTACTTCAGTCAATTCAAGAACAGCGAAGCAAGCGTCGAGATTGACACTCCCAATGTCGCGATCCAACCCGCAGACAAAGAAACCAGCTTCAGCATCTTCGTGAACAGCGGCGGCCAGTCCGAGGTCACGGTTCGCCGCGGCGAACTCACCATCTCCACGTCCCAAGGCAACACGCGCGTTCGCAGCGGCCAGATGATCACGGTGCAGGGCACAGGCAACGACGTGCAATACAAGGTCAGCGACGCGCCGTCGAAGACGGATTGGGACGCGTTCAATCAGGATCGCGACCGCCTGATCGAACATGCCGATAGTTGGAAGCACACCGACCGCTATTACACCGGCACGCAGGATCTCGATGCCAACGGCAAGTGGACCGAAGTTCCTGATTACGGTCAGGTATGGGTTCCGAATCAAGCGCCCGGCTGGGCTCCTTACAGCGCTGGCAGTTGGGTTTGGCAGCCCTACTATGGCTGGACCTGGGTTTCGAATGAGCCCTGGGGCTGGGCGCCATATCACTATGGCCGTTGGTTCGTTTACGGCGGCGGATGGGCATGGTGGCCTGGACCGATTTACGGCGGCTTCGGGGTCGGGCTGTATCGTCCAATTTGGAGTCCGGCCTACGTTTCTTTCTTCGGATTCGGACCTGGCATTGGAATCGGGTTTGGTTTTGGATCGTTCGGCTGGCTGCCGATCGGTCCGTGTGACTTCTTCCATCCGTGGTGGGGCGGATATCGCGGCCGTTTCGGCGCTGTGGGTTTCGCCGGTATCCGTGACGTTAACAATTTCCGCGGCGGCTGGGGTGCGCTGCACGGCGGAGACCGGTACTCGAATCTCCACAACGTATGGACGAACGAGCGCGTGCGGCAGGGCCTATCGACCGTATCAGCAAACAACTTTGGCCGCGGCGCGGTTCACGCCACACCGGCGAGCCTCGATACTTTGCGCAGCGCTCACGGCATGACGGGCAATCTGCCTGTTGTACCGTCGCATGAGAGCTTGAGCGCTTCGGGCAATTTCCGCGGCGCGGGCTCGGCAGGCGCTCGCGGAGGAACTGAGAAGTTCTTCTCCAAGCAAACGCCGGCCGAACGGCCCGAGTCTTTTTCGCAACAGGCTGCGCATATTCAGCAAGCAATACAGAAGGACGGGCGTTTCTCGCCTGTGGGTGGAACCGAGAATACCCGGAACACCATGGCCGGGAAGACCAGCCCCGTGAGCAATTCCAACAACAGCGAGGCGCGCGGCCTGGGCAATGACACCAACCGCCCGGCGAACAAACAAGCCGGCAATAGCCAATCGTTAGGTGCGAGGAGCAACGGCTCGAGCGATCGTCCGGGTTCAACTTCGAGCGCGCCAAGCTCGACGCAAGCGCCTGCGCGCAATGGCTGGCAGCGCTTCGATCCTTCGGCCGGTGCCAACGCGACGCGGCCGTCGTCATCTACAGGCAATGCGGGAAATGTAAACGGGAATCAGCGACCCTCGTCCAATCCAAACGACCGTTCTAACGGAATCGGCGGCTTCGATAGAAATTCGGCGCCGGCAAATTCGCAGAACGCGCGGCCACGGAGCACTCAGCCAAGCTATCGGCCGCCCGCAGGCTATGGCGCGTCGGGCACATACCGTCCACCTGCGGGCTACGGCTCTTCAGGTGCCTATCGTCCACCGTTGCAAATGAACAGGCCGATGGTGACTCCGCGTTCGTACGGTAGCTCGCGTCCGCCGTCGAGCCCTTCCGGCGGCAGCTCTCACGCGCCGAGCACTCATGGCTCAAGTGCACCGAGCCGCAGCACCTCTCACGGATCAAGTGGCGGCGGCCACGGCAGTTCGGGCGGCGGCCACTCGCACCGCTAATTATTTCTCCAACGAGGCTCGAATTCGTTTCGGGCAAATCAAAAGGCGGCGCTCAGAAATGGCGCCGCCTTTTTTCAATTGTGAAATTTCCTTCCGAAGTTTTCAGTCCGCCGATGGCTTGCCGGCCGGGTGGCCGATTCGAGAGAGGGTCGCCGTGCGAACCACGCGCACTTTTGCCGCGCTCTTCAGTTTTCGGTTGAGCTCCTGACCCGCGCGGCGCATGTCAAGATCAACTCCACTCGAAGGCTTCGGCACAAAATCCACGGCGCCAAGCTCCAAAGCACGGAGCGTCGAACCCGCTCCTTCGCGCGATTCCGAACTCACCATCACGATCGGCCGCGGGCTCTGCGACATGATGATCTCGGTGGCCTGCAAGCCGTCGAGGTTCGGCATGTTGATGTCCATCGTAATCACATCCGGCATGAGGGTCTGCGCCAGCTCGACACCCTCGCGGCCATCGCGCGCTTCGCCCGCGATTTCCATCTCCGGATCGGCGGCGATGATGTCGTGCAGCACCTTGCGCATGAACGCCGAGTCTTCGACGATCAACACACGCAGTCTGTCTTTGCGTTCGGTCATTCCATCATTCCTTGCGCATAAGGACAGCCGCCGCTGCGTCCAGCCCGCTCACAGGCTGCCCTCCGCAACGACCGCGTGGCGAATCGCGCCGTCTTTTGCAGGCTTCCGATAGATTTGGCAATCGCCCAGGACGAGGCGTTCCAGGCGCACCGAAGTGCCGTCGAGCGACTCGGCATGGCCGAGCAGGAAATATCCGCCCGGTTCGAGGCATTCCGAAAATCGCTGGAGAATGGAGTTGCGGCGCTCCTCTGAAAAATACATGAGCACGTTCATACAAAAGATGCAGTCCATCCGGCCGACGTAAACGGCCCGCGAGAGATTCATCGGCGTAAACGTCACCATTCTCCGGATGCGAGGCTTCACGACGTAGCCGTGCCGCGTTTTCGTGAAGTAATTCTCGAGCTGTTGCGCGTTGAGATTTTCGAGGCATCGTCCGCTATAGACGCCGCGCTCGGCGTGCTGCAGCGCGTGGCGGCTGATGTCCGTGGCCAGAATTTCGATGCGCCACGCTTCAGCGAACGGCAGCGCGTCCGCCACCGCAATCGCGATCGAATAGGCCTCTTCGCCTGTCGAACACGCGGCGCTCCAAATCCGAAGTGTCCGCGGGTTATCCCAGAATTTATTTTCTTGTAGCTCCGGAACGATCTTTTTGGCGAGGGCCTCGAAAACGCCCGGATATCGGAAGAACGAAGTGTCCTGCGTGAGCAAGTCCTCGATCATAGCGTCGTATTCCGCACTGCTGCCGTGCACGACGCGGAGCAGATCTGCCACGCTTCGGAGCTTCTTTTCGGTTACGTAATCGCGCACGCGCGTCGAAAAAAACCCCTCCCCCGCCGCGTCGAATGAGATCCCCGAGCGCTCGACGATTAGCTCGCGGAGCTCGTCCAGTTCGCAGGCGGTAACCGAAGCTGCTTTCTCTTTCATTTCCAGGCTCAAGCCGCGCACAAATCTCCAGAAAAAGAAATGCACGTCGCACGCCACCTATCGACGCCGCTCCCCGCGCGACACAGATTCCTGAATGCTCTTGTTTTCAGCTATTTAAGTGCGCCGAAAGCGGTAGGGAAGCGCGTGATTACCAATGCACCAAACGCAGCCATCTCAAGCTGAGACTCTTTCTCAGCCGAATTGATGGAGAATTAAAGCGGATGAGAAATCAAGCCGAGGCCGAGCGCAGCACGCGCTCTTTCAACGTGCCAATCAGGGTTGCAGTTTCTCCGCTTCCTCAACGAACGACAGAAGACGCTTTGTGCTGATGCCGAGGTTAACCACCGCCTCGATACTTTTCGCCACTTTCAATTGTTCGATGCGATCCTGAAAGTATGAAATCTCTGTGCGCGCCCATTCAATCGCTTTCGCAAGCGAAGCCGATTCGCCGGTTTGCTTTCGCGAGTCCATCGCGAGCGCAATCATCGCTCGCGCCACCACCGCGCGGCGCAAATCTTCCGAATCCTGGCCGGCGTCACTTACAAATGACGTAACTTCCCACGATGAGAGCAATACTTTTGAATTCTTCAAAACGATCGTGGACATGGACCGCCCGCGCGAAGGTGGCGCGGCAGTCAATTGCTCCAAGATCGATTTCAAGCACGATTCAGCTTCGGCCGGAACGGGACCGCCCGTCGATGGAGCGCCGTCAGGGGCTGCTTTCGGAAACGGGGCGTCGGCGCTTGGGGTTGGCTCTCTTGGATCCATGATTTTGACGCGCTGGCCCGTAATGTCATTGTTGGGAATCGCCGGCGTGATGCTCTCCGCTGTGGCTTCGACTTTCGCGGGTTCCGGCGAGTTCTGAGCAGCGTGCGGTTCCTCGACTTGCCGTGCTTCAATTACGCTTTCTTGCGGAACTGGAGCCGGCTCCAGTTGCGATTCCGTTTCTGCCACCGATTCGAGGGCGGTCTCTGCAGCCCGCGGTTCCTCGACGGGCGTTGCTTCTATCGCGCTTTCTTGGGGAGCCGATTGCGGTTCTGTTTCCGTCACCGGTGCGGGTTCGGCGAATTCAACATGCAGTTTCGCAACGGCGTCTTCAAGGTCCGCGCGCAACGCAAGAAGCTGCTCGAATGAGCGATTCACCGCGTTTTCCGCGTAATCTTTCTGGTAGAGCGGGCGCCAGTTCTCCGCAAATAGGCGCAGGCTTCCGATGGACTCTGCCGCTGAATAACCGGCGCGGCGGCAATCCACGCTTCGCACTCCGGCGCGCTCGAGTTCATCGACGGCCTTAATCACCGCGCCCTGATCGGTGTGAAGCAGGCGAATGAACGCGCGGCGCACGAGAAAATTGAAGCGCGCAAAGGTAATCAGCGCGGCTGGATCGTAAAACAACGTGCCCGAAGAATCCTTCAGCAACCGTCCTTGTTCGAGGACGCCATTCTCGAGCAGGTCACGCAGGCTCCTGCACTCCTTCACCGAATGCAGAATTGTTTCGAGCTGCGAGCACCATTCGAGCGGCGTCGAATCGGAATTCACCACCACGGGCTCGAGAACGTGCGCCACATCCTCCAGCGTAATTTCCTCGTGATACATGCTTTCAGGCGCGCAAAGAGCAAAGTACTGGACGGTCAAGAAATCGATTTTGTCGCGATCGGATTCCGATTTATTTGGTTTTCTGAGTTGGCGGTGAATGAATGTGCGGAGCGCTTCTTCATGGGCGTTGATCGTCGCGGGTGGAAGCTGCCGGATTTGAAACGCCTTGGTATTTGCGTCAATCTCATCCAACCATTGCAGATCGCGCTCGTAAATTTCCCGCGTCGGCTTGGCAGGCGGCAATTCGCCTTCGGGGTAAGGCAATTCTGAAAGCCCGAATTGTTTTGCCAGCGCCGCGTAGATGGGATAAGCAGCGCGCGCCTCCGCCCATTTATCAACCGAGCTATCGAAACCCGCGCTCGCATTTCCCACTGCGCTATCGGGCGCTTCGGTTTCGAGTGCGGCCTGGTCTGTTGGCAGCGGTGTCTTCCAGTTCATGATTTCAAGATCCCGTCTTCGGTCCGCGCGACCCGTGCGATATGGACAGTCTATTCCGGCTTGAAAGGAGTGCACGACAGCGGCCAAAGCGTGTGGCGTAATAAAATTCGCAACGCGTTGATTTTATTCAGGCTTTGAATGCCAGCGCCAGCGCAAGTGCGCTCAATGGTCTCAGGCTGAAACAACCTGTCTCAACTTCGCGCCAGCGGTCCCGTTGTTACGCAGAATGAATTCTAAGCCCTCACGATGCCATCTGAGTGCGCTCGGCTGACCGTGTAACCGCCCGCACGGGAATGCCGTAGAGTTTCAATTTCCGGTAGAGCGTTGCGCGGCTGATCCCCAGCAATCTCCCTGCGAGCGCTTTGTCGCCGCCCACTTGTTCGAAAACGCGAAGGATCGTCACGCGCTCCATGTCGGCAAGCGCCGCATTCGAAAGTCCGTCGTGCCCGGATCGGTCCAGACCTTCGTCACGCATGGATTGAATTACGGGAGGAAGATCAGCAATGCCGATTGTCGCGTGATTTCCGAGTGTCACCGCGCGAGCGATTGAATTCTCGAGTTCGCGAACATTGCCGGGCCAATCGTATTGCAGCAGGCACTTCATCGCAGCCGTCGAAATCTGAATGTTTTCCCCCGGAGCGTACCGGTCGAGGAAATAGTGGGCCAGAACCGGAATGTCCGAGCGCCGCTCGCGGAGATTCGGCAGATTCACCACCACCACGTTGAGCCGGAAATATAAATCCTTGCGGAATGTCCCTGCGCGGTACGCTGCCTCGAGATCGCGATTCGTTGCGGCAATCACGCGAACATCCACGGGCACTTGTTGATTGCTCCCAACCGGCCGCACTTCTTTCTCCTGCAACACGCGCAGAAGCTTGGCTTGCATTTCGAGCGGCAACTCGCCGATCTCGTCCAGGAACACCGTGCCGCCGTTCGCCGATTGAAAAAGTCCCGGCTTCGTGCGCAGCGCGCCGGTGAACGCTCCTTTTTCGTGCCCGAAGAGTTCGCTTTCCATCAGCGTAGGCACAAGCGTGCCGCAATCAACGGCAACGAACGGAAGGTGCGCGAACGGCCCGTGAAAATGAATCGCGCGCGCGACGAGTTCTTTTCCCGTTCCGCTCTCGCCGGCAATCAGCACGGGCGTGCGCGTGTCCTTCAGCCGCGAGATCATGCGTAGCACTTCCTGAATATTTGCCGACGAACCGATGAAGCCGTCGAGCCGCGAATCGGTGTCCACGCGTTCGCGCAGAAAGCGGTTCTCGTTCACGAGGCGGATTTTTTCCGCCATGCGCTGCAGAAGCAGCCGCAGTTTCTCCACTCGAAAGGGCTTCTCGATGTAGTCGTAGGCGCCTAGCTTCATCGCGTCCACCGCCGATTCGATCGAGCCGTGGCCGGTCATGATTGCCACTTCTGTATGCGGCACTCGCGATTTCACTTCTCTCAGTAAATCCACTCCCGAGGAGCCGGGAAGTTTCAAGTCCGTCACGACGATGTCAGGCAGCGCCGAATCCGTGTTAATCAGCGCGTTCTCGGCGCTTTCGGCTTCGACGCATTCGAATCCCAGCGCCGCTCCCACCGTTACGCACAGCCGCCGGATGTTTTGCTCGTCGTCCACAATCAAGAAACGTATCGCTTGGCTATCTGTCATGGTGTTCTCTGGGCTTTCCTATCGTTGTCTCGACCATCGAAAGAATTTGTGCGACGCGAAACGGCTTTTCCACAAACGGCGCGCCGCTCTCCTCGAGCAACGCGGCGGTGGCGCGATTGGCGATATCGCCAGTAATGAAAATCAAGTGCTCCAACAATTCTGGCTTGTGCTCTCGCATCCACGAGTGCACGTCCGCGCCGCTCACTCCGCCAGGCGTGCGAATGTCCGAAATTACGCCGCAGAAATCGCGCGTCTCGAGAAGCCGCAGGCCGTCGGCCGCGGACGGCGAAGGCACCACGCAGTAGCCCCGCCGTTCGAGTGCGGTGCGAACAAACGCAGCTACGGAGGCCTCGTCCTCGATTAGAAGGATCGGTGCGATAGCCGGAGCGGCCGTCGCTTTGGCGGCTTTCACTGTGCGCGCTCCGACGCTGCGGCCACGGCAATTGCCGTCTCTGCTGCCACAGGCAGCCTCACGATGAAAGTGCTGCCCTCGCCGCCCGCGTTGTTCTCGCAAAAAATGTCACCGAGGTGGGCGCGAACGATCCCGTAACAAATGCTCAGCCCCAGGCCCGTTCCTTTACCGACTTCCTTCGTCGTGAAAAACGGTTCGAAAATACGGTCTGCTTCTTCAATTCCCGGGCCAGTATCGCGAAAACGAATTTCCACTTGGCCGTTCGCGTGTGCAGTGTGTATTTCAATTCGCCCGGGCCGCCCGGTTTCCTGTACCGCGTCGTATGCGTTGTTCACGATGTTGAGAAATACTTGCTGAAGCTGGTGAACGTCGCCGACGATCGCAGGAAGATCCTCTTCGAACTGTTCGACCACTTCGACGCCGTGGTTCGAAAAATCGTAGGCCCTAAGTTTAAGGGTCTGCCGGAGCACGGAGTTGATCTGCAACGCCTCGCGCTGCTCGGGTTTTTGCCGCGCAAAGCTTAGCAGGCTCTGAATGATCACTTTTGTGCGCTGCGCCTCCTGCAGGATCACGCGCAGTTCGTCCTTGGCGGATTCCGGAACCTCTGAATTTTCAAGTAGAAGATCGGTGAAACCGAGAATCGCCGCGAGGGGATTGTTCACTTCGTGCGCCACGCCGGACACCAGCTGCCCTACGGCGGCCATCTTCTCCGTGTGCATCAATTTCGCCTGTAGCACGGCGGCGTCCGTAACGTCCGTCATCACCACGACGATGCTGTTGATATTCCCCTGTTCGTCGCGCATCGGGCTGAGGCTGATCGAGAACTGGCCCGTGGTTCCGTCGCCGCGAATAAATGGCAGTTCGATATTCTCGATGGGCGCTCCGCGCAAGGATCCGCGCAGCGCCTCCGCCAGCGACTTTCGCCGGCTCGGCACGATGAATTCCGATAGCGGGTGTCCCACCAGTTCGATTTCGCGGTGGCCCGTTTCAAAGCAGCGGCGATTGGCGTAGCTGATCAGCCCGGCGGTATCGAGCACGAGGATCATGCTGCGCGTGTTGTTCAGAATGTTCTTGTTGAAGTCGCGCTCGCGCTGCAACTGCGCCTGAAAGGATTTTTGCTCGGTGATGTCGAGCATCAACCCGCGATACTGAATCGCGCGTCCTGCTGTGTCGCGGACGATCAGAATATTCTGGAGCGTATGGATCCACGCGCCGTCGCGTCGCAGCAGCACCTCTTCGTGATTGCGAAGCATGCCGCCTTCTTCAGCCGCGCTGACGCAGCGCCGCCGCAAATCGGGCCGCAGGCAAAGCTGCTCGAACAGGTTCACATTGAGCAACTCGCCGCGATTCTGATAGCCGAGCATCCGGACGAGCGCATCGTTCACTTCGATGAATTGCCCGTTGGGAGTGCAGAAGAAAACACCTTCCTGAATATTGTCGAAAAGCTCGCGGTAGCGGCGCTCGGCTTCGCGCCTATCCGTGATGTCCTTCAGTACGTGCACCGTCCGCAAATCGTCTTCCGGCAGGCTGCGCAGTCGCGACGTCGAAACCAGATAAGTCCGCTCCTGCGCCTGTTGGACGTACTCCTCGGTTCCGGCGCGCGAATCACGGCAGAACGGGCAGATGTGCTTGCTTTTTTCCACGGCCAGGGCGCGAAGAATCTCCATGTGCCGGCCGATGAGTTCCGAAGGACGCAGTTGAAGATGGTCGGCAAGCGATCGGTTGACGCGCAATATGCGGTTGCTCGCATCGTGAACCACGATAAAGTCCGTGATCGCGTCGAAGTCTTCGATCCATTGTTTCTTCGATCTTTCGATCCAGGAGAACAAGCGCGCGTTCTCGAGCGCGACCGAAGCATGCCCTGCAAGCGCCTCGAGTAAGTTCCGCTCCGGCGCCTCGAACGCCCGGTCTCTTCCCACGAGGCACAGGACACCCATCAAATCGCCTTCACTCCCCGTCAGCCGCGCGAGTGCGAGATCGTCGCCGCCCAGCCCTTCCGCAAGCTCGCGGCCGAAAATATCAATCGCGGAATCGAAGCGCACCGCCTCACCGGGATTCCATTTCATGTGCGAAAGTGCTTCCGCGAGCTGCACCTGCTTGTCGTGGGAAATCCGGCTCGCATCGCCTTCAGCGGACGCCAATTCCCAATCCTCGCCTCTCACGAGCACAAGAGCCGCGGATGTCGTCGCGAGGATTCTCGTCGCGTTCGACGTGAATCGCTTCACGAATGCCGTGGGTCCGATCGAAGGCTTAAGCTCGCGTGTCGCCGCGGAGAACTGCGCAAGAAGCGTCTCGAAGGAGCCATTGAGACGCGAAGGGATCTCGCGAATTTTTTTCGCCGCACGCATAAAGGATTTGGGGCCTGCGCGACACGCCGCAAACTTTTGAGTTCATTACCAACCTACGGTCTCATCTCATTTTGAGTCAAGAAATGCACCGCGAGACGTGCTGAAACCGACACTCACCCCCTCTCTACCCGCCGTCGCAACCTGAGACCTTTCAAGCCAATCATTCCCCCCGTGAGACGATTTGCCCGCTCACACGATTCGAATTCGAATTTACGCGCCGCAGTCAATCGCATGAAGCGATGTGACTTAAATCCAGGATCGACTCATTGAGCGCACCTCAAAAAATCACACCAACACTGGCACCCACCGTGCATTTTCCTTTACCGGAGTTCTGCGTACGGCGTACGGGTGTGACATTGTTCAAGACAAACTTGATACGAATCGGGGTGACTCTCGGGATCGGGGCGCTCCTTGCTCTCCCGCCCGCGATTTTCGGTCAAGACGGCGGTACCGACCCAGCCAAACGAAAAGTGCGAACGAAGGTAGCGCCCATTTATTCCGTGCTCGCGAAGCGGATGAACGTCGAGGGCAAAGTAAAAGTCGCGGTGACGATTACTGCCGACGGCCGCGTCAAGGACGCCCGGCTTGTCGGTGGAAGTCCGGTGCTGGCGAGCGCTGCTCTTGATGCCGCGAGGCAATGGAAATTCGATCCGGCTCCCAAGGATTCGACTGGAGTCATTGAGTTCGAGTTCAAGAATCCTGCGAGCTAGTGCGCAAGCCTTGCCGCGAGCGGCGTGCTCGGCGGCAAGCGGAGGCAATTCGAGATGATGATCGGAAATAAGCTCTATTTGGGATTCGGCGCCATTCTGGCGGTTATGCTCGCGCTATTTTTTCTTAGCATATTGACGGTGACGCGCGAGCACAAAACGCGGTCCATCGCCACCGACACGCTTTCGGACATGCAGACGATCGAGAGCATCCGCTATGAGGTTCTGATCGAGGGACTCGAGCTGCGCAACTACCTGCTCAGCGGCGACACTCGGGATGAAGACAAAGTCACAAAGGTTTACAGCGACCTGATGACGGCCCTACGCGCGGGACAACAAAACGCAAAAGACCCGACGCTTCGCTCAACGCTCGCCCAGGTGGAAGAAGGCGAGCATACCTGGATGGACAATTTCGCCAAGCCACTAATCGCCAAGCGCCATCAGGTGGATGCCGGCGACGCTACCGTCTCCGATCTCCAGATTTTTTATTTGCAGCAGAATCCCAGCGCGTGGATGAGCAAAACTTCCGTGCTGCTCGACGAAGCCAGCCGTTCGGTCGGGCAGGCCCTGGATGAATCGAACGCATCGGCAGCCGGCGCGGCGGTTTGGAGTACCGTGGCCAGCGTCGTCGGAATCCTCATCGCTATCCTGATGGGCATTGGAATCGCCTACTACACGTCGCGGTCCATCACTCTTCCCCTCGGCCATCTCATCACCGTCGCGCGTGAGATCGGCGACACCGGAAACTTGGATCAGAAGATTGATATTCATCGCGACGACGAGGTCGGCCAGCTCGCCGACAATTTCAACAAGATGATTGCGCACCTCAAGGACATGGCGGGGGTATCCGCCTCCATTGCCGAAGGCCAGCTTTCTGTAACTGTCACGCCGCGATCCGAACGCGACACCCTCGCAAACGCTTTCTCTCTGATGGTCGCCGGACTCCACGACATCGTTCGCCAGGTGCGCGACAGCGCCGCACAGGTTGCCGATGGGTCGGGCCAGATGGCCAATTCTTCTGAGGAATCAGCCAAGGTGAGTGTGCAGGCCGCGGCCGCCATCGACGAAGTCACCAGCACGATGCACCAGATGAGCATCAACGTTCAAAACGTCGTCAAGAACACCCAAGTGCAGGCCTCGAGCGTCGCCGAAACTTCGGCTTCGATCGATCAAATGGTCACCTCAATTCAGCGCGTCGCGGACACCGCCAAGGTGCTTCTCGACATCGCCTACCGTTCTCGCGAAGAAGTTCACACCGGTATCGCGACGATGGAAAAAACCACTGACGGGCTCAATCGCACCAACTCGGCCATCCAGACTTCGGCGACTATTATCGGAGCTCTTGGCCGCCGCGCGGATGACATCGGCAAGATCGTGGAAGTTATCGATGATCTCGCCGAACAGACCAACCTCCTTGCCTTGAACGCCGCGATTGAAGCGGCGCGCGCCGGCGAGCACGGTCTCGGTTTCGCCGTCGTCGCCGAAGAGGTTCGCAAACTCGCCGAGAAATCCACGCAATCTACCAAGGAAATTTCCGAGCTGATCGAAGGAATTCAGAAAGAGGCGCGGGAAGCCGTCGAGAACATGGACAAGAGCAC
>PMAA01000145.1 GCA_003152355.1 Acidobacteriota bacterium | reverse complement strand
CATCCCGCTCGCGCCGCTGCAGACTAATTTGCGCCGAAGAAATCTTATCGAACGAGTTGCGGTGAACCCGGTGCGCTGGAACAATTGAGATGAATCGGTACGTCGCGCCAGTGCAACAGAAACGTATTTCTGATCGTTGGGTCTGTCGAATTTTCGGAACCGTTCAAAAGCGGACCCGATGAATCTGCGTCTCCCCGGAGGCTGAAGTCGCATAGCATACGTTCGGGACAATGCCCGCAAAACGCTCATTCCGCGACACGCTGGTCACCGCTCTTCGCTGCCGCTGCCCCAACTGCCGCAAAGGCTTGCTTTTTCGCGGCTGGCCGAATCGCATGTTTCCGCGTTGCCACGTGTGCGGGCTTTCCTATTTTCGGGAGTCCGGATACTACGTGGGCGGAATGATTTTCACTTACGGCATGACNNCTGGCGATCTGGATCGTGTTTGCTCTCGCGGTGAATTTGGCGCTGATGCGCAACGCGTACAGTCTTTGGCTCGCGATGGACTACTGGATGGAGCCGTGGTCGCCCGGAGACGCTGAGGTATAAGAAGCCTGTCCGGCGACGACTCGCGGGAAGCTACACGTCCGATTGTTTCTCGTCGTATTCGGTCGGAACGTCGTCTTCGGGAACTTCGTGGGTTTTCACTTCCGAGACATCAGGATCCGGTGCGTCCTCGACGCCTTCCACCACCTCGGCCTCGAACGCTTGTCCTTCCTCAACCAATTCCTCAACGCTCTCCGAATCCACAGACTCGCGTTTCGATAGACCCTGAGTATCTCCCGACTGTCCGCCCGTCTCTGCGTGTTCGTCCAAACTCGGCGCGACACCGATGCGTCCCATGCCGTAGAGCTTGCCTGGGCGCGTCTTCCCCCGCACTAGCTTCTTCTTGGGAGCCGCTGCCTTTGCAACCACTTTCTTCGCCGCGGGTTTCTTTGGCGCCGCCCTTTTCACAGATTTTTTCGGTGCAGCCTTTTTAGCGGGCTTCTTCGGCGGTGCCTTCTTAGCGGGTGTCTTACTTGCCTTCTTCTTGGGAGCTTTTTTCGTTGCCATGCCCAGAGTCTAGCATCCGCTCATTCGATGGACAACACATGTAGCTCACGCCTGCCCTGAGCTTCGAACGGGTCCCCGGCTCGATAAAGTCGGGGCGAGACGTGACGCTTTTCGCCACCGAACCTTGCCGCGTCAATAAATGACAGGGCGGCCTCAGCCCTCGCTTACGCACCAATGCGGATTCGGCGTCCATAAAACGCGGACCACGAATGACGCGCTCAATAATTTTCTGGTGTGAAATTGCCGAACGAAATCAGGCTTTAACTAAATTCAAGTAATTCTTCGGTGCAGCCTCGAAACCCGGAAACACTTTCGCGAGATCGCGATTGCCGAGATGCTTGGTCAAGATCTCACTCAGCACGCTGCGGTAATCCGTGGTGACGGCGAGGTCGCGCCCTTCGTAGAGCTGCCCTTCGCCCATCCCCGGCCATCGCGTGTAGACCTTTCCGCCCTTAATGGCGCCGCCCATCACGAACATGCAATTTGCGTGGCCGTGATCGGTGCCGCGGTTGCCATTTTCGCGCGCGGTGCGCCCAAACTCGGACATGCTCACGAACACGACGTCGTCCATCCTGGCGCCCATGTCCTGATGAAACGCCGCGATCCCCTGCCCCAAATCGCGCAGCAAATTTGAAAGCTGCCCCTGCACACCGCCCTCATTCACGTGGTGGTCCCAGCCGCCGCTATCGAGAAACGCGACTTCGAGCCCCACGTCCGCCTTGAAGAGTTCCGCAATCTCCTCGAGGCTCTGGCCGAAGCGGCCTTTCGGATACTGCGCGCCATTCTCCGGTTGATACGTGTCGGGATTAATTTTCTTGAGCTGATCGATCGCTTCGAATGTTTCCTGTCCTACGCCGTGCAGCGCTTTGTCCACCGTCTGCGCGTACATCGCTTCGAAGCCGCCTTCTACCGTCTGTTGCGGCCCGAACATTTTGAATTGTTTCAGTTCAGGAACGGCAATGGCCGGCGCAATGCCCTGCAAAGTCCTCGGCAAGTACGGCCCGAATGCCACAGCACGAAATGGCGACGGTTTTTCTTCCGGCAGACTTTGCAACGAGCGGTTGAGCCATCCGTCATCCGTAGCTTTGAGACCAGGAGTGCCCGATTCCATGAAATCCTGCGCGTCAAAGTGCGACCGCGTCGGATCGGGCGAGCCAACGGCCTGCACGATGGCGAGGCGCCCCGAGTGAAATAGCGGTTCAATCGGCTGCAGGCTCGGATGCAATCCGAAGAAGCCATCGAGATCGATCGCCGCATCGCTGCCGCCGCTTCGCGGCTGGGGAATTGAAATTGTAGGCCGCATCGCGTAGTAGTTCCGCTCGCCGAAAGGAACGACAACGTTCAGTCCGTCCATCGCTCCGCGCTGGAAGAGCACAACCATCTTCTTCTTGTTCGGCGCCGCCGTGGCCGCAATCGCGCGCTGCAAGAATGACGGCATCGCCGACATCCCCATCATTGCAATCCCGCCGCCCTTCAAAAATACTCGTCGCGTAATATTCATGGCCTACCTCATCTCCGCTGAAACTCCGGCGCTCCGAGCACGAGCCCCGCAACAAGCGCCCCGTTCACATGCTTCACTGGATCATCGAGCTTCGCCTGCACAATCTGCGGGTCGTCCATCCGGCCTTCGAGCGTCTGCCGCGTCAGCGGCGCGATTTGTCCGTCGAGGAACAGGTTGATCGCGGTGGAAAGCGCTATTTGAGGATCGCCCCCTGCATCAGGGCCAAGCATGGATTCAAGATTCACACTTGTGCCCGAAATTTTGTTCGACGAAAGCGACAGCGCAAAATTCAACCGGTTGAGCAGCGCGCCCGTATTCACCCACACCTCAGCTTTGTCGGAATATCCAGTCGGAGGCTGCGCTTGAAAAAGCGGCTCGCCCATCCGCCCTACCCATTGGACCAGCGGCAACGTGATCTCCGCGTTCGCATTCAAGGCGCGAGCCGTGCTAGCCGCCAGCTCGAAAGGCTCCTTCACTTTTGCGCGGAAGGCTTCGCGCGACCAAAATTCCGGCGAGTAAATCATCGTCTTCATCACCACGCGAATATCGCCGCCGCTCGATAGATAACTGTGCGCCATGCGGTCAACCAGCGCCGCCGGCGGATTATCGGAAACAAAATGCCTCGCGAGCTTCGTCGAAATAAATTTCGCGGCGTTCGGATTGCTCGCGAGCATCTTGAGAGCTTCTTCGCCGTCCTTCATTCCGCCGTAATTAAACGTATGACCGAGAACAACTTTCTTGCCCGCCGTATGCAATTTCGCATCGAAGAAAAACTCGGGATCGCGCCGCGGCTCATGCACAGTCCAGCCCGTCAGGCAGCGCGCCATCTGAATCACATCCTCCTGCGTGTATCCGCCGTCTACGCCCAGTGTGTGCAGTTCCATCACTTCGCGGCCATAATTTTCGTTCAGGCCTTTATCCTGCTTCTTGGGCGGGACGCGACCTGGCGCGTTCGGATTATTGTACGGNNAAAGGTTCCCGGCTGCGGCGGCTGGACGCCTGCGAAGACGCCCTGATAGCGCTGGCGCCGCATCGCCGCTTCCGCTTGCTGGCGCTGATAAGCAATCGGATCGACGCTCAGCCAATTGTCGAGATAAATCAGCATCGCCGGACTTCTCGCGGTATCAACGAGAAGATCCTGAAATTTCCCGAGCGTGTGCGGCCGGATGGTATCCCGCACGTACGCCGTCACCAGCCACTTGTCCGAATCCTTCTGCACGAAGACGTTGAAGTGGTTGTACCAGAAGTCTTCCATCACAGCTTCGAGCTGGCGCTGGCTGT
>PMAA01000086.1:6435-7359 GCA_003152355.1 Acidobacteriota bacterium | reverse complement strand
GGCGCCAGAGTTCAGAAGGACCAGCCCCTCTACACCATTAAGAGTCCAGACCTCATCCAGGCCGAGTCGAACCTGATTGGCGCGGCCGCGACTCTCGATCTCACTTACAAGGAGTTGGCTCGCGTGCAGGGTCTCGGCGGTGTTTCCGAGCGCGAGAAGGAACAGGCGACCTCGGATCAACAAACCGCTGAAGGCGCTCTCAAAGCCGCACGCGATGCTGTCCTGGTCTTTGGCAAGACGAATGCCGAAATTGATCAAATGATCGTCTCGCGCAAGATCGATCCCGCCTTGGTGGTGCGGAGTCCGATTTCCGGCAAGGTCACCTACAAGGTCGCGCAGCCCGGATTTCTGGTGCAGCCGGGAAATCCCCCGGCGCCTTACTCGGTGGCCGACGTGGCGATCAAATGGATGCTGGCGAATGTGAGCGAAAGTGAGCTCTCATTTTTTCANNAAGATTTACGAGACGGTGGATCCGAATACTCATCGAGTAACGATCCGTTCCGAGATTGTGGATTCTCACGACGAGCTCCATTCCGGAATGCTCGCTAACTTCGTCATTCGTGTCCACGACCCGGTAGAAGCCACGGCGATAGCGGCGAACGGTGTGGTCCGCGAAGCCGATGGCACGATGACGGCTTGGGTGACAACCGATCGCCACCGTTTTACGCAAAGAATCATCAAGATCGGTTTGCGAACGGACGACCGGGTCCAAGTTCTCGATGGTTTGCAGCGCGGAGAACTGGCGGTGGCGGACGGCGCCGTGTTTCTCAGCAACATGCTGCAGGCGCCACCCACCGACTAAGTTGAATGCCGCCTTCTTTTCATTAAAGACGAGCCACAATGTTCAAATCTCTCATCGCGTTTTGCCTGAGCCGCCGCCCGATCGTGGCGGTGGGTTTGCTGCTGTTTGCCGGCGCCGGGCTC
>PMAA01000086.1:0-6412 GCA_003152355.1 Acidobacteriota bacterium | reverse complement strand
CTCTACACCACGCCCGGCATCGACGTCATCCGCTCTACTTCGTTTTATGGGCTGTCCTTTGTTCGCGTCAGCTTCAAATATGGGGTGGACTATAACTTCGCCTACGCCCAGGCGTCGGTCGCCATGCAGCAGAACGTCAACCTGCCGGGCGGTCTGGTTCCGGACATCCAAGCGAACAGCTCGACTGGGGAAATCTATCGTTATCAGGTCGTCGGCCCAGAGCATTTTGGAATCACGAATCTGCGCACAGTTCAGGACTGGATCGTGGCGCGCCGGTTGTTGACCATTCCTGGCATCGCCGCCATCAACAGTTGGGGCGGCCCCACCAAGGAATTCCAGGTCGAGGTCGACCCCCACAAACTCGAGGCCTACAGCGTCACCGTACCCCAAATCCTGAACGCGCTTGGCAACGCGAACATCAACGTGGGCGGACGCGAAATCCGCTTTGGCCAGCAATCCATCAATATCCGGGGCGTCGGTCTGATCGATGACGGCGGCAATGACGATTTGAGAGACGGCTACAAGGTTGACGACATCGAGAATATCGTTCTGACCCAAGAGAACAGCGTGCCCGTGTTGGTAAAGGATGTTGGGAAGGTCTCGCTCGGCTACCGGCCAAGACTCGGCATTCTGGGCCGCGACCATGAGGATGATGTCGTGGGATCGATCGTGGTGATGAGGCGAACGGAAACGACCGGCGACATGATTCCAAAGGTCGAAACGGAAATCGAGAATTTGAATCATGACGGGAGTCTGCCGCCGGGAGTTAAGGTTGTTCCGTATTATGACCGCTCATCGCTGATCGCCATCACCACGCACACGGTTCTGCACAACTTGATCTTCGGATGCGTGCTGGTCTTTCTGATTCAATGGATTTTCCTCGGCAACCTTCGCAGCGCGACCATCGTTGGATTGAATATCCCATTCGCGCTGTTTTTCGCCACCATTCTCCTCGTGATTATGGGGGAAAGCGCAAATTTGCTGTCGGTAGGCGCAGTGGACTTCGGCATCATCGTAGATTCGGCCGTGATCCTGGTCGAGAATGTCTTCCGGAATTTTCAACGAACTCAGGAAGAAAGACAGAGTCTGCTGCAACGGCTGGCGGAAGGCCATTGGGGGCCCGACCCGACCAGAGGCCCAGGAGTTGAAGCTACCCCCAGCACGTGGACAGATCGTTTGCGGCTGATTCTGATCAGCGCACTGCAGGTGGACAAAGCGGTTCTATTCTCGGCGCTCATCACTGTGGCCGGTTTTGTGCCGCTCTTCACGATGCAGGGAGTCGAGGGTCAGATCTTCGGACCCATGGCGCGCACCTACGGTTACGCGTTGGCAGGGGCTTTAATTGCAACGTTCACGGTCACGCCCGTGCTCGCTTCCGTCCTGCTTCCTGAGCGCGTAAAGGAAACTGAAACGCTGGTCGTGCGCTTTCTGCACCGAGCCTATAATCCCGCGCTGCGTTTTGCCCTGAGTAACCGCGTTCTCGTGGTAGGACTCGAACTTGCCCTTTCTCTTGGAACCTTCTTCCTGATAGCGCCGCGGCTGGGCAGCGAGTTTCTTCCGCACTTGGAGGAAGGCAACTTTTGGATTCGCGCTTCTATGCCGACCACGCTTTCGCTCGAAGACGGCGAGGCGGCCTCGAGAAAAATGCGCGAGATTCTCCTGCGACACCCCGAAGTCCTTACCGTGGTTTCTCAGCATGGCCGGCCAGACGACGGCAGCGATGCTTCGCCATTCTCGAATGTCGAATTATTCGCNNGTCTTCAATTTCTCCCAATACATTGAGGACAACATCGAAGAAGGGATCTCGGGTGTCAAAGGGGTCAATTCAGTCAAGATCGTCGGTCCCAATCTCGAAGTTTTGACGAAGCTAGCTGAGCAAGTCCGCGACGAAATGAATCAGGTTCGAGGTATCGCCGACCTTGGCATTTTCCCCGTTCTTGGACAGCCGAACCTCAACATCAAGGTCGATCGTGCTAAGGCCGCGCGCTATGGCCTCAATTCCGGTGACATTAACACGATCATCCAGGCGGCTATGGGAGGGGCGGTAGCAACAGAGGTCTTGGAGGGCGACCGACAGTTCGATCTCGTCGTCCGCTATACGCCTGGATACCGCGACAGCATGAACAAAATCCGCAACATCAAAGTCGCCTATACAACCAGCACCGGCGCGAACGCCTATATACCGCTGAGTGAACTCGCGACGATCACGTTAGATACGGGAGCGGCCTGGATTTATCACGAAAGCGTGCAACGCTTCATCCCGGTCAAATTCAGCGTCCGTGGCCGCGACCTTGGCGGCACGGTTGAGGAAGCACAGCAGAGAATCGCGAAGAACGTTAATCTTTCTCCTGGGTACCACCTGGTTTGGGCGGGTGAGTTCGGAGACCTGCAGGAAGCCAAGAAACGCCTGGAGATCATTGTACCAATCAGCCTCGTACTGATTATCGGCTTGCTCTACACCTTGTTCAATAACATGCGCGACTGCCTTCTGGCGCTCGCGGGCATTCCCGACGCGGTGGTTGGCGGCATCGTCGCGCTCTATCTCTCAGGCCAGAATTTCAGCATCTCCGCCGCCATCGGCTTCGTTTCACTCTTCGGTGTTTCCGTCATGGACGGCATCCTGATGATTACTTTTTACAACCATGAAAGATCTCAGGGTCTGGCGCCGGTCGATGCGATGTACCGCGCTGCCTCAACCCGTATGCGCCCACTGTTGATGACGTCGCTTTCAGCCTGCATTGGTCTGCTTCCCGCAGCAATTTCCACGGGTATCGGCAGCCAAGTGCAGCGTCCGCTGGCCACTGTGATAGTGGGCGGCATGCTGCTCGGCCCAGTCATGCTGCTTCTCGCCGTTCCCGCGCTGAGAATGATATTTCTGGGCCGCGACGATCACCCACATCCACCTTCAGAGGATTTACTATGAAGGTCACCCACCTTCTTTTCCCAATCCTGATTCTAACCATAACCTGTGCCGCATTGATGTCTGGGACAAGTTACGCTAGCCCATCCCAACAAACATCGGCCGAAAGTTCCCCGACCACAGCCAGCAATCGTTCGCACGATGGTCATCCTCATGATGCAAAGCGCACTGCTCAGGGTGACGACGGTAAACGTCAAGAAGAAGAAAGCCCGTCTGACGAACAACAAGCCTTACGCCACGCTTCTGACAAGAATCACCTGCGCAGCCTGGCGAACCTAACCAGTGCAAATCGCCCTAAGCTAATTCCGAATAGCCGGGAGCATTCCACGTCGGGGAATGCGATGAAACGTCATCAGCCGGGTTTGACCAAATCTGGCGGCGTCGCGAACGGTGGGTTAGTCAAAAACGAAAAAATTATCGACGCCCGGCCTGTTCAGACGTCAAGTGTTGCCCGATCCGCCGCGCCCTCTCTCAACAATCTGCGCCATCGCGGTGCCAATCCGGCGGTCGTCGGTGGATCGGCGATTTCAGAAAGCAGGAATACTGGGGCGATCAACGGAACTCGTATGAACCGCAAGCCCTGAGGAATTGGCCACATGACACTCACTCCCAAATCGCGCCTTGCCCCCTTCATCGCGATGTCTGTCTCACTGTTCATCTCAGGTTGCGCGGTTGGGCCCAACTTCAAGAGGCCCACCCCTCCAGATGTGCCTGGTTATACTCCCACCCCAATCTCAACCACCAGCAGCACACCCGACGCTGCCGGTGGGGAAGCGCAGCGCCTTCTTGAAGGGAGCGATATTCCCGGAGAGTGGTGGACATTGTTTCGCTCGAAGCCGCTCAGCGATTTGATCGAGCGCTCACTCAAAGCCAATCCCGGCCTGAAGGCGGCGCAAGCGGTATTATTAGTTGCAAGAGAAAATGTGCTGGCTCAACGGGGCGCTTACTATCCCAGCATAACCGGCGGTTTTTCGGCGACTCGAGCGAAATCAGCGAGCGACCTTTCGCCTGTGACCAACACCAGCGCGTTGAATTACAGCCTGTACACGCCGCAAGTCAGCGTCTCGTATGTGCCCGACGTTTTCGGTCTAAACCGGCGAACCGTCGAGTCACTGGGGGCGCAAGAACAGCAGGCGCGCTTCGCTCTGGCCGCGACGCACATCACGCTGAGCGCAAACGTTGCCGCGGGAGCTATACAAGAAGCGTCGTTGCGGGGGCAGATTGAAGCGACTCGTCAGATGATCGCCATTAACACTGACATGCTCGAGATTCTGCGCAATCAGTTTGCGGCGGGATATGTGAGCAGGCTCGACGTGGCGGCGCAGGAATCGCAGCTCGCGCAAATCGCTGCCACGCTGCCGCCTCTGCTGAAACAGTTGGCTCAACAACGTGACCTCCTAGCCGTACTGTCGGGCGGCTTCCCCAGCCAGGATCTTCCTGAAAAGTTTGAGCTGTCGAATCTGCAACTGCCGCAGGAACTGCCGGTGAGCCTACCTTCGCAACTCGTCGAGCAGCGTCCGGATGTGCGCCAGGCCGAGGAGAACCTGCATTCGGCGAGCGCGCAGATTGGCGTTGCTGTTGCGAATCGGCTCCCGAGCTTCGCGCTGACTGCGGATGCCGGCAGCATGGCGGTGACACTCGGCCGGATGTTTGCGGGCGGCAATGGCTTTTGGGATTTGGGCGCAAGTGTCACGCAACCCATCTTTGACGGCGGTACGCTCCTGCATCGCGAGCGCGCTGCGAGAGCGGCTTACGATCAGACCGCCGAGCAATATCGCGGGACTGTTTTGACCGCGTTTCAGAATGTCGCTGACACGCTGAACGCGCTCCAGCAGGACGCCGACGGTCTGAAGGCCGCGGCTGACGCCAAAGATGCCGCGGGTGTGACGCTCGATCTGGCCAAGAAGCAGTATGAAACCGGCTACGCCAATTACCTGGCTCTCTTAAACGCGGAACAAACATATCAGGAAGCCGTAATCAACCTCGTGCAGGCCCAAGCCAATCGTTATACCGACACGGCCGCGCTGTTCCAGGCTCTTGGCGGCGGATGGTGGAACCGCTCGGACCTGCCCAAGTACTAAGGAATTAGACTGACGTCCCAGGACAGCATTCGGAACGATGGAACAGGGCGAAGATCACGCTCGCATCGACTGCCCAGAAACAGTTCTTTCTGAGGCGAGGGCGAGATACTTTTGGGCAAGCGAATTCACAACGATTCCGCGAACCCAAAGAATAGGGATTCTGGGCAGCGAGGGTTTTTGGGCAGGCCTCACTTGACCCGGTTACGTGGCTAATCGGGAGTCAATCGCCTGAGCCGGGCGGCTTTGCGTCCGTCACAGATTCTTATGAATTTGTTTTGACGGGTTTATAGAAGAGCTAGCGAACCAGACCATAACAAACTAGGGGGAATAAAAAAGCCCTGACCAATTCGGGAAGTGCATCTTGGAAGGGAAAGCCTAACGACTCGGTGGTCTTAAGTGTAATGTCACGGTATTTGAAGATTTGACGCGCCTCTCGGACAAATCCGACCGTTTACGCGATTTCCAAACGTAGAATGTTAAGGCGAGAACGGTCGCAGCGGGTAGAAAGATTAGGACCGCACCGACGATCGATCCGAAAAGGGATAACCTCATATCTTCGTACTCTGTCAGTGTAATGCGAAACCGTTAAATGCGATAGCTGTAGCATGTAACATACGGCAACCCCGAATGCGAATCCAGAGTCCTGATTAACGCATCAATCGGAACCTAGCCCTGAATGCACGGTTACGCGACTAATCAGGAGTCAGCGTGGGCAAGCGTTATTTACGTACTTAATCAACCGCCCGGCAGCGGCCCGAGCAAGACTTGCTGCCTGCGCATTCATTCTGCCGCGCTGTTTACGGGCTGGCTTTTCGCAAGGCGGACGACGGGAATGCTACGAGGAATACCGAGGCAAAAACTCTTGCTGTCTGTTAGCCGCAAAGCCGCTCTGAGCCGACCCACAGTTGAGCCAGATCTCTGAGATTATGTTTGTATGTACGTGTTACCAAGTACTCCTTCCCGCCTTTTATACGCAGCCTGTAACCCCCCGTCGGTAAAGGTTGGATCTCCTCGACGGCCGAAATATTCACGACGACCGAGCGGTGGATGCGAATAAAACCGTAGGGCTTGAGCTTCTCCGCCACGGACGAGAGGGACTCGTGCACCAAATAGGGATTAGTTCGGCGCCGCAACGAAACGTAATTACCTTCGGCTTGGACCGCCACGATGTCGGCTAAATCCAAGAGTAGGATGCTACCCTTTGCCTTAAATGCGATTCGTGGCATATGCCAGAGGGACAGATCCGATCGTTTTTCCCGTTCCATCAGTCCCTCGTCCGGTCCCGCCTCGGCCTGCCTGCAAGTTTCGAATGTGCGAACTCGCCGAGCCTACGAACCGATTGGTATGTGCCGGTGTCGAACCATTCCCTAGAACCGCTGCAATCGGATCCGCTTGCGGTTGCCCGGCTGGC
>PMAA01000057.1 GCA_003152355.1 Acidobacteriota bacterium | reverse complement strand
TGTCAACTGCAACACTCTTGAACCGCCTTGAATAACGTGTTTACATCCGAGCATATGCGATTCGCGATTCCTTGGGATTTCGCCGCGGTTCTCGTCGTCCTGGCGATCGTCGTACCGTGGCGAGGATATATACGTGTTAATCAATTACTTCGAGAAGAAACAGTTTCGACGCCAAAACGGTTGGTCCTCTACGCCTCCACAATTGCGTTCCAATGGGTCGCCACTCTTTTCGTTCTTTGGCGCTGTCGGATTCACGGCTATCG
This sequence comes from Acidobacteriota bacterium, assembly GCA_003152355.1. Lineage (GTDB taxonomy): Bacteria > Acidobacteriota > Terriglobia > Acidiferrales > UBA7541 > Palsa-147. The sequence goes on along the minus strand of PMAA01000057.1, from coordinate 11,896 downwards.
TCCTGCCGATCTCGGAATCGCTTTGCCGCGACCATGGCTCACTCTCACGGCGGCGGCGGTTCTGACCGTATTGATCACGGCTAACCAATTGGCAAGCATTCGCCGCCTTGCATCACTTCCTAGAGATAGACAGGGTCCTTTCCGCGCGCTCTCTTTGAAATTGATGCCGCAGAACGCCACCGAAAGGCTCGCGTTTTTCGCTTTGGTCGTTACGGTAGCAATTTGCGAAGAGGTCCTCTACCGGGGCTGGGCGCAGAAGTTCTTCCAGGATTTCTCTGGCGGTTCAGTGCTCGTTGCCGTGATTGCCTCGGCCGCAATTTTCTCTATCGCCCATATCTACCAGGGGCGGCGGGGGCTGATCGTCACATTCGTCGTCGGCGCTCTGTTTTCGATAATTCGGGCCTGGACTGGCAGCTTAATCCCGACAATGGCCGCCCATTTCGCAGCCGATCTTGCGGCAGGCCTTCTAGCTCCGGTTTGGCTCAACTCGCAGACTGGAAAAGCTATCGACGACGCTGCTCCTATTGGCACTAGTGGTACGAGGTCGTAATGCTTTCAGTGGCCGCGATACGTGGAATCCTCCAATGTTACAATTTGAATGCTTCCGACGTCCTCTGCGAGCAGGTTCGCTCATACATCGAACTACTTCTGAGGTGGAATAAGCGGCTTTCGCTCACCTCCGTGGCAACTTCCGAAGAAATAGTCAAATACCACTTCGCAGAGAGCTTCCTAGCGACTGCAGCCTGCCAATCGCTCGATGGTCGGCTCGCCGACGTCGGCTCTGGAGCTGGCTTTCCTGGCCTTGCATTGAAAATGTACGTGCCGAGCCTCCGAGTATCGTTGATCGAGTCGAATTTAAGGAAATGTGTATTTCTGGCGGAAGTGATCCGTGCATTGGAACTCGAAGACACCGATGTCATCTGTTCTCGCTACGAAGATCTCGAAAGCTCCACGAAACCGTTCAATTTTGTCTCTGCGCGGGCTCTGGGGGCTATCCGGTCCCTTCTCGAGTGGATGGCAACCGCTATTCCCGACCACGGTCGTGCTTTGTTGTGGCTCGGTGCGACTGGAGTTGATGAAGCGTCCGTCTTTCCGAATTGGGCTTGGGATCCTCCCTTCGCTATTCCACGAACGAAAGGCCGCTTTATTCTCGTCGGATCACCCAAGATTACGAGCTAATATGTTCCACGTGGAACAAATTTGCTCGCCGCCAGTCGTTTCACGTGAAACATCTTGCGCATCTCAAGAACAGTCTGCTAAATTCGCCACGAAGCTGGGGGATAACCAGTTGGGGCGTGTAATCGCCATCGCCAACCAAAAAGGCGGTGTTGGAAAGACGACGACAGCAGTGAATCTCGGCGCCTCGTTGGCCGCCGCCGAACAGCGCACCCTTCTCATTGATTGCGACCCCCAAGGCAACATGACCACGGCGATAGGCTTCGCCAAGGATCCCACCCGCCGCACGCTTTATCACCAACTCATCCTCAACGAGCCAATCGAACGAATCATTCTTAAAACTCAGGTTGAGGGCCTGGATCTAATTCCATCGGACAAAAATCTGGTCGGAGCTGCAGTCGAACTCGTCAGCATGGAGAATCGCGAATTTCGGCTCCGCGCCCTGGTCGATCAACTTCGAGACGCCTACACGTTCATTCTTATTGATTGCCCGCCATCCCTGGATCTCCTCACCCTAAATGCGCTCGCAGCAGCGGACGCGATCCTTGTGCCCATTCAATGCGAGTACCTGGCGCTCGAAGGCGTTTCGGAGTTACTCGACACACTCATGCGACTCCGCCGTACAATCAATCCCTCGCTCGCCATCGAAGGCATTCTCTTGACCATGTACGATGACCGAACGACTCTCTCCAAGCAAGTGGCCGCCGATCTCAGAAGCTTCTTTGGATCTCAAGTCTTCGAATCGATTATCCCTCGGAATGTGCGGCTCGCCGAGGCCCCAAGTCACGGAAAGCCCGTAATGTTCTACGACATACATAGTAAAGGTGCCGAGAGCTACATTCAACTGGCACAGGAGGTTATCGTAAATGCCGCGAAACGCGTTGGGCAGGGGGTTAAGTGCGCTCATTCGGGAGCCTGAGCAAACGGCCGAGCCGGCACCGACAGCTCCCGCCGGAGAATCGGTTCAGCACATTGACATCGATCTAATCGACCCGAGTCCCTTCCAGACCCGAACGCGCTTCAACGAAAGCGCCCTCGAAGAATTGGCGCGTTCGATCCAGGCAACGGGAATCATTCAACCGCTTCTCGTTCGCCGAATCGAGAAACGCTATCAACTAATCGCCGGCGAGCGCCGTTGGCGCGCGGCACAGCGAGCAGCTTTGCAGCGGGTACCGGCGATCATCCGCGAAGTCGGCGACGAAATCGCAATTGAAATGACTCTGATCGAAAACCTCCAGCGCGAAGATCTAAATCCGATCGAGCAGGCAACTGCATTTGCGCGCCTGATCGAAGACTTCCACATGACGCAGGAGCAGGTGGCAGAGCGCACCGGAAAAGACCGCGCCACGATCGCAAACGCGATACGTCTTCTCAATCTCGAAACACAGATCCAAGGCCTCATCGAAGAGGGAAAAATCACAGCAGGACACGGCCGAGCGCTACTCGCGATCGAAGACTCGAAGGCCCGCCTCGATTACGCTCAACGCGTATCCCGCGGCGGACTGACAGTTCGCCAGCTAGAGAAGCTCGCGACACGCAAGCTGCGCACTCATGCCGTTGCGGTGAGCGCCATCGGAGATCCAAATGCGCGCGCCGCTCTCGAAGAATTGCAGCGCAAGTACGGAACTCGCGTTAGCCTCAGGACCAACCCAAACGGAAAATCAGGCCAGTTAATTTTTGAATACTACAACAATAGTGATTTAGCACGGCTATACGACCTACTGATTAGCTCTAAATACTATACACATGGTGCATAGCTAGCTCCATGCCCTGGCAATGGCTCGAGCGTCGCGCTGGAGAGGGCGAGGACTGGACCGGGTTCCTCGAACAAGGAGTTCGGCTCCAAGGAGAGTTAGTCGCCACCGGTACCTTTCGCGTCAACGCCACGGTCGTAGGAAGGCTTTCGTCTGACGGTGTTTTGATTCTAGGGGAGCAGGCCGACGTGGACGGCGAATTGGAAGCTCGAATTGTAATGATTGGCGGCAAGTTCAAAGGTACCGCTCGCGCAACAGATCGCGTGGAAGTCCAGGCCACAGGCATCGTGAACGGAGACATTTACGCACCATGTATGGTGATTGCTGCCGGAGCGATTTTTCAGGGCAAATGCCATATGGTTTCCGACCCACCCGCCGACCAAATCGTGACAATTCCGATTCGGTCCGCCGGCCAAACGCAACTCTGAGCTGGTTGAAGCAGTCCGGAGTAAGGCAATCAGTTCGTTTTCCGAAACGCGGCATCAAATCCCAGCGGTACGTTGAAGGTTGGGTTTCTCTATTAGACCGTCATTGGAGAATCCGTTGACCGAAGCCGTGAAGCTGACTGCCACCGCCAAAGCAGCAGGTTGCGCCGCGAAGCTGAGTCCCAGTCTACTTGAAGCCGTTCTACGTCGTTTGCCGGCGCCGAACGATCCAAACGTTCTTGTCGGTTTCGAGACCAGCGACGACGCAGGCGTATATCGAGTATCCGATGACCTGGCCTTGGTTCAAACCATTGATTTCTTCACACCGATTGTGGACGATCCTTTTTTGTTCGGCCAAATCGCCGCAGCAAATGCGCTCAGCGACGTGTACGCGATGGGTGGTAGGCCCGTTTCGGCGCTTTCCGTGGTGGCCTTTCCTCCTAACGGTGCGCCTGAATTGCTCGAGCAAATTATGCGCGGTGGCCTTTCAAAAATGGACGAAGCGGGCGCGACGGTCCTTGGCGGGCATTCCATCCGCGATGACGAGTTGAAATTCGGATATGCCGTAACGGGCCTAATCGATCCCCACAAAATCTGGCGCAACGTCGGCGCGCGGCCAGGCGATGCGCTAATTCTCACCAAGCCAGTGGGCACAGGCGTGATCTCGACAGCCCTCAAGCAGGGCCAAGCTACGGAAGAATCCGTTCGCGCAGCGAGCGATTCGATGAGCCGCCTGAATAAAAACTCTGCGGATGCGCTGCATGATTTCAGCGCCGCGTTCGGGCTCTCTACCAACGATGCCGGCGATTCTCCAATTCATGCCGTGACCGACGTAACCGGCTTCGGAATCCTAGGACACGCAAGAGAGATGGCGCTTGGTAGCGGCGTATCTTTTCGTCTCGATCACACGCGTGTCGAGTATTTGCCCGGAGCCATCGCAGCTTCGCAGGCGGGATTTTTATCCGGTGGCCTGAAGAATAATCGCCAATTCGTCGAAGGCTGCGCGGTCTTCGCGGAAAATGTCGCCGAGGAATTCCGGAATTTGTTTTACGATCCCCAAACCTCTGGCGGTTTGCTCATCGCCGTTGAAGAATCGCGTGCGGATGCTATCCTCGAATCGCTCGATCGGCATCAAGTCCATGGCCAGCTCATCGGATCCGTGCTACCAAAGCGCTCGCCTTTGATCGAAGTTGTGTGACGAACAGGTCGCTCATGTACACTCTTCGATTCGAACCCGCATGGATCCGATAACCCACGGAATTGCCGGCTCTCTCCTCGGAAAAAGTTTTTTCACTAAGCGCGAAGGACGCATCGCCACATTGGCATGCGTGCTCGGCGCGATTTTTCCAGATGTGGACGTCTTCGCCGAGCTGTTTTCGCGCGATCCGCTCTCGGTCATTCGATTTCACCGTGGATTCACGCACTCGTTCATCGGCCTGCCGCTTTTTGCGGTCGCGCTCGCATGGCTGACGCGCTTGGTGTTTCGCCGTCGTGGCGCTCCGTCGTTCGGGATGTTGACGCTCATATACGCCGTCGGCATCTCGAGCCACATCCTGCTCGATGCCACAACATCCTTCGGCACGCGGCTGTGGAATCCATTTTCATCGGATCGCGTGGCGTGGGATTTAGCCTTCATCCTCGATTTGGCTTTCACGGCGATCGTGCTCGTGCCCCAGGTCGCAGCCTGGATTTTTTGCACTCGGGAGCACGCGCAAAGGCGCGCCTGGCTGATGTGGATCGTGTTCAACTTTGCGGCTTTCGGCGGCTGGGCGCTCGCGAAATTATTGAATTTTCCGTTCCATAGTTGGATTCTCGCGGTGGTCGCTGGAGGTCTCGCGGCTATATTCCTGTTGCCTCTTGTGGGCGGAGCTGGCTTCGCGATTTCGGAGACAGCGTGGTGCCTCGCGGGAACTGCTGCCATGCTGGCATACATCGCGGCGTGCGGCGTGGCCCATCACGCGGCTCTCGCTCGTGTGAAAACTTTCGTTGCCGGGAACCACATCGACGCCGTGCGCATCGGCGCGATTCCGAGTCCGCCATCGTTTCTCGAGTGGGCCGGAAAAATTCGCACGCCGGACGGCGTCTATCAATCGCGATTCGATTTACGCGATTCGGCGCCGCCAGTATTTCAATTCCTCGCTGATTCGCCGCATGACATCTACACGGCTGACGCCATGAGCCTTCCGGAAGCGCGCGTTTATCTATGGTTCGCGCGGTTTCCGGTGATTCGGTCGCACATAATGGGCGACGATCACGTTATCGACTTTTCCGATTCGCGCTTTACCGATCCAGGAACAAAACTGCCACAGCCCTTCCGTTTGCGCTTTGTGCTGAATCCCGATGGCCAGCTCGTCGAAGAGGATTGGACGGAAGGTGCCGCGGGTTTGCGAGCGCGAAAAACGAACGAGAAAATGCCGGAGTCCGAAACAAAATGAAGGTTCTCATCTTCAGCGACATTCACGGCGATATCCGCGCTCTTGAGAAACTGGTGAGCCAGCCAGCGGATGTTTATATCGCCGCGGGCGATCTCTCGACCTTCAGAAAGTCTCTCGACCGCTGCGGGGAAGTGCTCGCGCCGCTCGGCGAAAAGGTTTGGGTGTTGCCCGGAAATCACGAAACGCACGAAGATACGCGCGAGCTATGCCGGCGATTCGGCTTCATGGATTTCCATCGTCAAGGACGCCAAATCGGCTCGACCAACTGGGCCGGTCTCGGCTACAGCAACATCACGCCGTTCAACACGCCTGGCGAATACACAGAAGAGCAGATACAAGAAGCGCTCGCCGTATTCGACGGACTCTCACCGCTTTACGTAGTCGCGCACGTGCCGCCGAAAGATTCGCAGCTCGACGAATTCGCGCCCGGGCAGCATGGCGGCAGCCCCGCTCTAAGCGCCTGGGTGGAGCGGGTGCAGCCGCTGTATCTTTTTTGCGGGCATATCCACGAATGCGCAGGCCGCAGCGATCAAATCGGCCGCACGCAATGCTTCAACGTTGGCAAAGCGGGATACACGCTGGAAGTGGAGTGACGAAAACCGGCGAAACGCCTAGCGCTTCGTTTCGGTGGGATAGATCACGAGATGGCGGCGCTCGCCGACGCCTTCGCTGTTCGTGCGCACACCTGACGCGTTCGTAAGTTCGAGATGAATCAGCCGCCGGTCGCGCGCAGGCATGGGATTGAAGTGAAAGGCTTCGTGCGTTTCGCGGACGCGTTGCGCCGCAACCCTCGCTGAAAGTTTCAATTCCTCGAAGCGTAGCGCGCGAAACCCTCCGCAATCGAAACGGATGAGATCGTAATGTTCCGGCTGCAAATGCAGCCATCGAAGAGCAATGTGCTCGAGAGCCAGGAGCAACTCGGCTTGGCGTTCGAGAAGCAGAGCTTCGTCCTCGCCGCGCAAATCCACGAGAATTTGAGCTGCGTCGGCCTGGCCATCCTTGAGTGGCGGCAGAGTGATTTCAGACTGCACCTTCAGCTGTGTTGAGCTCAGTATGAGATCGAAAAACTTGCGCAGCTCCGCCGCAGCCTGCTCACGATCGAATTTCCCGTCCTTAAAAATATTCGAGCTCATCGTTCCGCCCGCGCCCCCCGCCGTTGCCCCGGAGGCCGTCATCTCTTATTGCCTTTGGAATTATCTCTCTCCGTCAACGGGTGCGTCTTGACGAGGTAATACTGCTGCCCGATTCCAACAATGTTGCTAGTGAGATAGTAGAGGTTCAAGCCGCTCGACAGGTTGATAAAAATGAAGCCCATAAACAGCGGCATGAACGCCAGCATTTTCGCCTGTGCCGGATCGGCCGAGGGCGTCGGCGTCATTTTCTGCATGAGATACATCGTGATCGTCATCACGATCGGCAAAATATAGTAAGGATCGTGCGCGCTTAAATCGTGGATCCATCCGAACCACGGCGCATGCCGCAGCTCGATCACGCCGCCGAGCATGCGGTAGAACGCCAGAAGGAACGGAAATTGAACCAGCATGGGCAGGCAGCTGCCAAACGGATTGATGCCTTCGCGATTGTAGACAGCCATGACCTCTTCGTTCATCTTCCGCTTGCGCGGATCGTTCATCGAATATTTCTTGTAGCGATTCTGAATAGTCTGCACTTCCGGCGCGACTTTCTGCATTTTCTTCATCGAGCGCCAGCTCGACACCTTCAGCGGAAACAGCGGAATGTTGATGAGGATAGTGAGAGCGACGATGGCCCATCCCCAGTTCGGAACGTATCGGTGCGTCCATTGCAGAGCGAAAAGAAGCGGTTTGGCGATAATTCCAAACCAGCCGAATTGAATCAGATCATCAAGCGGCGGCTTCAATTGCCCCAAGATATTTAGGTCTTTCGGCCCAACGAATATGCGCAAGCTAATCGGGCCCGGCGTCGTTGAACCGATCGCAATCTGCGCCTCGGGCTCTTGCGCCGGTTTGCCCTCCTGCATGACGTCACGCTGCTGGACCCAGTGCCACAAGTTGACGCCCGGGCCATTCGGCAAAAACGCCGCGGCAAAAAATTGATCTTCGATGCCGGCAAACTCCAGCGTTCCCGGCTGAAGCGCGCGCTGATCGGAATGGCTCGGGACTCCGAGCTTCTTGTATTGAAGCAAATTCAACTTCAGATTCTGACTGTAGAAGACGTTGACGATCTGCGATTGCTTCGCGATCGCGATGTCGCCGAACCCGCCCCGCCAGCCGATCGCAATCGGAAGCGCTTTGCCGTCAAGACTCGCCGAAGCATCGAGCTCAATTTGGTAATTGGTGTCAAATTTCAGTTTTTTCGCGACGTCCAGATGGCCGTCGCTCCAGTGAAACGTCACTTCGATCGGCGCCTGAAATGAAGTGCTCTGCGGAGAAACCTGATAGAGGCCCGTGTTCGCTTTCAATTCGAGTTGCGGATCGTCGAGCGTCACCGACAGCGGCCAGGCATCGAATTGCTGCGCCGCAGCTGTGTTCACCAATTCGAGCGGCCTCGGCGGATTTTCGTCGTCGAGATATTTCTGCAGCCTCCAGCTATGCACCGTCGCACCGCGATTCGAAAGCTCAACGCGGTAGACCGGGTTCTCGATGACGATCGTTTCGGCGTCGCTCGCTTGCAAAGCGCCTGCGGGCGGAGCGATTGCAGCGGCCTGCGTCGCGCCCAGAGAAGTTCCCGTCGCAATACTCGCGACAGCAGCGGGCGGCGTCTTAGGTGGTACAACCGGCGGTTTGTAGAACCTGCTCCATATCCCCAGGATCGCAATCATCAGCACGAATGCGAGGAGCATCCGCTTTTCGTCGGATAGCTCCTTCATCGCGCTGGCTCCTTCGTCTGCAGGCCCGAGCGAAATTCAGGATCGTCAACTTCGGGAACCGGATCGAATCCACCTTTGATAAACGGACGGCAGCGGAGAAGTCGTTTCAGCGCAAGCCACGAACCGCGCCGCGCGCCGTGCTTCGCGATGGCCTCCTGCGCGTACACCGAGCACGAGGGATAAAATTTGCAATGTCCGCCAAAGAAGATCGAAAGAAAAATGCGGTAGAAGTACACGCCGAAGAGGAGAATAGCGCGCGCAACGCCAGCCTGCTTCGGCGCTACCGCTACGCCCCGGTCGTGCTCGCCGCCGGCGGCAACGTGCGCAGCAACTCCTTCTCCAGCGAGGCGAACTCCGCCTTCGCCACCGACGCACGCGGATGAATCACAATGTCCCATCCCGAGGCAATCTCCTGGCGGTGCAAGCGCAAAATTTCGCGAATGCGCCTGCGAATCCGGTTGCGTACCACCGCGACGCCGAGCGCCTTTTTGACGCTCATACCAAACCGGCTGATCTCGCGTCCGTTGGAGCGGAAGAAAACTACAAACGATTGGCTTGAGCGGCGCCGCCCTTCGCGGTACACGGCGTCAAACTCGCCGCGCCGGATGAGCCGGTTGGCGCGCGGGTAATCCTGCCGCGGCTGGTCAGACGCGCGTGAGGCTATGGCGCCCCTTCTTGCGGCGTTGCGATAGAACTCGCTTGCCGCCCTTGGTCTTCATTCGTGCGCGGAACCCATGTTTCTTATGACGGCGGCGCACATGCGGTTGAAACGTCCGTTTCGGCAAATCAAGCTCCCCAGTCCGCTTCAGCGGATGAAAATCAAACAAGTAGTGTAGTCGAGCCTACGCGCATGGGTCAAGAAAACGACGATGCGCGCCTCTTCGAAGCCATTTGCGAAATGGGAGTTTGCAGAAGAGTGAAATCGCGTCCGATCCGGGTCCGCGCCCTCGCTCGCCCAACATTTCTCAACTTGTCAGACGAAAGATCCAGACGCGGGCCGGGCGAAATATCTCGCAGTTTCTCAGGCGCTCTACGGTGCCGGACGTTCGTGAATGACCATCCACGAAGTGCCGAACTTGTCCCTCAACATACTGAACCGAAATGCAAAAAACGTCTCCTGCATCGGCATGAAGATCTCGCCGCCTTCCGATAACAGTTTATGAATGCGCTCCGCTTCGTCCGTGCTGCCAACGCTAAGAGAAAGATAGACGCTGCGCATGGGTTGAAAACGCTCCTTTGGAACGTCGCTTCCCATGATGTCCGTCTCACCGATAGTCATGCGGGCGTAGAGGATAGAATTCTGCGATTCAGGATTGGCTTTGGCGGCTTCTGGATTTTGGCCGTAGGTCATCATCATTAAGATTTTTGCGCCGAGATGCTTTTCATAGAATCGGAGCGCTTCTGCGCAGTTGCCGCCATAGTTGAGATAAGTGTGAAGTTTCATTGTGCCGCTTTTCCTTTCAGATCGTATTCGTCGTGACGGCGCACAAAATCCATAGTCCTCTCTTCGTTGCGTCCCTTCGGCGCGCGATCGAGAATCATCAGCGTCCCAATCAACTCCTCCGGACCCCGACCGTAACTCGAATAAGTGTGGAAGACATCGCCCGCCTCATCTTTGTAAAACGCGCTTAGGCCAGGCGACTCATTGTCGGCAGGCTTCGCGGAGGCCGGTATTTCCGTGAAGTTATAGATAGCCTTGCCGCTGGCCATCTCGTCCTTCGTAAAGGAAACGTGATAGTCGTGATTGAAGTCGCTGCCGAATGCGGATACCCAGGGAAACCGCCATCCCATGCGCGTTTTATACGCCTCGATTTCAGCCAACGGCCCGCGCGACACCGCAACCCACGTGACGTCGTGATGTTCGAGATGCGGCAGCGCTCCATCAACATGATCGGATAAGAAAGAGCAACCGGGGCATCCTGCGGCCCAGCCCGGGCCAAGCATGAAGTGATAGACGATGAGTTGACTGCGGCCGTCGAATAGTTCGGCCAGAGTCTTCTTTCCCGTGGGCGTGTCAAACACGTACTCTTTTTCAACTTTGACCCAGGGCAACGCTAACCGCTCGGCGTTGACCTTGTCGCGTAGGTGCGTTGCTTCCTTTTCCTTAAGCAGCAGCGCCTTTCGCGCCACCAACCATTCTTGCTCTGATACCACCGGGTGTTGCGGCATGCGATTCCCCCATAAAAGCGGCTTGACAACTTATGTTGATATCAACATTATTGAACTGTGTCAAGAGCGGTAAAAATTCCTTACGCTACAACCCTTCTGGTTCGCGACTCCTGCCTCTGCCTTCATGTTCAGAGAGCGGCAAGGGCGTTGGCTCGGCGCTTCGACGATGTGCTGCGGCCTCTCGGCCTGACGAATGGTCAATTCTCGCTGATGATGTCGCTGAACCGCCCCAAGCAGCCAGGGATGGCGGCGGTAGCCTCGCTGCTCGCAATGGACCGCACAACCTTAACCGCCGCCCTCAAACCGTTAGAGCGCCGCAAACTTGTAAGGGTTACTGCCGATCCCGCTGACCGGCGCAGCCGGCTGATGACGCTCACCCCAAAGGGGAGAAACTTGCTCTCTGCCGCAGTGCCCATTTGGAAACGAACCCATCACGAAGTTGAAGCGCGTCTCAATAACGGCAACCCCAGTCGCTTCCGAAGCGATCTGCGCGCTCTTTCCTAATCCTTCTCCAAGCGATAACGAAACGTCCCGGTTTGCAGAATGAGAATTTCAGAACGCAAGGACTCGCCCTGCGCTTATTGGCTGGCTGCTGGGGAAGCGGGTTGCTCTGCGTAATAGCCGTCGCGCGCTTGCACGGCCAAATCTTTCTGTTTCGTCGCTAGATGAATCTTGCGGTAGTCGGCGCTATTGGGAGATTTGTCCGGAACGTAGCCGAGAATGTACTGAGCTCGAAGTTCCAGTGCAAGCTGATCGTAAATCTGATCCACCGTCAGCTTCTTTGAGACTTCAAACAGCCGCCCGCCAGTTTCCTTCGAGATTCGCTCGAGAATCTTCTTTCCGTCAGGACGCTGTTCTTGCTGCGGGTAGCGATGCCCACCGCCGCCGCCATGCCCGCCCCAACCCCCGCCGCCATTTCCTCCTCTTGCGCCAAATGGCTCGTCGTCCTTAAAAAGAATCGAGTAGACAACCGTGTTCGCGCGCTGCGCCGATTCGATGGCGCTCGCGAGAGTTTCCTTGCTGCCCCGGTCGTCTCCATCGGAAAGAATGATCACCGCTTTCCGGCCCTGCAGTTTCATCATCATGTCG
>PMAA01000104.1 GCA_003152355.1 Acidobacteriota bacterium | reverse complement strand
GAAATGGATTTGCTGAAGTGGTAGCTACGGAGATCAATTGAACGCGGCGTTGCCATTCTTTCTCGACCATATCTGGCTGATTCCGATGTTTCCGCTGGCCGGCGCGGCGCTGATGTTTTTCATCGGACGGCGGCTGCCCAATCCGGCTGTCAACGTGATTTGCGTCGGAAGCATCGCGATTTCCTTCATTTTTGCGCTCGGCGGATTCTTTCAACTGCTCGGGCTGCCGGAAGGACAACGCGTCGCCGAGAAAATTCTCTTCGAGTGGATTCCCGCCGGCACATACCACACAACTTCGGGCGCGGTAGCGAGATTCGTCGCCGATTGGGGCTTTCTGCTCGATCCGCTTTCCGCGGTGATGATTCTCGTGGTCACCGGCGTCGGTCTGCTGATTCACATTTACTCCACCGGCTACATGGCCCACGAAGGCGGCTACTACCGCTTCTTCGGCTATTTGAATCTGTTCATGTTCGCGATGCTGATGCTCGTCCTGGCGAACAATTTGTTGCTTCTCTTTGTCGGCTGGGAAGGCGTCGGAACGTGCAGCTATCTTCTGATTGGCTTCTGGTTCAAGAAAAAATCCGCGTCGGACGCAGGCAAGAAAGCATTCATCGTCAACCGCATCGGTGACGCGGGATTTCTCCTCGGCATTTTTTTGACTTCGGCGCTGCTTGGGACGATCCGTTTCACGCAGCTCGGCCCGGCGTTGGCTGCAGGGCATTTCGTCGTTGGAACCGCGTTGATCACTGCAATCGCGTTGCTCTTCTTCTGGGGCGCGACGGGCAAGTCGGCGCAGATTCCGCTCTACGTCTGGCTGCCTGACGCGATGGAAGGCCCAACGCCCGTCAGCGCGCTAATTCACGCGGCGACCATGGTCACCGCGGGCGTATACATGGTCACGCGAACGAACGCCATCTTTGAATTGTCACCGCTGGCCATGGGCGTGGTCGCGATGACTGGCGCAGTGACCGCGATTTTTGCTGCGTCTATCGCCGTCGTTCAAACTGACATCAAAAAAGTTCTCGCGTATTCGACCGTTTCGCAACTGGGCTACATGTTCCTGGCGTGCGGAGTCGGCGCGTTCACCGCCGGAATCTTCCATCTGATGACGCACGCATTCTTCAAAGGCCTGCTCTTTCTTGCCGCCGGCAGCGTGATTCACGCGATGTCCGGCGAGCAGGACATGCGAAAGATGGGCGCACTCGCCAAAAAAATCCCGGTCACATATTGGACGATGTTGATCGCGACGCTCGCCATCGCCGGAATTTTCCCGTTCGCCGGTTTTGTGAGCAAGGACCTCATCCTCGGGAAAGCCTATGAAAAAGATCTGACGCTTTGGATCGTTGGATATTTCACCGCCGGAATGACGGCCTTCTATATGTTCCGCCTGATTTTCATGACGTTTCATGGCGAGTCGCGAGTGGATCACGAAGTTGAACATCACATTCACGAGTCACCCAGATCGATGCTGGTTCCATTGGTAATTCTCGCGGGTCTTTCGATTGCCGGCGGCTGGATCAGTTGGCCGGAAATTCTCGGCGGCAGCAGCCATTTCGTCCATTTTCTTTCATCCGTCGTAGCCGAACCGCACGAAGCACGCGTCGAAGCAGCGAAGGGCGTTAGCTCGAGAATGGGCGAAATCTATTTAATGCTGCTTTCGGAATCGCTCGTCGTCGCCGGAATTTTGTTCGCCTGGTATATCTATATTAAGCGGCGGGATCTGCCGAATAAAATCGCTTCCAGCGTGAGTGGTTTATATAATCTCCTTCTTCACAAATATTACGTGGACGAAATTTACGACGCCGCATTCGTCAATCGTGCGAAGGAACTCGGCACGTCACTCGGCTCCTTCGACGCCAAAATTATCGACGGCCTCGGCGTGAACGGAGCCGGCTGGCTTACGCGCGTAATTTCCCGCATATCAATGTGGTGGGACACGTGGATTGTTGACGGCTCGGTACGCCTCGGCTCGTGGATCGTCTACTTCGCGAGCATGCCGGTCCGCATGATTCAGAACGGCGAATTGCAGGAATACATGCTGGTGATCGTTTTTGGCCTGGTGGGTTTCCTGGGTTATACGCTCTACCTGCTGCAGCACCAGATGCGGTAGGCCGAGAGGAAGGGAAGGATGCTATTTTCCGATAACCACATCCTGAGCACGATCTTATTCACGCCGCTGGCCGGCGCGATTCTGATGCTGTTCATTCCGCGCCAGAATGCCAATGCCCATCGCTGGATGGGCAATCTCTTCGGCTTCCTCGGCTTCGCCGTGTCGTTGCCGCTCGTCTGGCGTTTCAGGTTCGGCGAGACCGATTTTCAATTTCGGCAAACGCTCGATTGGATTCCGTCGATCAACGCGCACTATTCGATCGGCATTGACGGCATCAGCTTACTGATGGTGATGCTGACGACGATCCTGGGCGCGATCGCGATTCTTTCTTCGTGGTCCGCGATTCAAAAACGCGAAAAAGAATATTACATCCTGCTGCTGTTGCTTCAGACGGGCATGCTCGGCGTCTTCATGTCGCTCGATTTCGTGCTCTTCTACGTTTTCTGGGAAGTGATGCTCGTCCCGATGTATTTCCTGATCGGCGTGTGGGGAAGCGACCGCAGGCTTTATGCCGCTATCAAATTCTTCCTCTATACCTTGGCGGGTTCGGTGGTGATGCTGCTGGCGATCCTGGCGATTTATATCCGGAAGAACACTTTCGATATTCGCGAGATTCTGCTGTCGCACACTCAAATTTTCTCGCCGCACTTGCAGATTTGGCTCTTCTGGGGATTCTTTTTTGCGTTCGCGATCAAGGTGCCCATGTTCCCGTTCCACACGTGGCTGCCTGACGCGCACACCGAAGCTCCGACGGCAGGCTCTGTGATCCTCGCCGGCGTTCTGCTGAAAATGGGCACTTACGGATTTCTGCGATTTTCCGTGCCGATGTTTCCCGATGCCACGATGCGCTTCCGCTGGATCATGATCGTGCTTTCGATCATCGGAATTGTTTACGGCGCGCTCGTCTGCATGATGCAGAAGGACATGAAAAAGCTGATCGCGTATTCCTCGGTCAGCCACATGGGCTTCTGCACGCTGGGCATCTTCGCGCTTACGCCGCTTGGCCTTTCAGGCAGCATCATTCAGCAGGTCAATCACGGAATTTCCACTGGCGCGCTCTTCTTGGTCGTCGGAGTTCTCTACGAGCGGCGGCACACTCGCCTGATCTCGGAATTTGGCGGGCTTTCAACGCCGATGCCGAATTTTGCGGCGGCGTATTTGATTATTACGCTCAGTTCGCTCGGGATGCCGTTGTTGAACGGATTCGTCGGCGAATTCACGATTCTGCGCGGCGTATTCGAAGTGCGATGGCAATGGGCGGCGTGGGGCGTGCTGGGCGTAGTGTTGGGCGCAGCGTACTTGCTGTGGCTCTATCAGCGCGTCATGTTCGGCAACATCACCAATCCTTTGAACGAGCACCTGCCGGATCTCAATGGCCGCGAGTTTTTCACTCTGGGAACGCTTATTATCTTGGCGTTTTGGATCGGCATCTATCCGGCGCCGCTCTTCAACGTGCTCGATAAGCCGGTGAAGCAGATCGTGCTCCGCTACGATCCGAACTATTACACGCCGCAAACGACTGCAAGCGTGGCACCGGCCAGCGGCGCATCCATGCAAATCGTTGTGACCGATAAGACTTCGGCGATGAAGATGGCCACGCCTGCTGCAACGCCGCAGAAGGATTCGAAATAAACTGATGCAGGGACTTCTTCAATCGACGCTGCGCGACTCGCCTCTGATCATGCCGGAGGTGATGCTCGCGTTTTTCGGGCTGGCGATCCTGCTCACGGATTTTCTGCTCGAGCCCAAGCAGAAAGCATGGAATGCGCTGACGGCGTCGCTCGGCGTCATTTTCAGCGCCTTGGCGCTTTGGCTTTTGAAGCCTCTCGCTGCAATTTCCGCGGAAGGATTCCACGGCGCGATTGTAGTTGACCCGTTTTTCATGTTGTTTGGATTTATTTTTCTGGCTGCAACGCTGCTGGTGATTTTCCTTTCCGTGCGCTATCTCGAAATCGAAGACGAACACCACGGCGAATACTACGCGCTCATGCTTTTCTCTACCGTGGGAATGATGTTTCTCGCGTGCGGCAACGATCTCGTCACGCTTTTCATCGCGCTTGAGACGATGGCCATCAGCTTTTACGTCCTCTCGGGCTTTCTGCGCCGCGACCGCCGCTCGAACGAAGGCGCCTTGAAATATGTTTTGCTGGGCGCGTTCAGCTCGGGAATATTGGCCTACGGTTTCTCTCTGCTGTATGGAATTTCCGGCTCGACGAACTTGAACATCATCGCGACCGTGCTCGCGCAGCGCCCGGGCGGAGACTTGATGGTCGTCATCGCCGTGATGACGGTATCAGCCGGCGTCTTTTTCAAAATCGCGGCAGTTCCGTTTCACCAGTGGGCGCCGGATGTTTACGAGGGCGCGCCCACTCCGATCACCGCTTACGTGAGCGTAGCGTCGAAGACGGCGAGTTTCGCGCTGCTCCTGCGGCTTTACCTCGGCGTTTTCTGGCCCGTACGGATGGATTGGACGGCGTTGCTGACAGCGGTTGCCATTCTTTCGATGACGCTCGGCAATCTGGCGGCGATCACGCAGACCAACATAAAACGACTGCTCGCTTACTCTTCGATTTCGCACGTGGGCTATATTCTTCTCGGATTGGTGGCGGGGAACGAGCGCGGCCTGCAAGCGATGATGTTCTATCTTTTGACGTACGCGTTTTTCAATACCGGCGCGTTCGCGATCGTGATCGTGCTGCGCCGCAAGGGCGTGATTGGCGACGAGATGGAAGATTTGAACGGCCTCTCGCAGCGCAATCCCGCCGCGGCGATTCTGATGCTGATATTTCTGCTGTCGCTCGCTGGAGTTCCACCGACCGCCGGCTTTGTCGGCAAACTGCTCATCTTCTGGGCGCTGATTGAGACCGGCCACACGAAACTCGCCGTGCTCGCCGTGCTCTACATCCTCCCCGCGGTGTATTACTATTTCAAGATGATTGCAGCCATGTGGTCGCGCGAGGCTACGGACCAGGTGCGGCCGAGGATTTCAATGGGGCAAGCTGTCGCGCTTGCGGCGATGGTGCTGGTCACGCTTGCCGCGGGCGTTTACCCGGAGCCGTTCCTGCGCCTCGCTACGTACTCGCTTCTCACGCCGTTCGGCCGCTGAGCCGGAAGCCTCATGTCCGACGACAATCCACAAAAAAGGCCCGCAGGTTTTGCGCGGCAGTTCGCTCTCGCGACAGAACTGCCGTTCCTGTTTGTCGGCGCCGTCGTGGTGGGCGGCGTGATCGGGCACTTGTTGGACCGATGGTGGCACACCGCGCCGTGGCTAATGATTGTGGGCGGCACGCTCGGCTTTGCCGTGGGGCTGCGCGATCTCCTTCGCCGGCTATCAAAGAACGATGACGACTGAACGGCCACGCGGCGACTTTTATCAGCGTGTCGAACATCGGATCGGCTGGCTCACTCTGGTCATCGGCGCGTCCGCGGCGCTGTTCGCTTGGAAATCAATTTCAGCGCGCACGGGCATCGGAGTCGCCATCGGTGCGGCTCTTATATGGCTTCACTATATGTGGCTGAGGCGGGTGACAATTGCAGTTGTTCGCGAAGCGATAAAGCACACCGACGGTCCAAAAAGCAGCGATTCTTCGTTGATTCTTTTCAAATTGTCGGTTGGCTACGCCTTGATCGCAATTCTGGCCTATGTTATCGTGAGCTACTTTAGGTTGCCGATCTTCAGCGTTTTGTGCGGCTTACTCGCGCTTGGCGCCGCAGCGATGATCGGGAGTCTTTATGCAGTGCTTCTCGATAATCACTAGAGGACGATGAAACTTCATCAGCACTGGTTCGCAGCGCTGCTCAATCACTGGTTCGGGCCCGCAATTTCCCATTTATTGCTTCTCATCGGAATTCACGTGCAGGATCCCGCAAATCCCATTCGCATGCACGTGGCCATGAGCATCGTCGTTTTTTTGCTGGGAGTTATTCTGGTTCTGCTGTTGCGGCCGCGCATTTCAGTGGATAAGCCCGGCGCGTCCCAGCAAATTGCGGAAATGCTTCTTACAAATCCGATGGGCTTCGGAATCCGCGATTTGCTGGTGGAAAGCGCCGGCCACGTTGGCGAAGCGTGCGTTCCACTGGTTGGCTCCGTGGCAATTTTCATTCTGCTTTCAAATTTGCTCAGCGTCATTCCCGCGTTTGAGTCTCCCACGGGAGAAAAGAGTGTCCCGTTAGGGTGCGCCATCATAATTTTTCTGTACTACAACTATCAGGGCATAAAACATCACGGGCCGGTCGGGTATGGGAAACATTTTGCAGGGCCGATCTGGTGGATTTCGCCGCTGATTTTTCCTGTTGAGATCATCAGCAACTCGGCGCGATTGCTTTCACTGACGGTCCGGCTATGGGCGAATATTTTCGCTAGCGAACTGCTGTATTTGACGTTTGTCGCGCTTCTCACTGTGCCGGTGATTCATGTTTCGGCCACTCATCCCGCACTCGGTTGGGCGCTGGGAATTTTTCCCGCGACCATTCCGGTGATTTTTGTCGCGCTGCATATATTTGTTGCCGTGGTTCAGGCGTTTGTTTTCACAATTCTTCCCGCAATTTATATCGGCCTTGCTACATCGGAAGAACACTAAATCGGCTTCATTTTTAAAGGCTTTCAGCGTGAGCCCGGCTGCTCGAGGATGACGGGAACCACCTCCTGATCGCCAACTCATAAAACATAAAAAGGAGAACTTCGAATGAAGATTCTGAAAATGTTGGCCTTGGTGGCGGCGATGCTGGTGATCGTCGCTCCACAAGCGTTCGCGGCTGAAGGGGCTACCGGAGGCGGGACCAATTGGGTCGCGATCACTTCCGGTTTTGCGATGGCTTTTGCGGCAGCGTTCGCTGCGCTTGGCCAGGGGCGCGTTGCTTCGGCAGCGTGCGAAGGATTGGCAAGGAATCCGGGGGCCGCTGCACCGATTCGATTGGCATTGATTCTTGGGCTCGTGTTCATCGAGACTTTGGCTCTGTTCACGCTGCTAATCGTGTTTACGAAGGTCGCATAACGGTAGCCCAGGTGTACCTTTTCAAGATCGTATAAAGGCGATTTAGATTAATGCCCGGAGGCGCAATGCGCTTCCGGGCGTTTTCATTTCAAGGGCGATATACTCCGGCGCGCTAGCGAAGCGAAAGAGCGGAGAGCAGTGCGTAGTGCATAACGCGGCTGGGGAATATGCCGAGATAGATTATGCCGGCCGCGGCAAGAACGAGAGCCGTGGCGATGGCAGGCGTGACAGGGATCGGCTGGAACTCCTTCTGTGGCTCCCAGAAGTACATCGCGACGATCACACGAAGATAATAGTAGGAGCCGACAATGCTATTGATCGCGGCGATGACGACAAGCCAGACGATGTGCGCATCGAGCGCCGCCTGGAAGGCATAGAATTTTCCCAGGAAACCGCCGGTGGCGGGCAAACCCAATAGCGATAGCAAGAACAGTGAGAAGCACGCCGCCAGCGCCGGCTGCTGCGTTCCCAGCCCCGCGAAATCTTTGATTTCCAGGCGACGCTCGCCCGGTCCGCCGACATGGGCGACGACGAGGAATGCGCCGAGCTTCATCAATGCATACGCGGCGAGGTAGAAGAGCACCGCGGCGATTCCCACTTCGGTGGAAGCCGCGAACGCGACGAGAATGTAGCCCGCATGCGCGATCGAGGAATAGGCAAGCATGCGCTTGACGTTGGTCTGCGTGACCGCCGCGAAATTGCCGATGCACATCGAAAGCACCGCGGAAATCCAGATGGCCCAAAACCACAAATGCCCCGCGGCGCCGAATCCGGTATAGAAAATCCGCAGCATGAGCGCAAACGTCGCGGCCTTTGGCCCTGAGGCGAGGACGGCCGTCACCGGTGTCGGAGCGCCTTCGTAGACGTCGGGCCCGTATATCTGAAATGGCGCGGCAACCACCTTGAAGCCGAGGCCGACAAACATCATGGCAAGGCCCAGCGCCAGCAAGGAACTTGGCGGCGAATTTCCAAGCGACTGCTGGATGCCGGTCATGATCGTAGTGCCAGTGGCGCCATAGACCATGGCGATGCCGTAGAGGAAAAATGCGGTCGCAAAGGACCCGAGGATGAAATATTTGAGCGAGGCTTCGTTCGACTTCAGCGATGTCCTGCGGAAACCCGCGAGAATGTAACTCGATATCGAGCTCATTTCGAGGCCGAGGAAGGCCGTAATCAATTCTCCCGCACTACCAAGAACGCCCATTCCTGCCGTCGCGAAGAGCAGCAACGCGTAGAATTCGCCGCGCTGAATGCGTTCGTTCTCGAGATACTGAATCGAGCCGAGCGTGGCGAGGATGGCCACGACGAGAACGATCGCGTGAACGAAAATGCTGAATTCGTCGGCGCGAATCAGGCCGCCGTAAGCGACGCCCGGATGCTGCCATACCAAATAAAGAGACGCGAGAGCGCCGACGGCGCCCGCGAGGCTGAACCAGCCGAGCGCACGCTTCCATGCCGCCCGCAGAAACGGGTCGAGGAGCATGACAAAGATGCCCGTCGCGCAAAGAATGATCTCAGGCGCAACGCGGTAGGCGTCTTCGAGACGTTCGGGCGAAATGTGCATCGGCAGCATTCAGCTAACTGTCTTCTTTCATCAAGATTTTCTACCGGGCATGCGCTGCAGCGTCTTCAATTAAAGCCGCAACCTCACTCGGCCTGGAGACGTAAACCGAATGGCTCGCGCCGACGACCTCCACTTTGTGACTATTAGCTCGCGTCGCGTACCATCGTTCGAGGTCAGGATTAATGGTTCTATCTGCTCCCGCTACCAACATCCAGCTTGGTTTGCTTCTCCACGCAGCCGTAGAGATGACGGCGTGAAAATTTGCATCGTTGATCAGCACCTGTGACCGCGCCATGAAAGCGGCCTGCTCAGCAGACAAGTCGGCGGCGAAGTAGTCGCGGAACTGGGCTGGGTCGAGATAATCAAAGCCGTCTGTGGTTTTCTTTATCGCCGTGGATTTGCTGAGGTCGCTTGGGAAGCGCTTTCCGTCGTCTGCCTCGCTCTCTCCAGCATCCGGCATGTGCGCCGCGATGTAGACCAGTCCGGCGACAGAGGCGTCCGTTCCCGCCTCGGTGATTACCGAACCGCCGTAACTGTGAGCGACGAGGATACACGGGCCGTCTTGCAGGGCGATGACGCGCTTCGTGGCCGCGACGTCTTCCTGGAACGACGTCAATGGTTCCTGGACGATGGTTACGTTGAAGCCGTCTTTGACAAGAATGTCGTAAACGCCTCTCCAGCCGGAACCATCGGCCCAGGCCCCGTGGACGAGAACAATATTCCGAACGCGATGTTCATCGTTCTGCGCGCAGAGCGCGCCGGACGATAACAGCAACAGGATGATGCAGAGAGCCTGAGATATTCCGCGTACGAATCGCATAGGCTTCATTGAATTTCTCGCTTAACCGATCTTTTCTTCATTTCCGATCTCAACTTCGTTCATCCGCACAGTGGCGAGCGTTTCTGGTCTCTGCAACGTGCTCGCTGTTGAGAACAAAGTGGGCACCATGTCTTTTTCAAGCGGCTTTCTTCGCGCTGTCCTTCAGCAGGCCGAGCCGCACCAAGCTTTCTGCGGTGGCGACGATGGACTCTTCGCTCGAACGCGGCGCCCAGCCCAACAGGCGCTTGGCCTTTTCGTTGGTGGCGTTCTTGCGCTTGCCGAGTTCTGGCAGGATCTGCTTCACCGCCGGATCGCGCAGCGCGGCGACGCGCACCAGCCAGTTAGGAAGTTCCCGGGTTGGCACTCGTTTGGCAGCCTCGCCCATGCGTCGCTTAAGAATCTTGGCTATGTCGAGCACCGAAACGAAATCGCCGGCGACAGCGACGAAGCGTTCGCCCTTGGCGGCGGGCTCGGTCATGGCGCGCAAGTGCAAATCGGCCACATCGCGCACATCTACCGCGCCGAAATATAGCTTCGGGCAGCCGGGTACGGCGCCATCCATCATGCGCTGCACGAAGAGAATCGAGGTCGAATAGTCAGGACCTAGAACGGGGCCGAACACGCCCACCGGATTGACGACGGAAAGTTCGAGTTTGCCGCCTTCCTTGGCGATGAAATCCCAAGCCGCGCGTTCAGCCAAGGTCTTCGATTTCGCATAGGGAAGCATGTCGGCGGCGTTGGGATCGGTCCAGTTCGTTTCATTGAACGGCTGTTGTTGCGGCTTCTGGCCATAGCCAATTGCCGCGAATGAGGAGGTGAGCACCACGCGCTTGACGCCGGCATTGCGCGAGGCGCGCAGCACGCGAAGCGCGCCTTCGCGAGCGGGCACGATCAGTTCGTCTTCGTGCTTGGGGACGCGAGCAGGGAATGGCGAGGCCACGTGCAGTACGTAGTCGCAGCCGGCGACGGCCTCCGGCCAGCCCGCGTCATTTTCGAGATCGGCGGCGATGAAGGATAAGCGATCGCCCGGCTCCGCGCCGCCTTGCTTCAGCATGGCGCGGACGTCGCCCTCGCGATTCAGGCTGCGTACCGTGGTGCGTACCTGATGGCCTGCCGCCAGAAGCTGCAGGATGCAGTGGCTGCCGATGAAGCCCGAGCCGCCGGTAACGAGGATTGTGTTACTCATTTTGGCGCTCTTTTTTCGAATTGATTTTCAGATCCCCACGGCAACAATCGATCGGAGCTGAAATTGCGGCTGCGCTCGCGGCGAGCGGGCGAGCAACGCTCGTAAGTTGCGGAGGTTCAGGCGCCGTGCGGACGTCGATCACTCGGTCGCGGCGCATGAGATGCAGAATGTTGTCCGCGGAAGCTTCCATTCGCCGCGTGAACAGGGGCGAGGCCACGCCCATAAATAAAATCACGACGGAGAGCACTGCGAGGATGATCCGCTCGCGCGTGCTTGCGTCCGGCAGGGTCTTATTCTTCTCGATCGTCACGTCGCCCAATATGACGCGCTGGTACGCCCACAAAAGATAAATGGCAGAGAGCACGGCGCCGGTGGACGCCCAGGAAGCCCAAACCGGATGGTGCTCGAACACGCCGATCAGGATCAGAAATTCACCGGCAAATCCGTTCAGCAATGGCAAAGCAAGCGAGGAGAAACAGGCGAACAGAAAGAATGACGAGAAAACCGGCATCGGCGTCGCGAGCCCGCCGTACTGCTTGATTTCGAACGTGTGGCGGCGGTCGTAGAGCATTCCCACGGAAAGAAAGAGCATTCCCGTTGAGACGCCGTGATTCAGCATCTGGTAAATCGCGCCCTGAATCGAAATCGTGTTGAACGCGAAGATGCCGAGGACCACGAAGCCGAGGTGGCTGATGGACGTGTAGGCGACTAGCCGCTTCAAGTCAGGCTGAACCGTCGCAACCAGCGCGCCATAGACGATGCCAATAATCGCGAGGACGCCTATCAGAGGCGCGAAACGATGCGCCGCGGCAGGGAAGAGCGGCAGGCAGAACCGCAACATGCCGTATGTCCCGAGCTTCAGCATGACGCCGGCGAGAATCACCGATGCCGCGGTCGGGGCTTCGGTGTGCGCGTCAGGAAGCCATGTGTGGAGCGGGAAGAGCGGCACTTTGATTGCGAAAGCCAGGAAGAACGCGCCGAAGAGTAGCATCTCGGTGCGCGAAGACGAAATTGCGCCGGCCGCAAGTTTCGCCTGAATCTCGGGAAGGTCGAATGAGCCTGTGATGTTGAAGAGCCAGATGATGGCCACGAGCATCAGGATCGAGCCGAACANNAGAGGAAAAATTTGATCGCCGCATACTCTTTTCGCGGGCCGCCCCAGATGCCGATGAGGAAATACATGGGCAGGAGCACGATCTCCCAGAAAACGAAGAAGAGGAAGAGATCGACGGCGAAGAAAACTCCGATCAAGCCCGTCTCGAGAACGAGAAGCATGATGAAGAATTCTTTTGTACGGAACGTAATGCTGCTCCACGAGGCCAGAATCGAGAGCGGCGTGAGGAACGTGGTCAGCAGGACGAGGAACAAACTGATGCCGTCGAGCCCGAGATGATAATGAATCGGCGGAATGCTGATCCAGCGGTGGAACTCTTCGAGCTGATAATTTGGACTCGCGGAATTGAAGCCGGGAAGCAGAAGCAGGGAAATGATGAACTCGGCGAGCGCTGTTGCCAGCGCGACGCGGCGGACCGACACGTGGTCGTTGCGATTCAAAAGGAGAATCGCNNTCAGCGCACCATTCCCCAGACTCCGAGCACGAGCACCGTCACGCAGACCGCGCCGACGATCACCCAGGCGGCGTAACTCCGCGTGTTTCCGGATTGCAGCTGCCGGGCTTGCTGCCCTATCTCTCGCGCCGTATGGCCGGCGCCATTCACGGCGCCATCAATCAAGTTCTCGTCCACGACGTGCCACAAAACGTTCGTCGAAATCCAAAGCAGGGGGCGGACGATAACGGCTAAATAGAATTCATCAACGTAATATTTGTTGAGCAAAAGCGTGTAGAGGCCGTGTACGGATTGCGCGAGTTTTTTCGGCACGTCGGGCCGCCGAATGTAGAACCACCAGGCCGTGAGGAAGCCGATCAGCGCGACGATCACTCCGGGAGCGAGCAGGCTTCTGACCAGCACAGCGCCCGGCGATACAGGTTCCGTGTTCGCCTGCTCGGCCACTGCAGCCGTGCCCGCAGGCGCTGCCTCAAACACGGGACGCAGAAAGTTCTGGAAATGATCGGGGCCGCCGATCATCGTGGGCAATGCGAACCAGCCACCGCCGATGGCGAGCACCGCCAGAATCACGAGCGGAACGAGCATGTTCTTCGGCGATTCGTGGACGTGAACTTTGTGTTCGTCGTAGCGCTGCTTTCCGAAGAAAGTGAGGAATAGCAGGCGGAACATGTAGAACGACGTGAGCATCGCACCGAGGATGCCGAGGACCCACAGCGTCAAGTTGGCGTGCGGGCCGTCCTTGGCGGCATCGAGAATCGCTTCTTTGCTGAAAAATCCGGAGAAGAGCGGCACACCCGCGATCGCGAGAGTGGCGGCGAACATCGTCCAATACGTGACCGGAATTTTCTTCCGCAGGCCGCCCATCTTGCGCATGTCCTGCTCGCCGCCCATCGCGTGAATGACGCTACCGGCCGCGAGAAACAGCAGACCCTTGAAAAACGCGTGGGTCATGAGATGGAAGATGCCCGCCGCGTACGCGCCCACGCCAAGGCCAAGGAACATGTAGCCGAGCTGCGAGACGGTGGAATAGGCGAGAACTTTTTTAATGTCCGTCTGCACGAGGCCAATGGTTGCGGAATAGAACGCGGTCACTGCACCAACCGTAGCAACGACGAGCATCGCCGTGAGCGCGTGCGAATAGAGCGCGTGCATCCGCGCGACCATGTAGACGCCGGCGGTGACCATGGTGGCNNGGGCCTTCCATGGCGTCCGGCAGCCAAACGTAGAGCGGTAATTGCGCCGATTTGCCGATGGCGCCTGCCAAGAGGAGCAGCGCAATCGTGGTGAGAACGCCGATTTGGCCGACGGCCTCGACCGGCGAGTTCTCCACCTTCATGAAAATCGTGCCGAAGTCCACGGAGCTGAAAGTCCAAAAAGCCAGAAGGATGCCGATGGTGAAGCCGACGTCGCCGATGCGCGTGGTGATGAACGCTTTTTTGCCCGCATCAATCGCCGACTTTCGCAAGAAGTAGAAGCCGATCAGAAGATAGCTNNGTCAGCATGAAGAACATGAACAAATTCATGTAGCAGAAGAAACGGTAATAGCCGCCTTCGTGGGCCATGTAGCCGGTGGAATAAATGTGGATCAGCAGCCCGACGCCGGAAACGACGAGCAGCATTACGATGGTGAGCTGATCGACCCAGAAATTAAAATCCACACGGAAGGATCCGGCGACGAGCCATGGCGCGAATGATTTCATAATGGGCGTCTGCGCCAGCGGCAACTTGAAAAACTCACGAACCAACTCGAGGACCGCCAGAAACGTGAGCGAGACCGAGCCGATGCCGACGGCATTGACGCGTGAATTCGGCCACGACTTGCCGAAGAAGCCATTGATCGCCGCGCCTGCCAGCGGCAGGAGCGGGATGATCCATAGAATGTCCGCAATCTTAGGCATCAGAATTTGAGTAGGTTCATGTCTTCAACGTTCAGCGATTGGCGATTGCGAATTACGGTAATCGCGACGGCCAAGCCCACGGCAGCTTCCGCAGCGGCCACGACGATGACGAAGAACACGAACACCCAGCCGTTGTGCACTCCGCCATTCGCGCGATCGAAAGCCACAAACGCCAAATTTACGGCATTGAGCATCAGCTCGATGGCCATGAGAATCGTAATGATATTGCGCTTGAAAACGAACGCGATGACGCCGAGACCGAAGAGAATCGCGCTCAGGATGAGGAAATAAGATGTGGGGACGGCGTTCATGAGTCCCTCTTTGCGAGCACGAGCGCTCCGAGCAGCGCGATTAAAATTACGATGGACGTGATCTCAAACGGGAACAAGTACGAACGGAACAGCAGAAACGCGAGATCCCGCGTGGGATCAGCGCCCACGGTGCCGACTGCGCCGGTGGCGGCGGGAGCGGCGTGCGCGGCGTGCGACAACCAATAAACCAAATCTAACGTCAGGAAAATTCCGAGTGGCAGCCCGGCGTATCGTGCCATTTTGCTGAGGTTCGTACGTTCCTCTTCGCCGGCATTGAGAAGCATGATGACGATAATGAAAAGGACCATGATGGCGCCGGCGTACACGATGATCTGCACGGCAGCTATGAATTCAGCGCCGAGCAGAAGATAGAGCACGGCGAGGGAGACCATCACGAGAATCAGGGCGAGGGCGCTGTGGATCGGCTCGCGCAGGAAAATCACGAGCAATGCACCGATCGCCGCGATTGCCGCGCACGCGAAGAACATGATGAGGGGGAGCGTCATCGGTTCAGCACCAGCACGACGAAGCTCGTTACGACCAGATTTGCCAGCGCTACGGGCAGAAGAAACTTCCAGCCGAAGTCCATTAGTTGGTCGTAGCGGAAGCGTGGCAACGTGCCGCGCGTCCAGACGTAGAAGAAAAGCAAGAAGACAACTTTTAGCAGAAACCAGAATGGGCCTTGGACGATTGGCATTACCGAAGGAATAAGGCAAATCGCGCCGAGGGCGAGCGCGATCGAACTGATCACCGCGAGCTGGATTCGCGCGATGCCGCGCTGAAGAATTACCGTGTCGTAGACCAGCGCCACACCGCCGATCAAGAGTAGCGCGCCCGGAAGATAGAGGGGCCAGCGCCATGCGGACGAGAGCGGCGAGAGCCAGCCGCCGAGGAAGAGAATCGTGGCCAGGCACGAAACCGTGATCATGTTGGCGTATTCGGCCATGAAGAACATCGCGAACTTGAAACTTGAATACTCCGTGTGGAAGCCGGCGACGAGTTCCGTCTCGGCTTCAGGCAGATCGAAGGGAACGCGATTGGTTTCGGCGATTGCCGAAATGAAATAGCAGATAAATCCGACGATTTGCGGGATGACGTTCCATCGCGGTATGTAATGGAACCAGCGGCCGGACTGCGCGTAGATGAGATCGTTCAGATTCAGAGTGCCGGCAAGAAGCACAACGCCGACCACGGAAAGTGTCAGCGAGACTTCGTAGCTGACCATTTGCGCCGAAGCGCGCAAGCCGCCGAGAAGCGGATATTTGCTATTCGACGACCATCCGGCGAGCGCCACGCCGTAAACGCCGACGGACGTGATGGCAAAAACGAACAGAAGGCCGATGCTGGAATTCGTAATGCCGAGGTTCGTTGATTGTCCAAGAATCGTCAGCGTCGCAGGCCCGAACGGAATGAGCGCGAGCGTGGTGAGCGCGAGAGATAGCGCGAGGAAAGGCGCGAGGATGTAGACGAATTTGTCGGACGCGGGCGGAGTGAGATCTTCTTTGAAGAGGAATTTGAGGCCGTCGGCGAGCGGCTGCAGCAAGCCGTGCGCACCGACGTAGAGCGGCCCTAGCCGCGACTGAATGCGCGCGACGACCTTGCGTTCGAACCAGGTGAGATAGGCAAGTGCCGTCATTAAAACGAACAGCAGGACGACAATCTTGACTATCGATACCACCAGGATTGGGTGCTGGGCGACGAACTCCACGGAATTTCTTTGGCCTCGCTACAGGAATTGAGTTTGGAACAATAGCGGCCTAACGTGCCGCTTGAAAATAGATAATCGTTGGACGAGAAAATTGTGCCGGGTGCGGCGTCCGCTTGCGCTTGCTTTGCGCCGGGGGTGGCGCGTTGTGCGCCGCCTGCTAGCAAATTTGCGAAGGAGACGTTGTAGCCGGCGACGTGCTGGCGGATTTCGTCGAAGGCCGCTTCGGGAGTGCGCAGGCGAATCGCCGGGCCCATGCTGAGCTGCGAGAGTTGATGCGAGATGATCCGCAGGAGGTCGAAATCGCTGCGCGGTCCTTGCGGATCGATGGAACGGTGCGTGATTTGAACTTCGCCGGACGTGGCGGTCATCGTGCCGTCTTTTTCATAGGAACTCGCGGCGGGGAGGACAACGTCGGCGAGCTTCGCGGTTTCCGTGAGAAAGAGATCCTGAACGACGAGTAGATCGAGACCGCCGAGACGATCGCCGCCGGATTTTGCCGTTGCCGCTGTTGTAGCTGCTGCCGCGAAAGTCTTGACGGGATTTGCGCCGACGACGTAGAGGGCGCGAAGTTTGCCGGTGAGAGCGCCGTCCATCATCTGCCGTGAAGTCAGGCCTGGCGCTGATGGGATTTCCGCGCCCCAGAGTTTTCTGAAGCGAGCGCGCTCGGCGGGGTCGTCGAGTGAGGCGTAGCCCGGCAGGCGATCAGGCAGGACGCCGAAGTCAGCGGCGCCGCGCGAATTTGCGTAATCGCCGAGCGCCATGTAGCGCGTGCGGCCGGGCAAGCGCGAGCCGAAGGCCACAAGGTCTCGAACTGCCGCGCCAGTGATTGCTGCGCCGAATACGATTACGACGTCGCTCGAACTTTCTAGCGCGGTCTTCAGTTGAGCGAGTTGCTCCGACGTTTCAGAGGAGAAGCTTCCTTGGCCGGTGGCGAGCCAATTTACGGCAGCGGCTTCAGCATCGGCCACTGACGCGCCATCGGAGTGTGACGCATCGGCGTGAAGCTGGACGGATTGCGTAGCTTTGCGTTCGAGTTTTGATGGCTGCGAATTGATGAGGTAGAGCTTGGCATCGTGATGGCGGATGCCGGTGCGAATCTGCCACGCGACCAGCGGATTTTGCTGCGTCGGATCGTTGCCGATCACGACGACGGTCCCCGCTTCGTACACATCGGCCATGGTCGCGAGTGAATCGGCGGCATTCGGGCCGAGTGCCGCGGCCAACCCGGCGTAATCAGCCGTGCGGTGGTGATCGAGATTGTTGGTGCCGAGATTCAGACGGGCGAAGCGGTTCAGAAGATAATTTTCTTCGTTGGTCGTGTGATTCGAGCCGATCACGCCAATCGCGCCGCCGCCGTGCTTTTCGTGGACTTGCTTCAGCCTCCGCGTCACTTCTTCGAATGCGTCTTCCCAGCTTGCCGATTCGAGCTTGCCGTTGCGGCGGATGAGCGGGCCGCGGACGCGCTCGGGGTGCTTCGTGAAATCGAAGGCGAAACGCCCTTTGGCGCAAAGAAACTCGCCATTGATTCCAGACTGATCGCGATTATTCGCGCGAAGGATTTCGTTGTTGCGCACGCTGAGAGTGGTTTTGCAGCCGTTCGAACAATGCGTGCAGGGATTCGCAACGTACGTCATTTCCCACGGCCGCGTCTGATAACGGTAGGTGCCACTCGTCAGCGCGCCAACGGGGCAGATATCAATGCACGCGCCGCACTCCTCGCAAGCGAGCGCGCCCGATGAATTCGGCAAAATCACGGATTGAACGCCCCGCGCGCCCACGCCCAGCGCCTTGACGTCCATACCCTCGTCGCAAACGCGCACGCAGCGGAAGCAAAGAATGCAGCGCGGGGCATCGTAATAAACGAGCGGCGACCACTTTTCCTCGGGATAATGCAACTTTTCTTCCGCGAAACGGCTGTGATCGAGGCCGTAACGGAAAGTCATGTCCTGCAATTCGCATTCGCCCCCCTTGTCGCAGACAGGACAATCGAGCGGATGATTCGACAGCAGGAATTCGAGCATGTCTTTTCGCGCTTTGTGGACCTGTTCGGTGTCCGTCTTGACGACCATCCCTTCGGTGGCGACGAGCGTGCACGCCGTCTGCAGCTTCGGCATTTTCTCGACTTCCACGAGGCACATCCGGCAGGCGGCCTGCAGAGTAAGGCCCTTGTAATAGCAGAACGACGGGACCTCAGTCTCCATTCGCTTCGCGGCCTCGATCACAAGAGTGCCCGCGGGAATCGTGACCTTGTTCCCGTTCATCGTAAAGGTAATCTGTTTCTGTTCAACCATTGATTGCGAGAGCCCCTGACCCCAGAGAGCTAACGATCTGTGCTAACGCGCCATCGCGAGAATGTCCGCGGCCGACATGTAGGCGCATTTGCCGTGCAGATGATCTTCAAATTCCTGCTGCCACTTCTTGATGATGCTGATGGTCGGCATCGCCGCCGCATCGCCGAGAGGGCAGAATGTGCGGCCCAGCATGTTCTGCGCCAGTTCGCCGATGAGTGGAATGTCTTCCGGCGTCCCATGACCGGCATGGAAGCGATCGAGCATCTTCTGGAGCCACGCCGTGCCTTCGCGGCAGGGGATGCACCAGCCGCAGGATTCGTGCGCGTAGAAGTGCATGATGCGGCGCGCGACATCCACCATGCACGTGTCCTCGTCAATCACGATCATCGCGCCCGAGCCGAGCATCGAACCCGCTTTGGCGAGCGAATCGTAATCCATCGCAATGTCAATTTCATCGGCCTTCAAAAGCGGGCATGAACTGCCGCCCGGAATTACGGCCTTCACCTTTTTGCCGCCGCGAACGCCGCCACCCAATTCATCAATAGCCAGGCGCATGTTCATGCCCAGCGGCACTTCGTAAATCCCGGGGCGATTCACGTGGCCAGAAATGCACAGCATGCGCGTGCCGCCATTCTTTGGCGTGCCGAGATTCGCGTACCACTCGCCGCCGCGAAGGATGATCGCAGGCACGGCGCTGAGCGATTCAACGTTGTTGATGATCGTCGGGCATCCGTACAGGCCCACAACGGCCGGGAAGGGAGGTTTGATGCGCGGATATCCGCGCTTGCCCTCGAGCGATTCCATCAGCGCCGATTCTTCGCCGCATTCGTACGCACCCGCGCCCGTATGCGTGCAGACATCGAACGAAAAATCCGTGCCGAGAATATTCTTGCCGAGATAACCGGCGGCGTAAGCTTCAGCGATGGCCTTGTCAACGATGTCCAGGACGTAGCGATATTCACCGCGAATGTAAATGTAACCGCGCTGCGAGCCAATCGCTCGTCCGGCGATCGTAACGCCTTCGATCAATTGGTGCGGATCGTGTTCCATCAGCGGCCGGTCTTTGCACGTGCCGGGCTCGCTCTCGTCGGCATTGCAAATGACGTACTTCGGCTTCGGAATATCTTTCGGAACGAAGCTCCACTTCATGCCCGTCGGGAATCCGGCGCCGCCGCGGCCGCGCAGATTGGATTTCTTTACTTCGTCAATCACCTGCTCCGGCGTCATCTCCTTAACAGCTTTTTCGAGCGCCTTATAGCCGTCATTCTGGCGGTAGACATCAATCGAGCGGGAATTCTCCAGTCCAAAACGGCGACTGATGACCAGCTTTTCGAAATCGTGCCGCTCGTGCACCGATCCCGAAGTGCACGCCACCGGCTGCGGTTTCATTCCGGTTTGCAGCTCCTCGAGAAGCAGATCCACGCTCTCAGGAGTCAAATTTTCGTAGAAATCGTAATTCACCTGAATAGCCGGCGCGCCCGTGCACGCGCCCATGCACTCAACCTCTTCAAGCGAAAATGTGCCCGTCGAAGTGGTCTCCCTGTTCCCGATTTCGAGCCGCGTCTTCAGGTGATCGAAAATCTCGTAGCCGCCGCGCAGCATGCACGAAACATTCGTGCAGACCTGAATGTGATACTTCCCGACCGCCTTACGGCGCAGCATCGAGTAGTACAAAAGCGTTTCCGTAACTTGAATAATGTTCAGTTCGAGGCGTATGGCGATTTCGGCCAGGATGTCGTCGCCGAGATAGCCGTAGTAATCCTGCGCGTAGAGCATCATCGGGATGAGCGCGGAGCGCTTCACCGGATAACGCCCCAGCAATTCCGCAAATTTGGTTTCGAGCTGCGGCGGAAGCTGCATTCTCTCCCTATTGTCCCCGGCGATCATCGGTCGACCTCGCCCAGGACAATGTCGGTAGTGCCAATGCAAGCGACGACGTCGGCGATCAATCGTCCTTCGACAAGCTTCGAAACCGCCTGCAAGTTGACGAAGGAAGGCGCGCGAACTTTTACCCGGTAAGGCTTCGCCGAACCATCGCTCGCGACAAAGAAACCCAGTTCGCCGCGCGGCGATTCGATGCACTGGTAGACTTCTCCTGGCGGCGGCGCGAACCCTTCCGTGAAGATCTTGAAATGATAAATCAGCCCTTCGATCGAGGTTTTCATTTCCTCGCGCGATGGCGGCACAATTCCCGGCGCTTCAGTTCGAATCGGGCCCGCGGGTGGAACCACTTTCATGGCTTGCAGGATAATTTCGATGCTCTCGCGGATTTCGGCGACGCGGACAAGATAACGCGCGTAGCAATCACCAGCAGTTTCGACCGGCACGTTGAAATCGAATTCTTCGTAGCTTGAATAGGGGAACATCTTGCGAACGTCGTAGGCGACGCCGCTGCCGCGAAGAGTAGGCCCCGACACGCCAAGCGCGATCGCGTCCTCGCGGCTCAGCACGCCGACGCCTTTGGTGCGCGCCAGCCAGATGCGGTTCTGAGTGAGCAGAGTTTCGTATTCGTCGACGTGGCCGGGGAACGTATCCATGAACCGTGCGATGCGTTCGAGCCAGCCTGGAGGCGGTTCTAGCGCCAGCCCACCGATCCGGAAATAACTCGTCATCATGCGCTGGCCGCTGACCAGCTCAAAAATCCGCATGATTTCTTCGCGCTCGCGGAAGCAGTAAAGGAATACGGTCATTGCGCCGAGGTCAATGGCATGGGTGCCCAGCCAGACAAGATGCGACGCAACGCGAGTCAATTCCGTGAGAAGAACGCGAATGTATTGGGCGCGCTTAGGAATTTCGAGGCCGATCAGTCTTTCGACGGCCAGGCAGTAACAGAGATTGTTCGAAAGCGGCGCGAGATAGTCCAGACGATCGGTCAGCGTGATGGCTTGAGAATATGTTTTGTTCTCGCAGTTTTTCTCAATGCCGGTGTGCAGATAGCCGATGTGCGGACGCGCGCTTATGACGATTTCGCCGTCGAGCTCGAGCACGATTCGCAGAACCCCGTGCGTGGAAGGATGCTGCGGTCCCATGTTGAGGACCATCGTTTGCGCGGCGCCCGCAGGTGTTTCGATGGTCGCCATCAGCGATATCCCTCGACGGGATAATCCTTGCGCAGCGGATAGCCTTCCCAATCATCGGGCATCAGAATCCGAGTGAGGTCCGGATGGCCTTCGAAACGTATGCCCATCAGGTCAAACGCCTCGCGTTCGTGCCAATTTGCGGCCGGCCAGATTGACGTCACTGATTGGACTTGGGGATCGTCGCCCGGAATGCGCACTTTCAGGCGGATCCGTTTTCGGTACTCGAGCGACAGCAAGTGATAGTTCAGCTCGAAGCGCGGATCGATAGGGAACTTGTCAACGGCTGTGATGTCGGAGAGAAATGTGAACTGCAGCGCGCGGTCGTTCACAAGGAATTCCGCGGCGCGGAGTAGGTGCTCGCGCGGAACCACGACCGTCGTTTCGCCACGAAATTCGATGATTTCGGCGACGGCCTGCGCGTCCCACTCCTGCAGCCTTTGGATAAACGAATCCTTTTGCGATTCCGCCGTATCCACTGTGGTTTCGTTTCCGGAGAGCGCGATCAGTGATTCCAGTCGAGCGCGCCCTTCTTCCAGAGGTAAATGTAACCGGCCAGCAAAATTATAATGTAGAGCAGCATCTCGACAAAACCGAAGAGACGCAGCTCGCGGTACACGAGGGCCCAGGGGTAAAGAAATATAGCCTCGATGTCGAACAGAATGAACACGAGAGCAACCAGGTAAAACTGCACGGAGAACGGTTCGCGCGCGTCTCCCGTCGGTCGAATGCCGCATTCGTAAGGCTGATCCTTGGCGCGCGACGGCCGGTGCCGGCCTACGAGGACGGAAAGCACCAAAATCGCCCCAGAAATGCCCATTGCTGCGATAAACATCAGCAACAACGGGCCATATGCGTCGAGGGGATTGCTGTCCATGTTTCGCGCGCTGTTATAATAACGGCGCAGGCGCATAGCGGTCAAATGGCGATCTGAAAATAATTTGAGACCATGGATGTAGGATTTCGAGGCGCGGGTGCGAGCGGAGCGAGGCATTGAGTCGAGGATTCAATACGAATGTTCGCGTTGGCAACCGGCTGTTTCATGTGCAGACGGAAGATCGGGGAGCAGTCCACGCGAAAATTGACACGGCGGTCTATCTCGAGGGACGCGTGATCCATCGGCATTCGTCGCCTTACGCGCGGCTGGATGGAACAGCGGACGAGCAGGTGCAGGAGCAGCATCGGGGAGTAATTGAGGGGCTTCGAGCAGGCTCGATTGTTTTTGACGGAGCAAGCGCAGGGGCAGCGCACGTAGCGCCCGAGACGAAATTGGCGGGTGGAATCTCGGTGACGCTGTTGAATCCAAAATCTTGGGTGTCATCCGGTAAAGCCGACTTGCGAGTAGAGGTTCGGGAACGCGGCGATGTCGCTGCTCCTATAGCGGGCGCGCGAGTGGAAGTGAGGCTTGACGGAGTCACGCCGCCGCAGAATCATGAAGCGGCGACGGATACGTCAGGCCGCGCTCAAATTAGATTCCCGCTGCCAAGCGCGGGTGTTGGTGCCGCGACGCTGGTCATCCGCGCGATCGCTCCGGCTGGAGAAAGCGAAATTCGCTTTAATCTCCGTGCCAAAGCGAAGACGCCAGCGGCCAAACAATGACGATCACGGTTAACGGCGAGCGACACGAAGTGCCTGACGGAATGTCAGTCGCGGCCTTGCTCTCGCATCTCGGGCTTACAGTAGGCCGGGTTGCCGTGGAGCGGAACCGCGACGTGTTGCCCCGAACGCAGTGGGGCGCAACGCTCGTTGAGGCCAACGATTCCTATGAGATCGTTCAGCTCGTTGGCGGCGGCTAGGTGTCACCGATCAGGCGTGTCGCTCCGGCGAGCCCACGCCGGGGAACTAGCCCGTCTTTTTCTTCGTTGCGAGGTAAGCCTTCCAGGGATTCCAATAATAGGACGGCCAGCCCTTCGTCACTCCTTTGCGGTCGTAAGCCGGCACATTGACGTGAGTCAAATCAATCTTCCCTCCGCCCTTCGCCTTGCTGAATATTAGAATGAGGATCGAATCGGGATCGTGTTTTTTCCAGTGGCTTGCTCGCCACGCTTGAACGATCATCCGATCTGGCGCCACCAACAAAGTCCTGCCGCGAATCTTCCCGCCGAACGCCCAGAAGCTCCCGCCTACCTCGCCATTCACTTCCGCCGGCATGCCGGTGACTGCTGAATGTTTCTCCGAATCGAGAAATGTCTCGTAAGCTTCTTTTGGAGGAACTTTAAGCGTGACTGTCTGCCGAATTACGTAAGCCATGATGTTTTCCTTTCGTCGTTCGCCGGTGTTATAGCACGGTTGCAATGATGCTTCGCCATTGGTAGACAAGCCCCGCCGTTTAATTCAACGCTTAGCTCGTAACCTGCACATAAGTTCTGGTTCGAAGCACGCGCAATTGGAGGCGCTGGTATAGAATGCGCATCGCTTTGAATCACGACGACGTCGTCGGGGTAAGTCTCTCGGACAATCCGCGCGGAAGGACAGCTTTCGATGAACAATCACGCTTCCATGTTTGATCTCGCAGGAAAAACGGCGGTGGTGACGGGCGCTTCCTATGGCCTCGGTGTGACGATGGCCGAGACATTAGCCGAAGCGGGCGCCCAAGTGGCGCTGGTCGCTCGAAGTGCCGGAAAATTGCAGAGCGTGGCGGATGCGATCGCGAAGCAGGGCGGCACCGCGGTGGCATTTGTTTGCGACGTTGGCGATTCCGCGCAGGTCGCCAAGATGGCCGCGGCGGTTCTCGCAAAATTCGGCCGGGTGGATATTCTCATGAACAATGCCGGAATCGTGGCCGACGGCGGTGCGATGCCGGAAATGCTTCCTAACGAGCTATTCGAGCAGACTGTGCGCATCAACCTTTTAGGCCTTTGGTATTGTTGCCGGGAATTTGGCGCGGCCATGTTGCGCGAAGGCAAGGGCGGTTCGATCATCAACATTTCCTCGATTGCCGGAATGGCCGGCTGGCGGGACAATGCGCCTGCTTATCAGGCGACGAAGGCTGCGGTGATCAATCTCACCAAGAACCTCGCGTGCAGTTGGGGCGACCGCCGCGTCCGCGTGAATGCGATCGCGCCGGGCTGGTTTCCCAGCGAACTCACGAAACCGCTTTTAGCGATGAGCTCGATGATCGAGCGGCTTTCCGCAGGCGCGGCGTTGGGCCGGTTGGGTGATCCAAAGGAGCTTGTAGGGCCGCTGCTTTTCCTCGCTTCGGAAGCTTCCAGTTTCGTAACCGGCCACACCCTGGTCGTTGACGGCGGGTTTTCGGCTGGCAGCGGGCAGTTCTCGTTTCCGGAAGAATTTTACGCGATTATGGGAGAGGCCATGCCAAACGGGATTGGGAAGCGCATCATGCCAGTGTGAGGGGCGGCCGTAGAATTCTCTTCGAGTTTCTACAGGCCGGCGAGGATGTGGCCGAGCTTGTTCTTTTTTGTGCGCAGGTAGGCGCGTGAGGTGTCGCTGGTTTCCGGCTGGCACGGGACGCGTTCCGCAATGTGAACGCCGGCGTCTTCGAGCTGTTTCACTTTATCAGGATTGTTCGAAAGCAGCCGCACGCGTCGCGCCCCCAAGAGCTTGAGGATTTCGGCAGAGAAACGGTAGTCGCGTGAATCGGCGGCGAATCCCAGTTTGCGATTGGCTTCGACCGTGTCCATTCCTGCGTCCTGCAGTTCGTAGGCTTTTAGCTTATTCATCAGGCCGATGCCGCGGCCCTCTTGAGGAAGATAGAGAAGAATTCCATGCGGCGATTTGCCGATCTTTGAGAGTGAATATTCGAGTTGCGCGCGGCAATCGCAACGCTCCGACGCCAGGATGTCACCCGTCAAGCATTGTGAGTGAATCCTCACTAGAGGCGCATTTTTGCTCGCGGCGCGGCGGCCATTGCCCTTCACGACTGCGACCGCCGTCTCCGACGGGCCGCGCCCTTCGATGCCAAGAATTTCAAAATTGCCGAAACGTGTCGGCAATTTTGCCCGCGCGACGATTCGTGGTTTCCCGGTCTGCTTTCGTTTTGCCATTGGAATTTCGCATTATAGCAGGAGCCGCGTTTTCGCATCGCTCTCGCGCCGCACGGCTCGCGCTTTACATCCCGCGATGAATTGACCGACAATGCGTTAGCGTCGCGTTGCATCGAGCGTAATCCGCAAGAGCCATGGACCTACTGACCTCCGGCAAAGACCTCATCCTTGCGCTGGTGCTGAAAGTCGGCTGGGCCGCATCGCTCGCCGCCTTGCTCGTGCGCTTCGCCACATTTCGCAAAATTCTATTCAACGAGAATCGCGACTCCGACCAAAAAGTCCTATTGCTCTTATTTTTGACGCCGCCTCTGGCCATTGGCGTACTGATGCGGCTCCTCGGATATAAATTCTTCGACCTGACTCTTGAAGGCTCGTTTCTCATGGGCCTTCTCGGTGGCCGGATGGTGGGCTTGCTGGGCGGTTCGTTGATTAGCCTGCCGGCATTCGGCAATCATGAGTGGCTCTCGAGCCCAATGGCCGCTCTCGTGGGACTTTTCGCGGGAATGATCAGGCAGGCGATGCCGCGCAAAGAAGACATCTGGCATTTCGGCCCATTCCTTTTTCTGAGCATTCCGAAGTCGGTCGTGGATCTTCTGCGGCGCGGAAAATTCAATTGGGCCATGCTTCCGCTCTTCAGCTGCGCCCTGCTCGAATTCGGGCGGGTGGAGCTTCATCGGGCCGTGCCCTCGCAATGGCTATTCGCCTTCGATTCGCCGGAGTGGCCTTATCTTCTGCTGATCATTCTGTCCGCGGTGATGTCGGTGGCCATGCCAATCAAGATTTGGAATAACACGCGAACGGAAATGAACCTCGAGCAGAATCAGCAGCTGTTGCTGCGAGCGCGCATGGACGCGCTGACCAGCCAGATCAATCCGCACTTTTTATTCAACACGCTCAACACGGTTTCATCGCTGGTTCGCTACGATCCCGATACAGCGCGCGTAATTGTATTGAAGCTCTCGAACATCCTGCGCAGGCTTCTGCGCAAGCACGAGACGTTCGTGCCCCTACGCGACGAGATCAGTTTCATTGACGACTATCTCGACATCGAAGTCGTACGGTTCGGCCGCGACAAGCTCCAAATCTTCAAGGAAATCGACGACGAAACGCTCGACGCGTTCGTGCCCAGCATGCTGCTTCAGCCCATGATCGAAAACGCGATCAAGCACGGTCTGGCACCCAAACTCGAAGGCGGCCAGATTCATCTTCGCACGCGCCGCAGCGATGGCCGGCTTTTCATCGAGGTCGAGGACAATGGACTGGGCATTCCGCAGGATCGCCTGACGGGCGTCTACGCGCAAGGCATCGGAATCAGCAACGTCCACGAGCGCTTGCGCCTGCTCTATGGCGACGAATTCCGCATGGACATCCATAGCCAGGAAGGCGCGGGCACTCACATTCAAATTGAGATCCCCGATCTGGTCACATCGCTTCCGACGGCAACCTAGCTTGACCTGCCACATGCTCCGCGTTCTTTCTCGTAATCAACTCCAAGATTTCGCAAGCACGCGAGAGGCTAGGCTGTGCCGCGAATTCGTCTGGGCCCGTGCATCTGCGGACGTAGAATTCGCATCGCAGCACCACGGGGATTCCTGCTGATGAGCTCAGACGCAAACGCGAACGAAGGCTATTCCGCGATTATTTTAGTGATCGTGCTGATCGGCGTCGCCGCCTACATCCTGTTTTACGGGCTGCAAACGCTGATCTACTTCGACGCCAAGCAATGGGGCTCTCGCGAAGCATCGCTCTTCGTCACCGCGCAGCCGCTAACGATCGCGGCTCCGCCTGCAGCGCCGGGCCAAACCACGCATCTCGAATTCTTCAATTACCAGTGCGAAGCGCCGTGGAAGGGTCCTGCCAAGACGACGCAGGATCCGGATTTTATCGAAGACAAGTTTCCGTCCGGTCAAGTAATTCGGATCGAGCTGCCAGAAGACCAGGCTGATACTCTCAAATCGTTCAAAGGAGACAGCCCGGATCAGCAGCAGCGTATCGCGGCGGTTTTTGGCGATCATCCGTTCGATTCGAATTTTGATTTGTTTGCCGCGATTTACAACGCATCTCCCGCTCAAGCCTCGCCCTTCATGCCGCGGTTCGACTCCGAGCGCCTCAACACTCTTCTCGTCTGGAAACTGTCGCTCGATACGGAATTGCCCGGCGGGACGTATCAGTTTGAATCTGACAGAATTCGCGGATTGCAGTTCGGAAACCCGGAACGCTCGCAAAACATCGCCATTCGTGCGTTCAACGAACACGACCGGCAATTCAAAATGCTGATCATGTGCACCGCTTCTTCAGGCGCCAAGCTGACGCAGGCCAACATCAATCAGATTATCGCCACGCTGAAACCAATCCCGCTCCCGGGGCAGTAAATTGAGATCGAGCTAAGCCCGCGCGCCCGCAGGCGACTCGAGGACTGCGCGGTAGTAAGCTTCGTATTGCGGAATGATATCGTTCGCGCAGTATTTATTCCGCGCATTAATCCTGGCAAGTTTTCCCATCTCCCGCCCGCGATCCGGAAGCGACAGAATTTCAATCGCATACTTCGCGGCAGCAGCCACATCGCGCGGCGGGACGAGATATCCGTCAACGCCGTGCGTGACGACCTCGGGCAAGCCACCCACGTCCGACGCAATCACCGGCACTTCGCACGCCATGGCCTCGAGCGCGGCCAGCCCGAACGATTCGAGATCGCTGGGCAATAGAAAAAGGTCCGCCGCACAAAGCTTCTCCTGCACGTTGTCCTGCTTGCCCAAAAAAATGACGTCCTTCGAGAGTTTCTTCTTGCGCGCCAGATATTCAGCGGCGCCTCGATCCGGCCCGTCTCCGACCATCACAAGTTTTGCCGGCATTTTCTCTCGCACGAGTCCAAAGATTTCGACCACGTCCGTCACGCGCTTCACCGGCCGGAAATTTGAGAGATGCATCAGAATCGGCTCGCCATTCGGAGCCCACTGCCCGCGCAATCGCGAGTTTTCGCAGCGGCAATAAAGCTCGCAGTTCACAAAGTTTGGAATCACTTCAATGGGCCGGTGCGTGTCGAATTCTTTGATCGTGCGGTCCTTCAAATATTTCGATATCGCTGTAACGCCATCGCTTTGCTCGATCGAAAATCGGGTAATCGGCAGATAGCTGCGATCGTTTCCGACCAGCGTGATATCCGTGCCGTGAAGCGTGGTGATAAAGGGAAGCTTACGCGGCGCCGCCATCGAGCGTGCCAGCAACGCGCTCACCGAATGCGGAATCGCGTAGTGAACGTGCAGCAAATCGAGATTGGCTTCTTCCGCGACTTCAAACATTTTCACCGCGAGTGCCAACGTGTACGGCTGATCATCGAACAAGGGGTAGCTGATGACCTCGACTTCGTGGAAAAAGATGTGCTCGCTCGCTCCGTGCAGGCGGATCGGCATCGCGTAGCTGATAAAATGGACGTCGTGCCCGCGCGCCGCGAGCTCGATTCCCAACTCCGTGGCAACAACTCCCGAGCCACCGTACGTTGGATAACATGTGATTCCGATTCTCATGGGCCTCTCACTCTATCATCGCTGCTTGCCGGCTCGAATTGCAGATGCTAGATTGGCGACTCGCGCGAGCAGAGTAGGGCGAATCTGAGATCCTGCCCCTACGGATATAAGGACGGCGTCGTCGCGTCTTACATTAGACGCTCTCGAATGAAGAACGATGCTTCGCGGGTTTAAGGAACTCAAATGTGGTGCTGTCGCTGGTTCTATCACCCAGAGCCCGGAGGTCCCTGCGTCCGGGAACTCGGGCCATTCCTCATGGACGTGATGACGAAGAATGGAAAATACGTGCTGATATGAAACAACCAGCCAAATTGCGCAAAACTCTAACCGCTCACGAGCTTGCCAAACGCCTCACCGCAAGCACTACTTCCCGCCAATTCGGATTTACCCTGCGCGAAGCTGGCCCGGAATCCGTCGTCATCGGAATGCGAGTCGCAAAGCGCCATTTGCAGGTCCATGGTGTCGTTCATGGCGGCATTCTGGCAGCCTTGGCCGATACGGCGGGAGGCCTCTCGATCTATTTCCACCTTCCGCACGGCTCGCGCGTCGCCACCGTCGAAATGAAAATAAATTATCTGGAGACCGTGGCAAGCGGGGAAGTGCTGGCTCGCGCGCAGGTGCTTCGCCTGGGGAAAAATCTCGGTGTGGTTGATTGCGATATTACCGACGACGCGAAGCGCCTCGTGGGCAAGGCCCTAATGACCTTCGCCGTGATCCACCGCGGCACGAAACAAAAAAGAGGACGGCATCGTTAGCGCCGTCCTCTTACAGGGTTCGTCCGGATTAACTGCTCGGATCACAAGCTGCCGAATCGCCAGCTGATCAAATGTTAGCCCTGCCCGTTGCCGTTCCCGCCCAGCGCGGCGTCATCGCCATCTTTGAACAAATATTTGATCGTGTGCTTGTAAATCATAAGGTTCGGGCTGCCGAGTCGCGTCAACTTGATGCAATCGCGGTCATACCACTCAATCGTCCCACGCAAGACCTCGCCGTCCGTCAGCACTACGGCCACGGGCGTGTGCGCCTGCATCTGCTTCACGTAATAAAAATTCTCCGCGAACGTCTGATCGGGAGGAGCTGGTTTCTTCCGCGGCGGCGGCTGCTGTGGCTGCGGTCCATGCGCCGGGCGCTGTGGATACTGTTCCTTCACCTCGGTCAACGACGACCGGAAAAGCTTGCGGTTCACCATAATGACTCCTCGTTGCCTTATTGCGTTGACTCTTATGATTCCGGGAACTTCGCTTTGGTTTCAAACGAATTACATGAAACAGAAGTTGC
Source organism: Acidobacteriota bacterium (assembly GCA_003152355.1). Taxonomy (GTDB): domain Bacteria; phylum Acidobacteriota; class Terriglobia; order Acidiferrales; family UBA7541; genus Palsa-147. Next base: position 35,736 of record PMAA01000104.1, on the reverse strand, counting down.
TGATCTAGCAGCGCCGCCGTTCAGTGGGCTCCCATCGATACTGTAACGGCGTCAAGACCGAGTTGCCGGCCGACGTTGCGACGTAAGCGGCTCGACAGTTGGTCAAGGCTGGAAACTGCCCGGTTGACCCATTCGAGATCTACCTTGTTGCCCAGTGCATCTAGCTCTCGCCGAAGGTCAGGGTTCCGCAGCGAGGAATTTTTCGAATTTACAGAAATCTCAAGCAGGTCTGTCAACAGACTATAGAACAGCGCCATGATGTTTTCAAACGATTCCTTTTCCTGCTTCGCGAGCTGCGCCGTGGCCGTAAAAATATCGTGATAGTTTTCACCCTGAATTCCGAGCTCGATCAGACGAAGAACTTGCCGTCGCAGTCGCGCGGATTCCACGAGATCGATCGTCAGCGCGGCTCCGGGGCTTCCCTCAGCGATGAGAGCCGCCAATTTGCGATCGGGGGCCTTCTCGGAGGTGCGCTCAGCGAGAAATTCCTCGATTTGCGTCGCGGGCACTGGCGCGAAATGGAACTGAATGCAGCGCGAACGGATTGTCGGAAGCAACGCGTCAGGCCGAGGCGCGATGAGTATCAATGTGGAGCATTCGGGCGGCTCTTCGAGTATCTTGAGGAAAATATCCGCGTCATTCCATCGCATTGTATCGGCGCCGTCTAGAATGAACACGCGCCGCCGCCCTTGCGGCTTGAAGTAAGCAGCGCGCTGGACCGCGCGGAGCTGGCCAACGCGAATCATCGGGCGCGCGACTGGTGTCTTGAGCCTGACCGGATCCGGCACGATTGCCCAGACATCAGGATTCGTTTCGATGATCAAGGGCACGCGCTCGACCATCGCCGCGTCGGCGCTCTCGCCGCGCTCAGCTAGTCCTCGCTCCATCAACGGAGTGAGATCGGCCAGCCGCGCGATTCGTACGCACGGGTCGCATTCGCCGCAGAAATCATCCTTGAGGCGCTCGCAGTTCGAGGCTTGCGCGAACATCCTCGCCAGCGTGAATTTGCCGATGCCGCGCGGGCCGGTGAAGAGCAAGGCGCTCGGCACGCGGTCACACCTCAGCATCGATCGAAGTGCGGAGACGATGCGTTCGTTTCCGATGAATATATCGAAACCCATGTTCGTTAGCTCGTTGTCCCTGTTGGCAAAATGGATGCAAAGACGCGCGTGTCAATCGCGGCGAGAACGTCGCGATGAATTTCCTCGGGCGGGCGCATCGCTCCCGCCTCCGCATCGAACGATTCGATCGTCACCCAGTTAGATGCGCGCGCCAGGGAATCGTAAACTTCCGATGCGGCGGCCAGGTGGGACAAATTCGACTCGTGAATGTCGCGATGGAGTTTCGTGTAGTCGCGGGCGCCCTTTGCGCCGATTTGCTGATGCGCCGCATCGACGGGAACGCGCAAGTAAATCACCACGTCCTCCGCGGGCAGCGCGTAGATTTCGTATTCGAGCTTCTTCAGCCAGCTTAGAAATTCCTGCCGCTTCTCGCGTTGCGCGCGCGCACCCTGATGCGCGAGATTGGACGCGATGTAGCGATCTGCTACGAGAGTCTTGCCCGACGCGAGAGCTGCTTCGATCTTGGGCTTAGCTTCGAAGCGGTCTCCGGCGTAGAGAAGCGATGAAAAATGTGCGTCTACGGCTTCGAGCGTCCCAAAGTCGCCGTTCAAATATCGCGCAACGAGGCTGCCAAAAAATCCGTCGTAGCGCGGGAAGCTGATTTTCTCGGTCGAAATTCCGCGGCCCGAAAGCGCGCGGACGAGGAGATCAAGCTGGGTTCGCTTTCCGGAGCCGTCAATTCCTTCCAATACGATGAATTTTCCGCGTGCAGGCATGCGTGGGCATCAGTCTAGCACACCACTCCAGCGCCGCTTACGCCCAGCTCTTCGCGTGAAATCAGCTTTATGGGCAAGCGCGCCGATGTCAGCAATTGCAGCGGCCGGCTTCAGCCGGGCACTCTGTTCGCCGGCGCAGGAAAGTCCGCAACTACAATTGCCCATCGCTGCAAGACGAGCTTGCTAAGTCGCCGTGCTAATATTTGCAGCGTGATTGTCGATAGAAGCGCGCTCGAATCCAATCTTGCGAGCATTCAAGAGCATGTTGCCCGTGCAGCGGAGCGCTCTGGCCGCGGGATCGAGGACATCACTTTCGTAGCCGTCTCCAAAACTTTTTCCGCAGAAGCTATCCGCGCCGCTCACGAACTCGGCCTGCGCCACTTCGGCGAGAATCGCGTGCAGGAATTTGATTCGAAGCGGGAAGCCGTCACAGATCTGCCCGCGACATTTCACCTGATCGGCCATCTACAAAGCAACAAAGCTCGCCGTGCCGCCGAAATCTTTGACTCAATCGATTCCGTGGATTCAATCGCGCTCGCGCGAAAGCTTGATGCCGCATGGGCCGAGCGCGGCAAAGCCGATGCGTCGAAGCTGCCGGTTCTGATCGAAGTGCAATTGGCCACCGAGGAATCGAAATCCGGCGTGACCGACGCGGACCTGCCAAGTCTGATCGAAACCGTTCTTCAATTGCCGCGTTTGGAGTTGCGAGGCCTGATGGCAATTCCGCCGTTCCTCGAAAATCCTGAGCACGTTCGGCCGTATTTCCAGCATTTGCGGCAACTCCGCGAAAATATGCGCCAGCGCTTCGGCGCCGCGGCCGCCGACTCGTTTCGCGACTTGTCCATGGGAATGAGCCACGATTTTGAAGTCGCGATCGAAGAGGGCGCGACGCAGATTCGTGTCGGCACAGCGCTATTCGGCGCACGAGTCCCGCGATGATTGATATCGCCGGGCGTGCGGGCGGTGTCGTCTTCACGGTCCGCGTTCAACCGAGGGCCAGCCGCGATGCCATCGCCGGCGAAATGGAAGGCGCGATGAAAATTCGGTTGACGGCGCCGCCGGTGGAGTATCGTGCGAACGAAGCGCTGCGCCGATTTCTCGCGGTGCGTTTGAAGATACCGTTTACGGCTGTTAGAATCGCCGGCGGCGGCAAAAGCCGCATCAAACGAATTGAGATTCAGGGAGTCACGCCCAGCCAAGTGCACGCGCTTCTGACAGAGAGCGCTTGACGCGAGGCCAGGTTCGCCCTTCAGGGAAAACACATGCCCGATATCCAAGCCATTCAGAAAGAATTACGCGCGAGCCGCTTCGACGGTTGGCTGTTCTACGATCATCATCACCGCGATCCGATCGCCGCGCGGATTCTGAAGCTTCCGTTGGACGGGCTCGCGACCCGGCGATGGTATTACTTCATTCCATCGCGCGGCGAGCCGCGAAAACTTGTGCATCGAATCGAAGCGGGCATGCTCGATAGTTTGCCCGGCCGGAAATATGAATATTCCGGGTGGGAGGAACAGCACAAGCTCCTCGGCCGCGTGATGAGCGGCGCGAAGACAGTCGTGATGCAATATTCGCCGCAGAACAACATTCCATATATCGGCCTCGTTGACGCGGGCACTGTGGAATTCATCCGCAAGCTCGGCAAGAAAGTCGTCAGTTCCGGCGATCTCGTTCAGAAATTCGAGGCGAGCTGGTCGCCCGAGCAACTCGCGTCTCACCTCGCGGCCGGAAAACTCGTCGATCAAATTACGCGGGACGCGTTTGCGCGCGCGGGCTCGTTCGTCCGTGCCCGCAAGGCGCTCACCGAATACGAATTGCAGCAATGGTTTCAGGAGCAGTTCGAGGCGCACTCGCTCTACGCGCCGGATGGCCCGATCGCCGCCGTGCAGCCGAACAATGGGAATCCTCATTACGAGCCGAGGCGCCAGGGCTCGAAGCAGATTGAGGCGGGCGATTTGCTTCTGCTCGATGTCTGGGCGAAATTGAAGCGCCCCGGCAGCGTTTTTTACGACATCACCTGGGTCGGCTACCTCGGCGACTGCGTGCCGGAGAAGTACGCCAAGATTTTTGCGATTGCGAGGGAGGCGCGCGACAGCGCCGTGCGATTCGTCAAGGATTCGATCGCTGCAGGTAAGACGATTCACGGCTGGGAAGTTGATCGAGCCGCGCGTGAAGTGATTCGTAAGGCGCGCTACGGAAAGTATTTTGTGCACCGGACGGGTCACAGCATCGGCCAGGAGGTCCACGGCAACGGCGCAAACATGGACGGTCTCGAAACGCGCGACGACCGACGCATCGTTCCGCACACCTGCTTTTCGATCGAGCCGGGAATTTATCTGCCCGAGTTCGGCATCCGTACCGAAGTGAATGTGTACATCGGCGATCGCGAAGCCCGCACAACCGGCGCCGTGCAGAAAGAGATCATTCCGATTCTTGCGTAATCCAACGTGAGCGCCACCTCCGCGGAAAATCCGTCTGCCACTCAAAATATTTCGCCGATTTTTATCGGCGTTGCCGCGTGGCTGGTGCCTGGCCTCGGACACATTATTCTTGGGCGCTGGGCGCGAGGTATCGCGTTTTTCGCCGCCATCGGCGGACTCGCGCTGATGAGCTATCACCTCCGCGGCGTTGTTTTTTCGGTTCTACCGCCCGTTGATCCTAGGGTAGACCCGCTCGCGTTCCTGGGCGCGGTTGGCGACGCGGGAACCGGCATCTTCTACTTTCTCGCGCACGTTTTCGAACGCTCGGGCCCGGATATTTCTCGGGCAGCGGGAGACTACGGCACACGATTATTTGCGGCGGCCGGCGTTGCGAATTTTCTGTGCATCATCGACGCCTGCGAGATTGCCATCGGCAGGAAGCGATGAATTTCTGTGAGCGGCAGCGCCCGCACGGAAGCTGAAAATGCCCACCCACTTCCAACTCTTCCTGTTTTTCGCGTTCGTTCTCGCCGTGATTCTCGCCGGCCTGATTCAAGGCGCCGCGATCGACCGAATCAAGTATGCAGCGCGATCTTTCGCCGCGTTTGTGGTCGTTGGGATATTCATCGCCTGGCTGATGTACCCCTTCTCGCACTAACGGCAATCCTGCAAGCGCGCGAAACGCCAATGCACCGCGCGTTTGACACTTTTTCCCAGCGGATGCTACAGTGATTCAGCAAGCCGAGGTAGCTCAGTTGGTAGAGCAGCCGATTCGTAATCGGCAGGTCGGGAGTTCAAGTCTCCCCCTCGGCTCCACAAACCTCCAGCGGAACCGAAGAAATCGGTTTCACCATTCTTTGGTTGCAGCCGCAGATTTGAACATCATTTCTTTGTTTGGTTTAGGCGTCGCGTCGAAAGAGACAAAAACTCCGTCCGCGTTCTGCCGTATCGAGACGGAATACGTTTTTCCTATTACCAAGCTCGGGCAAAAATCCGGCGGGACCTTTCCGTCTTCCAGCGTGCAAGACAGTGTGTACCAGATCTTACCGGCACGGGCGTGCACTTCGATGCCCCGAGAAACAATTCCGTTATCTGACGCTGAAAAAGTGTCACGCACGTCCTCAATTCGCAACCGGTGCACACCGCTCAATGGATTTTTCTGCGCATTCGCAATTCCGCAAACGCCCAACAATGCCATCGCGACAACAATTGTAATTCTCATATGAATCCACACTTTTCCCCGGCACAGGGTTGAATAGCTTGCCGGCCACGTAGCCTCTCCAGATCAAACGACCCGAACCTTTTTATCTTCCCTCGAAAAGCGGTTAGATGCAGTTTAGGTGCAGTTCGAATTACGCCTTAACGGTACAATGTCAACGCATCCATCACACGAGGCTAAAAGTGGCTCAGACTAGCGCGCGCTTACAAGCAACAGACGCAATATTTCGCCCAAACGATAAGCGCAGAATCATCGAGCATTACGACCTCGTCAGTCCCTACTACCGCTCGCTCTGGGGCGAGCATCTTCATCACGGATATTGGATTCGCGGCGATGAGTCCAAGGAAAAAGCGCAACTCCAGCTGATCGAGCATCTCGCTCGGCTCGCAAACGTAAAACCCGGCTCAGATATTCTCGATATCGGCTGCGGCTTCGGCGCCAGCAGTCTTTACTTGGCCGAACACTATAACGCCCGCGTCACCGGCATAACTATTTCCTCCGTACAGGTCGAAATGGCAATCCAGGCTGCTGCAGCGCAACGACTCGACTCGAAGTTTTTATTAATGGACGCCGAAGAGATGAACTTCCAGAAAACATTTGACATTCTCTGGTCCGTTGAATCCATCTCCCACTATCAGGACCGCCGAAAGTTTTTTGCGTCCGCTGCCAAACTGTTGAAGCCGGGAGGCTCGTTCGCGATCACCGATTGGTTTAAGAAAGAAAATCTCACCCGCGAGGAGACCGGGAAATACATCGAGCCTATCGAAAAGGGCATGTTCGTCGAACTGCAAGCGATGGATGACTACGAACAATTCCTCATTTCGAACGGCCTGCGAATCACGCGCCGCGAAGTCTTAAATAAAAACTGCGCCAAAACATGGGACCTGTGCCTCGATATTATTAAGGACAAAGACTTCTGGGCCCTGGCTGCGAAATACGGAACTCATTTCGTGTCGTATCTCCAGGCGTTTAAGGCCATGCGCGCCGGATTCACTTCCGGTAACTTCGTCTACGGCCTGATCGTCGCCTCAGCCCAGTCAACCGCACTATCAAACGACTAGCGCCTCGAAGCCACATTATCGGGAATTGCTCCCTCAGTGTGCCGATCACAATCCGCATACGATCACGCCGCCGGTTGCCGTCGGTTTCGTAGGGTCGGCCGAAAAGCCGGCCGAGCGCATAGAGAGTGTCATCCCGAGTCCCCGGTTTTTGGGGGGTGAGGGATCTGCATTGGATTTCGTGACAAGTTTATCGACGAGCTTTTACTACGCAGTCTTCTTCAATTTCTTCGCCTTCGACGCGCCGGAAACCCCTCCTGATTTCTTATCCGCCAGGCTCTTCTTGAGCGCCGACATCAAATCAACAACCGGCGCAAGCCGCCGCGCCTTCTCCGGTTTCGGCGCGGGTTTCCCCTTATTCTTGCTCTCAATCAACTGTTCCACGCGCGCCGAATACTCGTCATGAAATTGCTCTGGCCGGAATGGCCTCACCAGTGCCTTGGCGAATTGCGCCGCAAGATCAACCTCCTGTTTTTTTAAATTCGTCGTGGTCGTCTTGCCGTAGCCTTTGGCTTCGTGAATTTCGTTGGGATAATAAATTGTGTGGAGAATCAGCCCGTTCTGATAAGGCCGGATAATCACCGTCCGCTCCCTTTGATGCATGGTCACTTTCGCGATTGCGGCGTAACCCATCTTCTCCATGACATCAAGTAGTAGCGAATAGGCGCGTTCGCCGGCCTGCTCCGGCACGGAGAAGTACGAGGTCTCAAAATAGATGGGATCTACTTCCGCGAGCTTCACAAACTGAAGAATTTCCATGGAGGTCGAAGACTGCGGCTTTAGCGCCTTTAGCTCGGCTGGATCAACGAGTATGTATTTGTCTTTCTCCACTTCGTATCCCAGCGCCAGCTCGTCGCGCGGCACCACTTCTTTGTCATAGGGGCAATAAAGCTGCTGATGAACTCGCGTGCCACATTTCCGATGTATCTCATGGAACGCGATATGCGAATAACGCGCCGCGGCATACAGCCGGATTGGCACGGAGATCAGGCCGAAAGAAATGAAACCCTTCCAAGCGCTCGATGCCATATGCCTCCTTAAGAAGCCCAGATAGAACTCGGATACCACACGAGAATGCGTTTCGTTTCCTTGAGTGAGAATATTTCGTTTTGGGCTTTCCGCAATACATGAAACGCCCTAGCACACCGCGCAGCGTTCCGTAGCGTCCGCAGCGATTTAAGAGCGTCCGATTAATCGCCCAGCTTGCCTTTCACCGCGGCTTCTTCCTTCTTGATTTCAACCCGCTCTTTTTTGATGTCGAGACGCAGCCTGGCAAAAATAGCCACGTATACGTTGGCTACCAAGACCAATGAGAACCCGGAAATCAGGTAACCGCGCCAATCCGGAAAGAGAAGCTTGTACCTCGTGATGATGAGGAAAGCGATTGTGACGTAATGGCTGAAACAGTATTCGCAAGTAAAGAGATAGAAGAATTTGCGTTGATAGAGCCGCTGGCATCCTTCGCTCTTAGCCTGGCACAAATCGTGGAATTCCCGAAAGATCTCCTCATGCGTCACAGTCCACGCAATCGACGCAATCGGAAGCGCGATAATAAACAAAGCCAGAAGCTGCTGCCGCGACACATGCATCAATCACTCCAGAAAAATAAACAAAATCGCAATCTTCCCAGATAGCCAGCAAGCGCGCCGCTCCAGCACTTGTAGCGCCCGGCTTCAGCCGGGCATCTTCGCCTTCTCCTTAATTTTTCACGCCTCGCCTGACAGCAATTTTCCGTGATTTGCCGGCAGCTTTTACCTTCGAGACCTTAGGCGCACCGTGACCTTCAAGCCGCGTAACCGGCACATACTTCAACTGAACTCCGTCGCGGACCGCCCGCAACATCAGTGCCCCCCGGCTCATATCCCCACGCCCGGCAAACTCACTCGGAAACATCAATCGTTCCCCCAAAATACTCGACAGCGGTTCCACATATTTTGGAGTCGCGATGCTTCCAAGAAGCACCACTTCATCGCGTGGCCCCATCTGAGATGCCAGTCGCATCGCGTCACGTTCAAGAGGCACCCTGTATCTCGGATTGGTGCAATTGATAGGCACTTCCGCCATTTCATTCAGCAGTTCGGTACGCACCCAAGCACTGGGAGGCAACAGTCCTTGCGTGGCGGTTATGATAAGCATGGACGGCTCGAGATCTGCCGTGGGCCGGGCGAACGCCGTTGCGTAAGCGAGTTTCCCTCGAAAATAAAGCCCGCTAATAAAACTGAAAATGTCCCCAAGCGGAGCACCCGTAAGCCGCAAGCGAGTAGCAAGCTCAAAGCTCGCGCTCGGCCGCAAAAGAATTTCTGCACGCCGCCCCGACAAATTAGCCGGCGAAAGCAGAAAAAACCGTTTAGTGCTGCCGCTCGTAATCACGCGCTCCTGGATCGTTGCACTTTTCCAATCCAATTATACCAACGCGCCGGGCAACCACGCGCCCCGGCACTTGTAGCGCCGGGCTTCACGCCCGGCATCTTCCCTCCAATTCCCAAACCCGCCCCTAACTACTAGACGCCATTCTTCTAAATGTATATCTGCATGTTTCCGCGACCTTCGCGCCGGGTGCCCCATCCTTGCGAAGCAAGGGTGGGCCTTGCCTTGCCCTCGAGTTACAATTCCCAAACCGCCGTAACGAAACAACCGGCCACTGCGCCAGCCGGCACTTCGTACCGGCCGAATTCAGGCAGGCATCTTCCCCTCGATTTGCAAACGCGCCCATACCTACTAGACGCCATTCTTCTAAATGTATATCTGTATGTTTCCACGGCGGTCGCGCCCCTAAGATATACTCTGGCGATTTCCAAAAAAGGCCCATGCCCCTGCCACTTCCCAAAACCTACGCCCCAATGGAGGCACAACCCGCCGAAGAACTCCCTCACGGGCCAGCTTGGCACTACGAGCCGAAATGGGATGGATTCCGCTGCATCGCGTTTCGAGATGGTGATCGCGTTGACCTCGAATCTAAGTCCGGCAAACCACTGACGAGATATTTTCCCGAGCTCGTCAACTCACTTCTTAAAAATCGCGCAAAGAAATTCGTCCTGGATGGCGAAATTGTAATTCCGATCGATGGAAATCTCTCTTTCGATCACTTGCTGATGCGAATTCACCCGGCAGCCAGCCGCATCGCAAAATTGAGCAACGAGACCCCCTCAGTCTTCATCGTTTTCGACCTGCTGGTTGACCCGGCCGGGAAGCAACTTACAAATTCCTCCCTGCGCGATCGCCGTCGCGCTCTCGAAGCATTCGCGAAAAAGTTTTTACCGAAAGGGGGATCGGTGCGCCTTTCGCCGCTGACGAAAGATGTCGCAATCGCTCGAAAATGGTTCCACATGGGCATCGGACTCGATGGCGTGGTGGCAAAGCGCGACGACTTGCCATATCAAACCGGCGAACGCACCGGGATGCAAAAGATTAAGAAAAAGCGCACGGCCGATTGCGTCGTGGGAGGATTTCGCTACCTTGAAAAAAAGAAGTTGGTCGGCTCCCTATTGCTCGGATTGTTCGACAAACAGGGATTGTTGAATCACGTCGGCTACACCTCAAGTATTCACGACGACGAACGCGCCGCCCTGACAAAGAGACTAGAAAAATTGATCAAGCCACCCGGATTCACGGGCAAAGCGCCGGGCGGCCCAAGCCGTTGGAGCACCAAACATTCCATGGAATGGGAGCCGCTCGAGCCGCGGCTCGTCGTCGAAGTCCAATTCGATCATTTCACAGGCGGGCGTTTCCGTCATGGCACTGCATTTCTTCGTTGGCGTCCCGAGAAACGTCCGAGTGAGTGCACCATGAAGCAGGTTGAACGAGAAAGCCGGTCGGCTCTGAACTTGCTTTAGGATAGGCGCGCATCTCCGATCCGAAATTGCAGCCCGCATCGGAAACGGGCTCACAAAATAAAGAACCCGGAGCGAAAGTGCCGGCCACATTAATCACGAACTGCTCGTGCCCTTCGGTGGTACTAAAACCCTTACAGATTTGTCGTTTGCGCTCTCGCAAACCGTCTGCTAACGTGCCCGCGGAGCTATGACTTTTCGACGCAGTTACGGGACATTCATAACACTGGGCAGTGACGCCTTACCATCCGGTTCTAATCGACAGTCCAAATTATTAGAAACGGCCGTAACTCAAACAAAACAAACAACTGAGCTCATTTCTAATCGTAACAAAACGGGGCCCCTCCGCGAGTGCGTTTTAGCTGCCTCGCGCGACGGTTCCAGGCCGAGGGTAGCCTTGTGACGGACACGGGGCTAGCCCAACTGATGAGGCGATACGCCGAAGTCCAGCTCGCCACGCTCGTTGATGCGCCTCCGGAAGGCTCGCAATGGGTGCACGAAATAAAATACGATGGCTACCGGCTCCTGGCATTCCTCGCGAACGGCGATGTGCGTCTGCGAACCCGCAATGGCAACGACTGGACGCCAAAATTCCCGGCAATCTCAGCCTCCGTCGCGAAGCTGAAAGCAAAATCAGCGGTAGTGGACATGGAAGCGGTGGTTTTGGACAGCGCCGGCAAAAGTAATTTTCAGGCGATGCAGGGCGCATTGGGTGACGGCGGCAATCCGCAATCGATCCAGGCGTACGTCTTCGATCTCCTTTATATCGATGGCAAAGACGTGACGAGTGAACCGCTGACCAGCCGCAAGCAAACCCTCGAAGGCCTGCTTAAAAAATCAAAGACCAGCAAGTCTCTGCACTACAGCGACCATGTCACCGGGCACGGCTCGGACATGCTTGCGAAATCCTGCGCGATGGAACTCGAAGGTGTCGTTTCCAAACTAGCTGATTCTCCCTATCGCCCGGGACGGCAGAAAACCTGGCTCAAATCCAAATGCATAAAGCGCCAGGAATTCGTGATCATCGGCTACACCGACGCTCGCACGGGCACTCGCGCCATCGGCGCTTTGCATCTGGGCTACAACGACCACGGAAAATTAAAATACGCTGGGAAAGTCGGCACGGGTTTTGGCATGAAGTATGCCTTGGACCTCTACGGCCGCCTCACGAAACTAAGAACGAACACGCCGCCCGTTCAAAATCTCCCGCGAAGCGTCGTAAAAGCTGCGCATTGGGTCAAGCCATCATTGTTATGCGAAGTTTCCTTCACCGAATGGACCGCCGATGGCCATATACGTCATCCATCTTTTCAAGGTCTCCGCGAAGACAAGAAGCCGCAGGAAGTCGTTAAGGAAAAACCCGTGCGAATAAAAAGCACCGAGTCGCTCAAACAAAAGACCGCCTCTTTAAAACCCAGCGGCTCATTGAAAAAGAGCGATTCGCAGACGCCACAATCCGAGCGCATCGAAGTTCTCGGCGTTTCAGTTTCTCATCCTGATCGCGTCATTTTTAAAAACACCGCCATCACCAAAGGCGGACTCGCAAAATATTTCGCCGCTGTTGCGCCCTGGATATTGAAGGACATCGCCGATCATCCAATTACTTTGCTGCGCTGTCCCGAAGGAACGGCGGGAGATTGCTTCTACCAGCGCAATCCGGGAACGGGATTAGGCCCGGATGTGAAGCCATTCCGCTGGAAGCACAAGGGCAAGTCGTACGAATATATCTACATCAAAAATGAAAAAGGTCTGATTGAGCTGATTCAGATGGGAGCGATCGAGATTCATCCTTGGGGCGCGCGGGTTGACCGTATCGACTATCCCGACCGCCTGATTTTCGATCTGGATCCCGATGAGGGCGTTCCGTTTGAAGCCGTCAAACTCGCCGCGCGGGATTTGCGGCAGCGGCTTGATGCCAAAGGGCTAGAAGGTTTTCTGAAATGCACGGGAGGGAAGGGGCTTCATGTCACCGTTCCGCTCGCGGAAAAAGATAATTGGGAAACGGTGAAAGCCTTCTGTTCTGCCCTCGCGCACCAGATGGTTGAGGATGTTCCTTCCGCGTACGTGGCCACGATGACCAAGGCAAAGCGAAAAGGCAAAATCTTCGTGGACTTTTTCCGCAACGATTATACCGCGACCGCAATCGCCGATTACGGCGTGCGCGCGCGTCCGGGTGGCCCCGTCGCACTACCGATCGAATGGTCCGAGCTTGGCCGTCTGAAAGCAGCCAATCAATTTACGATCATCGATGTGCTCGAGCGCCTTAAGAAAAAGCGCCCCAATACCGACCGCTACACGAAACGCCAACGACTCCCCAAATGATCTTTGGCGGGCGGAAATTATTGGAGCAAACCGAATGCGACCACCGCGTTCGGCGTGCCCACGAAAACTCTACCGTTCGCAATCATTGGCGTCACGAACTTGACGTTGCCATCGGTTGGAAATTGATCGCGTCCAGCCGGCGCCTGATTGCTGTTATAGAGTTCGTTCGCCAAATTCGTGGCATCGTACGCATGCAGCACGCCAATGCCTCCGTTCTCAATCGCCCAAACGATGCCGTTTGTAACAGGACTGGCCGTGCCATTGGCCGACACACTCGGATCCGTTCCGGGATAACCAAATGTCACTGCCGATTGTGAGCTCGGCGTGGCCGCCAGCAGGGCATTCGCGATCGGAAAAGCTTTTAACGTGCCGCCGCCGTCGCCGTAGTAAATCGCATTGTTGAAATATGCGGGAGCAGCCCAGATACCGCCGGGCAACGCGTCGTTGATCTGCTGGTAAAGCGAATTGTCGTTCTGCGCGTTGAATTTTCCCATCATGTCGCGATTCACCACGTAGATGTTGTGATCTTTTCCCGCTCCGACCGCGAGATGCCACGTGGTTCCCTGTGCATCCTTCAAATCCGGCAACAGCACCGCGCCCCCAGATCCAAGATCTACGTCGTCATCCGATTCTGAATCGGTGTTCGACATGGTGAAATAATCCGCCACTGCCAGTGAGTTTCCGTTCGTGGACACCTTTATGAATGCATTTCCGTAGTCGCTGCTCACTGGAAGGCCGTTCGCATCGAGCGTGTCGTCGAATGTACCGTTCGCGTCCAGGAAATAAATATTGCCGGACGAATCCGCGTTCAATCCCGCGCCCGACATCCAGATCGCGCCATCGCTTCCGTTGGGCGTGATATTCAGCACGCGCGCTTGCTGCATCGTCGTCTCGCTGTAGCCGATCACCCATCCGGTAAAGGGAGCGTCGTCGCAGTGCGAAGCCCAGCTCGTATAAATCACGCCGTTCAACGCGAGCAGACTCGCGCGTTCCTTGTACTGTTTCGGATCGAAGACGACCTGGCCATTCGAGCTGTTTGCGCCCGTGCCGGGGAAAGTCGCTTGAATCGTTGCGGGACTTCCCGTTTGTTCTGCTCCGGTCGTGAGGTCGAGCGCGTGCAATCGCTGGTGATAATTTCCGCTCCCGTCTTTCGACATCGCCACCAGAAAAATCGTGCCGTGAGCGCCGGCATTCATGTCAATCACCGGCGTGGAGGTGACCCCGATTACAGGCGCAACCTGGCCGCAACCATTCACTTGATCGCTCGGGGTTTCGCCCGATCCCAGAACGGAGACCGCCCAAAGCTGCGAGAGGGAACTGGCATCAAACGCGTAAACCATGTCCTGTTCGGTGACGACGAAGACCACGTTGTGCGCGGCCGCACCAATTGTGAGGTTCGAAACATAGAGCGGCTCGGCATCCACATTTCCCTGAACTGTCAGCGTTCCGATTTTTCCGAAAGTCACCGAGTTCACGTTCGCGGTTGTCAGTGCAGTTTCGTTCAGGTTCTGGCCGGTTCGGGCGATGTCGTTATGCCATGTCAGGACCATGGCGCCGGCAGGCGGCGGAGGCGGCGGTGCAGTTGTGGATACTGTCAGCGTGGCTATATTACTCGTGAGCGTTCCAGCTGAATTGCTCACTACGACGTCGAATGTCGCAGCGTTGTCTGTGGCTGCTGTCTCAGGAATGGTATAGCTGGTGGAATTTGCAGCGGAAATATTCGCGCTGTTTCGCTGCCACTGGTAAGTCAACGGCGACGTACCTGCCGCCACGACTGAAAATGTCGCCGGTTGCCCAACATTCACTGTCACGTTTATTGGCTGCGTTGATATCGTCGGCGCTGTGCTTTGCGGTTGCGTGGGAGGGGGCGTGGACGTGGGCTTGCTGCTTCCGCATCCTCCTGCCGCGCAGGCACACGCAAGTATCGCGCTCAGGAGCAGTGATCTGGCGTTCGATCTCACGCGCGGTCCTCCAGCTTGCTCGGACGAGCCAACTAACATCATTTTAATCTTGCGTAAGTGGTTTTCACCTTGTACCAAAGCGCAGTTTCGGGACAGTTACACCAAGCCAGCGCAGAGCCATCACACAGGTTAATCGGCAAGCTGCGACTTCCGCTTCAGCTCTTGGCCCGAATTTAGATAACTTAACTTTGATTGCTTCTACGGGAAAAGGTGCCAATAGCACTTCTGCTGGCTGCTCCAACATGGCGCTTCGCGCTTTGACAGCACAGCGAAATGCAAAGAAGAAGAGAGATCCCTCGTCCGCCGCGGTGGACTCGGAATGACGATTCCGCGTCAGTTCGATGCGCAAGCTGTCTTCATTACGTCGCGCTAGATGATGGCGTAAAGCTGCCTCGGCGCGCTTGAAACCAGAGAAAAATCAGCAGAGCGGCGAGAGTTGCGATCGCTGCAAACCAAATAGCCATCGTGAGAGCTACGACCCAGTGCGGCGCGACGCCGACGCGCTTCAACAGAAACGGAAGAAAGTTCAGCGTGGTGATGTGGACGTAGTCCCACATGTCCGCAGCGGGCAGCCCGGGACTAAGATTCCAACGATCGATGTGCCCGAACGCGTAATTCCAAATATTGCTGAAACGCAGGCCGACGAAAAATGTTGGCTGGTCGAGAACATCCATCTGATAACGCTCGAGAGGGCACCAGAAGGCCACCGACGCAAGTTGCACCGCTACGCTGATCGCAATCAGGCCGATTCCAATTGGCCAGAATAATTTGCTCAAGTTTTTTCGATAACGTACGAGGAGCGGCACCGAGATGAAGGCGACGAGCTGCGTGGCGGTGGCGGCGTAGCGGTCGCCCCACGCCGTATCACCGGCCCAATCCGTGTAACGAGCGTAGAAGCTGATATACGCGAGCAGAAGCAATCCGAATGTAATTAAATACGCCCGAAGCGGCGAGCTGAATCGCTTCCAGCCGAAAATACAAATCAGAATCGTGAGCAGTAGCAGCGGATCGTAGGTGAAGATTGATTTCTCCGGCGAAAAAAGCGCGCCGAAAAACCCGATGTGGAAGGGAGTTTCGAACGGGTACTTCGCCGGCAAAGATGGATCTCGTTGCCGAAATTCCATGGCCACAATTGTCATGTAGGTATTGAAGAACGAGCCGAAACGAACGAATTGATAGAGGCGATCCATCAGGCCGAAGAAAATGTAAATGGGGAGAACGACTTTCGCGTAGATGATGAATCGCGACCAAAGCTCGCGCCCGCGAATGTTCGAGAACCACGCGGCGAGCAAAAGAAAAACCCCCACGCCGATCCAATCCATTCCCGTCGTCAGTCGCGTGAGAATATTTGCGCCCAGCGCGATGCTGCCGATCAGGAGCGCGCGCGTTTTTCCTGTCTTGAGCCATTCGTATTGAAAACACAAACCGGTGAGCGTCAAAAGCAGAATGTAATTGTTCTCCATCATGTTCTGCGTGTAATGGAGAAACGTCGTGCCGAAAAGCAGCGCGAGCGCGCCCGCGAGCCTTTCATTCACCGAGAAATCAAAAAGTCCCAGCAAGCGGTAACAGACCAGGACGGAAAGAACGCAGACGAGAATAGTTGTGGTGAAGCTGACGACGATGTCGCGGACGTTCGGATCGGTGTCATCGTATTCGTCGAAGACCGGGAGCTTCGCGATGTAGGTGCCGGCGATATCGGATGGAAGCAGCAGGAGCGATTGGCCGATGCCGTACCACGCGTAGAGCTTGCCGTTTCGCCCGTGAATTCCGAACTCGGGATATTCATCGGGGAAGACGGGCGGTTGGGATGTCCAGAACGAGTGAGCGGTTTGAAGCCTGTGCGTCGTGTCGCTCGAGCCAAGCTCCCCCGATTGCACGACAAACGCCGCGAGAAACGCCGTCAGGCCCAAGAGGAAAATTGGATTGGCGAAGAGACGCCGGATACGGCTTGGGCCCGAATTCACGGCTGCTTACATACCGCGATTCTTCGCGGCGCGTCAATTTCAATTCGAGTTTGAATTTTTGGATGAATTGGCAAAAACCTTTAAGGCGGCTGGTCTTATGACCAGCCCTACAAATGCTCGCGGGCGATTGTGCTGCGGGCTTATTGCGCTGGGTGAAGATATGGTGGTGCGGAGTGCCTGCCGATTCCGGCAACTGGGCACTCCGCCGAACGCTCTTATTGCCCTGAACTGCCGCACGAAATCCCTTCGAAAACTCAGGGCAGGTCGGTGCGGCGCTACANNGTCGAGCTGTTGCCGCCGCTGCTTCCGCCACCGCCGCATGCCGCGAGGCCCATCAGCGCGGCGAAAAGCACAACGGCAGCCAATGCGCTCCACTGCCGCTTGCGCACTGGCGCTCCGAACGCGAATAGGCACGCGAGCGCGATCGCGCTCGCCAGAGCCAGCAAGCCGCCGCCTGCCGGACCGCGTCCCGGAAGATGCATCAACGCGGACGACGCGGTCGTGCTGACTGTGATCGTAGAAGTGGCGCTCGTCGTAGTGGCAGAAAGCGTAACAGGACTCGTTCCCACCGCGCACGTCGGGATGTTTGTGTCCGTGGAAAGTGTTCCGGCTACCGTGCAACTCAGCGTGACAGAGCCTGCGAAGCCGTTAGTCGCCGAAACAGTAACCGTCGAAGTCGCGGAAGATCCCGGTGAGACCGTCGAAGGACTGGCGGCCGCAGCAGAAACAGTGAAGCCAGCCGTAGACACGCTGCCGGGCCAATTATTGACGAGATTCGCTACGTTTGGGCTGCCGATGCCCGTTGCGAAATCCCAACCGGTCCCCGTCCCATACCCAATCGAATCGGAGCTATCCGACGTGGACAGCACTCCGTAGGTACCTGATGGAAGGTAACAGCTATGTGTCCCGGTGCAATTGACGTCCATATCGCCCTGCGTGACGTCGTAAAAAATGCACGAGCCGCCGACACCGTTGCCGAGCGACGAGTTGCACGCCGTGTCACTCGAGCCGTACTCAGTTGAAGCCAGGCTGTAGAACGTCGGATTCGGATTGCCCTGGCGCGCGCCGGTCTTCTGATTAATCAAAGCCTGGATACCCGCCCAGATCGGCGCACCAAATGACGTTCCGCCGCCGGCATCCCAGCCGCTCGGCGCACCAGTGCAGGCAGCGCCGCCGTTGGCCGTGTCGGAAAAGCAGAAGATGTAGGCCTGGTCCCAGATGCCGTTCGCGGCGAACATGGAAACGTCGGGAATGTCGCGAACGCCGTCAGCCGGATTGCCCGTAAGCGACTGCCACGACGGCTTGGCATAGCCGGCACAACTGCCGCTGACAACGTTGCTTGTGGATGGCGTTCCCGTCGCGCAGCCGCTCGGACCCCCACTGCCGGCCGCCGTTGTCAGCAACTGATCTGAGGCAGCGGTGGTGCTGTTGCAAAAGCCGCTCGTGCCGTACGACGTGGCAGAACCGTCCAAGAACGAAGTAAGAAGAGCGCTGGCGCACGAATCGTTCCANNGTGCCGCCGACGGCGACGTTGTAAATTGTGGAAGCCCATGCGCTGACACCGATGCCGAAAGTCGCACTCGTTATCTGGTCTGGGCCTACCGGCGTGTCATCGGCGTCGCAACTCGCGGCGCCTTCGTCTCCCGCGGAAACGTACACGGAAACGCCTTCGGACGCGGCTTGCTGATATACCGAGTTGATCGCCGCGTTTGACCCGGCCCCGTTACCCGCCTCGCAAAAGCCCAGGCTGAGGCTGATGATAGCGGGCGGCGATTTCGCGTTCACAAGATTCTGCAGAGCGATGAAGCCGCCGAAAGTCGTCGTGTCGGAACACGAAGCCAGCTCGATTGTCGCGCTCGGCGCCGCCGCACTTGAATACTCCACATCGATAGCGGCTTCATCGTCGCTTGAATTGACGACCGGCAGGCTGCAATTATTCGTACCGGACGGAGGCGGAGGCTGCACCTGTGTGAGATTCCCGGCGGTATAAGAGGAAAGCCCGAAAGTCGAGCGGAAGGTGTTCCAGTCGGCCGTCGAAAAAAGGTTGGTGTCTTCGATTACTACCACGGTCTGTCCCTGACCGGAAACTCCGGAGCTGAAGACGGGATTCAAATTGTAGATAGTCGCCAGGTCAGCCGGGACTACGCCGAATGCATCTCCGCCTGAAACGGGGAACGTATACTTCGGCCGCGGCTTGTACATGCGGCGCGGCATAAAATCGTGAAGCGATACGACGCCGGCCACTGCCGGAGCCAATGCCGCTGGAATCCGCGGATCGCTCATGTTCGCGATGTGTTTCACGCCTTTCACATTGAGCGCGTGAATTTCGGTGCGGAAGGCATCGTGCACTTGCCCGGCCGTGCCCGAAAAATCGATGACCATGCCGCTCGGGTAAACGAAATTCGCCGTGAGACCGTGACCGGCGAGCCAGCCTTTGATCGTGTCGAGATCCGATTGCGCGAGGCCGAACCGTTCGCCGTACTGTTCCGCAGTCAGCCACTGGTGGTAATTCGGCGAGCCGGGCTTCGTCAGCTCGTCGATATACTCGCGGAGCGCCTGCTCCTGTTGGGGCGAGCGCTGCAACTGCAGCAACATGTGCTCCATGCGGGTATCGTAGGCGATCGCTCCGCGGTCATTGGCCGCCGTCGCTTGCGCCGGCGTATTGCCGTGCAGCGTGACGAGCTTGCCCTCGTCAATCGCTTGCGTGATTTGCGGCGCGACGGAACTTGTTTGGGCGCTCGCGGCGAATGCCGAAAAAGTGAGTGCGAAAAGTACAACGAATGCCTTCAGGAAACGGCGGTGGGTCGATTTCATTCGATCTGCCTCATTCATTGGATTCGTAATATCTATACCGAAGTATTTTCAAATTAGGGTTCCGGTTCGTCGCTCGCGATTGCTCGCTGTGCGGTCGAGCGGAAAGTGCGATCTTGAACTTGTGTTGTGTGCCGGCGGGACTGGGGCGTTAACGCTTTCACGGACAGCACGCTGCGTCTGGCGGCCGCTATACCTACCGCGATCTCGATCCTTTCTAAAGCTGTCCGCTTAAACGTCTTTGATGCAGGCATATCCTTTGGAGGCTGCTTCGCCGTCTAATATGAAAATACGATTGCGCGACCGCCTGGCGGCATATAGTCTCGCCGGCTAATCCCATTGAGTTGAGCCCATCGAGGAGGACTCGAATCATGCCGCACATTCCGCTTCCTGAAGGCATACCAGGCATCGTTGGCCCGATGATGTACCGGCCCGAAACTGCGAAGCCGCTGAATGAGCTTGCGCATGTCCTTCTTCACGGTCCGAACTCGCTCACGCCCGGAGAACGCGAGCTGATTGCCACTTACGTGTCGGCGCAGAACGATTGCTTTTTCTGCCAAACGATTCACGGAGCCGTCGCCGCGCATCACCTCGGAGGAAACGAGGAGCTCGTTCAGACGGTAAAGCTCGGATTCGAACAGGCGCCCGTGTCGGATAAGCTCAAAGCGCTGCTCGCGATTGCGGGGAAGGTTCAGAAGGGCGGGAAGAGCGTCACGACGGCGGACGTCGAGCGCGCGCGAAAGCACGGCGCGACGGATCGCGAAATTCACGATACGGTGCTGATCGCCGCGGCATTTTGCATGTACAACCGCTACGTAGATGGACTGGCCACCTGGGCGCCGCAGGATCCCCAGCCGTATCGGGAGAGAGGTGCCGTCCTCGCTGAAGATGGTTATATCAATTCGGTCCCGGCGAACGCGGCTGCGGGCGCGGGCAACGATTAAGTGACCGCGCACGAGTCCTGAACTTATTGGGTAGTGACGCGACTGCGCGTTTGCGCCGGTGCTTGAGGTTAGGGAATCCGATAGTCGGCGGGCAAGGCGCGCGCAAGTTCTCGCCAAGTGACGAGTACGAATCCTTGCGATTTTAGAAACTGCCTGAACTCAGCACTCTTCACCATGTTGAAGTCAGATTGCCTCCACGCGGCGCCCCAATCCGGATGGTCGCGCGTCGCGCCGCGCAATTCATCGTCATCGTAACCGAGATGAACGACAAGGTGGTGCACGCCGGGCTTCAACGGCGTCAACATGTTCTCGCAGGTGCGAAGCCAGTTTTCAGGTTTAACTCCCGGCGAGATCTCGAGGTCGTCGTCGGTCAGAATGAAATCCGGCCGCTGTTGCGCTTCGGGCGGAAAATTCTCGCTCGCGCCGCGATGCCACAATAATGGCAGTCCCTGCTGACGGCCGATTCGCTGATATGCCTCGGCAAGCTCGGGCGTGCCCATCAGCGCGCCCATGTGCGTGTCCAGGTGGCTGATGTGGATGCCAAAGGCACGCGCGCGTTCAACCTGCGCGGCGAGTTCCATGGCGGCTTCCTTCGGATTTGCGCGCTGCGCCACGGCCGTTTCGAGTAAAGGGAAGTAACCTTGCTCATCGAGCAGGCTTGGCACGCGGTCTTTCGAACTCACGGGACCCCAACGAAAATCCAGCCACTCGCTGTTCAGCGCGAGATGAACTCCGAGATCCGCATTGGGGTGATCTTTCGCCCAGATCGCGACTTCTGGGAACCATGGGCAGGGAACGAGGATACTTGCGGAAGTCACCCAACCGTTTTCGAGCGCTTCGGAAATCGCTCGATTCACGGAATGTGCCATGCCGAAATCGTCGGCGTGAATAACGAGCAGGCGGGCGCTCGCGGGATAGCCCAGCCGTTCTTGGACGGTCGCCGCCGGGCGCCCCGCCGCTGCAAGCCCGGCGAGACACGACACAAGAACGCAAAGAATGAGATATCCGGTTTTTGTCACCGCAGAACCCCGCGTAGATTCCTGGCTATCCGAAGCCAAGCGCCGATTCTACGCCCACATCGCGGCCAATGCGATCTATCAGAAAAGGAATTTGAGCCCGAACTGCATGATGCGCGGATCGTGCGCCGCCGTGGGATGAAGGAAGCTTGAAGTGCCCACGCAATCCGGCACGCCGAGATTTGTGCCATCACTCGGCGACAAGCTGCAATCAGCCGCCGCGTCGAGCTGAGCGAACTGCGTGTGGTTGAAGACGTTGAAATTTTCCCATCGGAACTCGAACGCTCTGTTCTCGCCGATCGGGAAACGTTTGAACAGCCCCATGTCAAAGTTCGTGCGTCCGGGCTCTCTCAACGCGTTTCGACCGGAATTTCCAAACGTGAGTCCCGTGGGAACCTCAAAAGCTGTCGGATTGTAATATAGCGGCGCAAATACTCCGGAACTCTGCGCCAACTGTTGTTGGGGTCCCAGTCCGGCTTTGGGATCACCGACAATGTCCAAATAGGCGCTCGTTCCGACGCCGTTGCCCACGCCCGCATTGTCCACGTAGGCGAGACTGTCGGTGACCGAGAAAGGAGCTCCCGTTTCAATCGTCGTGATCCCCGAAATTTCCCAGCCGCTCAGCAGCGTGTGAGTGAATCCATGGCTTTTTCTGAAGATGGGGAAATCATAATCGTAGCTGAAGTTCAGAATGTGCCGTTGATCGTAGTCGCCACTCGCTCGATTGCTCGCGAGATCGTAGGAATTCACGAACGCGTTATCGAACCGCGATGAAGAATCGTCGATTGCATGGCTGTACGTGTACGCGACGCTGTACGTGAGATCTCCCGCGGTTCGGCGCGCGGAGACCTGCAGCGCGTTATAAATCGAGTTCGCCTCGCTCTCGATTCGCGTGATATTGGATATGCCGTAGAACGGCCGCGAATAGTCCGGATCATTGCCGCATGCAATACCTAGGTTGATCGCGGCTTGGCCGGTCACCGGCGTTCCGTTCACATCTCCGCTCGCGCATATGTCCGCGGTGATGATTTGGCCGAAGCCGAACGGATTTTGCGATGGAGGAGTCGGCTGCACTTGATTGATGTCGCGTATGTCAGTCAGATGAGTGCCTTTCGATCCGACGTAGGCGACCGTGAGCGTCGTCTTCCCGGGCAGCTCGCGTTGCACGTCCAGGTGCCACTGCTGCACGTAGGGCCACGTTACTTGGTCAGGAATGGACGTAACGTTCAGCGGCGCGATCGTTCCGCCGCCCGCGCCGAGATTTGTGAATCCGGCGACGTCGACTTGAGTGGGTGTTTGAACAACGGGAGGGCTCCCTTCGAGCACCTCGGTGTTCGCTTCGTTCCCGTTCGTATGCTCGAAGAAGATTCCGTAGCCGGCGCGGATCGCCGTCTTGCCATCCCCGAACGGATCCCACGCAAATCCAATTCGCGGCGCTGGGTTGAAAAGATGCCCCTGCGTGCATCCGGCGGGTACGCCGGTCGATCCGCACTGCACTTGTCCGTTGAAGAAGTTCCCGCTGCCCGGAACGAGATTTCCGTTGGAATCAATTGCGGGCGCATCGGCCGCGACCCACGCCGCCGGATCGAAGTTGTAAGCCTTCTGGTATTTCTCGCGATACGTCCCGAACAAACTAAGCCGCAGCCCGAGGTTCAGCGTGAGCCGCTTCGTGATGTGCCAATCGTCCTGCACGTACGGCTCGACGATTTTGTACCGGTTGTAATACTTCGGCTCCGCGTTTGTTTGCGAGAATGACGCGACGTTACCCACCAGCAAATCCGCGAACGCGTTTCCGGTCGTCACCAGCGACGTGTTGTCAAACGTCAGAAATCCACCCGGACTGTAAAGCGGCTCGTAATCCTCGTTTTTCTGCGCCGCGACGAAATAAACTCCGAAAATAATATTGTGCGTTCCGATGATCTTCGTCACGTTGTCCCTGTATGTATACGTGGGGTTCGCGTTGTTCCACGGCATGAAGCTCGGATCTTCTATAAACGTGCCGCTGCTTCCTCCCAGGTAGGGCGCGCCGTTCAGGATTTGTACGCCCGGGAGCCTGCCTCCGAATCCGTTGTCGAAAAATCCCGTCATGGTCATGCTCGACGGTCTCTGCCAAGGGCCAGTGTTCGAGAGTACGACGTGGTCGGCCGAATAGCTGAATACAAATTCATTCAGCAGCGTCGGCGAAGCGCTTGTCGTCATTCGCGCGACGAAGCTCGTTCCCGGCGAGGCCATTTGTGTTTGGATCGTGGGAAACACCGACGCTTGGCTCCAATTCAGCACCGACGAATTGAGCGAGTTCCACGAATCGTGGATGTATCGAAAAGTCAGGCGTGTTTTGTCGTTGAGGTTGTGATCGATCTTGAAAAGCTCCTCATGCCAGGTCGTCGGTGGTGAAATAGTCTCCGCAAATGCGGGATAGATGCCGTTTGTCGTGTTTGCATGCGGGATCATCGCGAGAATCGCATTGGCGTTGGCAGCGTCAACGGGGACTGTGTTTCCCGTGAAGTATGTGCCCGTGGCTGGATTTATCGGGCAATCGTTGAATGTGCCGTTTGCGTCCGGGCAGAGATCTGAAAAGTTTCCGCCTCGCTCCGCGTCGGAAGGAACGTTCTGAAGAAACTCGGACGGCTCCTTCTCCCGCCGGAACTCTTCAGAGAAGAAGAAAAACGACTTCGAGCGGTTGCTATTGTAATGATGCGGAACGAAAACCGGCCCGCCGATCGTGTAACCGAAGTCGTGCTTCTTGTAAGGCGGCGCTTTTGTGGTTTCGTCGAAAAAGTTCCGCGCGTTGAAGAAATCATTCCGCCCAAAATAAAAGGCGTCGCCGTGAAAGTCGCGCGTCCCGGACTTCGTCACCACTTCGACCGTCCCGGAGCCGTTGCGCCCGTATTGCGCGCCGTAATTCGATGTGAGCACCTGAAATTCCTGAATCGCGTCCACGTTCGGATAGATATTCAGCGTCGTGTTGCTGCCATTATCCATCATGTCGCCGCCGTCAACTTCCCAGTTGTTGTACTCCGTCCGTCCGCCGTTGATGCTGAACGATATGTTGCCCGTCACGCCGACCTCGCCCTCATCCGTTCCTGTCTGCACGAAAGTCGCGTTGGCCACGCCGGGCGATAAGATGATGAGCTGTGAAAAATTGCGGCCGTTGAGTTCAAGCTGACCGATCTGCTTGCTGCCGATCGTGTCGCTCAATTCCGAAGACTGCGTTTCCACGGCTGGCGCAGCCGACCCTTCCACCATCACTTTCTCGCTTACCTTGCCGACGGAAACTTGAACGTCCACGCGCCGCTTTTCCCCGGCGGCCAGCACGATATTATTTTCCTGAAATTGTTCGAAACCCTTGGCCAGGACAATGACAGTGTAGTTCGACGCGGGAAGGCCGGCGGCGAGATACTCGCCACTCGAATTCGTCCGGACCTCGTGCTTTATGCCGCGCGCTTCGTTGGATACCGTGACGTCCGCGCCGGCAACCGACGCGCCCGATGGGTCAGTGACGGTTCCAGTGATGTAACCGGTATCCTGGGCGCGCGCGAGGACGGGGAGGGCAAGAACGGCCGCGAAGCAGATGGCGAAATTGCGGAGTGCTTTCATGGTTCGCTCCGTGAAGAAATCGTGTTCATTCGAATGTATTGCACGTCTGCACGGGCACCGGCGCGCAAGAAAACGCTCTCCTATGCGGCTGGCCGTGACGATGAGATTTTCATTAAAACGTTTAATAAACATTTAGGACACGAATGGGCGAATATTGGATTAGGAAGCCGTGCCTGTCAAGGGGAAAAGTGCGGGAACAGGCGTGCGGAAGCCCTGCCCGCGCTTGCTGTTTTCAGGACCGCTCGACGCATCCCTTAGCGGAGAGCCCTGGTGGATTCTCTGACGACGAGCTCCGGGGCCACTCGCTCATGCGCGGCGCTGAACTCGCGGCTTTCCTGCCGGGCGTTGATGCTATCCACCAGAATTCCGACGGCCATCGCGCCCATGGACTCCATCGGTTGGCGGATCGTCGTCAGCGACGGAGTGGAAAGAGTCGCGGCGGCCACGTCGTCAAATCCGATCACGGAACAATCATCGGGCACTCGCACTCCGGACTTCGCGAGGGCCCGCACCGCGCCGAATGCCGTGAGGTCGTCAAAGGCCATCAGCGCCGTAAACTGGCGCTTCCGCTTCAGCAATTCCTCCGTCAGCCGCAGCCCAGCCTCGAAGCCGGAATTGGGATCGCGCGATTCAGGCAAATCCACGATGAGCTTGGCGTCAAGTTCGAGGCCGTTCGCCTGCGCGAAGGAACGAATGCCGCGCCAGCGCGGGCCGCTGTCGCCGAGCATTTTCGGTCCGCGAATGAACGCGATTTTGCGATGCCCGAGCGAGAAAAGATGTTCGAGCGCGAGGCGTCCTCCGACTTCGTTATCGACGATGACTGAGCTAATCGAATCTGTTTTCAATTCGCCGCCGATTAGTGTCGCCGGAATCGTATTTTTTTCGAGGTCGGCGAGGAAATGAATGTCGAGGAACAGCCAATTCGCGAGAACGATCAATCCTTCCACGCGGCGATCAAGAAGCATCTCGAGGTAGCGCTCGAAGCGGCTTCGCTCGTTGTGCACGTCGGCGAGGATGGGGAGGTAAGACGCCTGATAGAGCGCGTTCTCCACGCCGCGAAGAATCAGCGTGCAGTAGGGATCGGTCATGTCGAACACCATGACGCCGACCGAATGGCTTCGCTTGCTGCGCATGAAAGGCGTCAATAAGTGCGGACGGTAGCCGAGGCGCTTGGCGGCGCTGCGAATGCGATTTTTTGTCTTCGTGGGAATGAAGCGGGCAAGAGGCGCGTCGTTCAGTACGAATGAGACGGTGGTGGACGAGAATCCGCTGGCGCGGGCGACGTCGCGAATCGTGACGGATGAGTTCTTCTGTCTCCTGCGTTTTACCATCGAACTCCCGCGGCGCCTGCAAATCGCACGCGGCATGATACATCTTCTCATGCTGGTTGTTGAGAACTCGTCGGGTGTGGTGCGGCCTCACTCGTTCTTGAATTCGTTCGGCGGCTAGCCTAGAGTCCGATGACGTGATCGGTTCGTTTCAATTTTATTCAGTGCGCATAGCTTTTGCGGCTGTGTTGGTGTGCTCTTTTGCATTCGCATTTGGATCGGCTGAGACTTCGGCGAAGAGCGGCTGCGCATTTCAGTCGGATCCCGGCGCTGCTCCAGCAGGTGATCTGGAACGGTTATTCAACGAAGGTCAAGCGAGCTTGCAACGCGGCGATTTGGGGACGGCTGAATCTGATTTTCGAAAAGTGCTCGCAGCGAATCCGCAGGTTGCTGGAGCCTGGGCGAATCTCGGCGTGATCGCCATGCGGCGCAAGCAGTGGAACAACGCCCTCGAGCTTCTACGCAAAGCCGAGAAACTTGCGCCAAATGTCGCGGGAGTCCGCCTGAACATCGGCCTGGTTTACTTTCGCCAGGAAGAATTCAGATCGGCGATTCCGCCGTTCGAATCCGTCTTGCGCGACGCGCCCGGAGCGGCGCAGCCTCGATATCTTCTGGGCCTGTGCTATTTCTTCTCGGAACGATATGCCGAGGCCGCCTCGACGCTCGAGCCGCTTTGGGATTCCGAATCGAACAACCTCAGCTACCTGTATGTGGTTGGCATCGCGGCGGGACGCGCGAAACGCGCCGATCTCGAATCGAAAGCGCTCATCCGGCTGGTTGAAGTTGGCGGCGACACGCCTGAATTCCACCTTCTTATGGGCAAAGCCGATCTCAATCGCCATGAACCGGAGAAAGCGCTCGCTGAATTGCAGCAAGCGGAAGAAGCTGATTCGTCACTTCCGTTTTTGCATTTCAATCTCGGGCTTGCTTACTTGGGAATGAGCAAGTACGACGAAGCTCGCTCTGAATTCCTGAAAGACACCGCCATCGAGCCGGATCTCGCGTGGAATTACGACGAACTTGGCTGGCTCTATTCGCGCCAGCACGACGAGGCGAAGGCCGAGCAATATTTTCGCGAAGCGCTCCAGCGCGATCCGCACGTTGCAAGCTCGCAATTCGGTCTTGGCGAGATCTATCAGCGCCAGGGAAAGTTCTCGCAGGCGCTTGCTGCTCTTGATGCCGCGGAAAAACTCGCGCCCGATAGCCGCAACGTCCATTACGTTCGCGGGCGAATTCTGATGCATCTTGGCAGGACCGAAGAAGCGAAGAAAGAATTCGCCGAATCGCAGCGGCTTCTCGACGCGGGAATGGCGCGCGATGACCAAATCAGCAGCGGAATGAAATCCGGCACGAGGCCGACGCCGAATCCGGAGTTAATGAAAGAGCCGCAGTAGCCGTTTCCGCGCGTGAAAGGGAAGCCGCGGCTAGTTCTGATGGAAATGCGAAATGAGGACGGCGTCAGTGGACGAGTGCCCGCGCGAAATAACCAGCTGCTTGCCGTCCGCCGACCACGCATAAGACCAAATCATTTCTGAAGGAAAGTGCGTGACCTGCCGTGGCTCCGCGGCGCCACGCGTCTTCAAGTCCACCGGCTGAAACCAGATGTTGTCCACGCCATTCTGCTTGACGAGATATGTGACGCCGCTTCCGTCGGGTGCCCACGCCAACGCCGATACTTCGCCGGTCGGAGACGCCTGAAATCCCGATGGCAGATCGTAGCTCGTGCTAACCAAGCCGCCTTCGATCGGCAGGATTCCGAGACGCGGCATGCCTGTTGCGCCAGGGCAGCAAGCCGCCGCGATATATTGCCCGTCGGGCGAAATAGCAGGCCACTCGAGCTCTTCGTCGCTGAGCCGCACCGGCGATCCGCTTTCTGTCGAAACCTTCCAGAGAGCGCCGTGTTGCGTGTGCGCGTCTTGGTAAACCACGGTCTTCCCATCAGGCGAGCAGACCGATGCCTCGATCGCGTCGCCGTGAACGAGTTGATGGGCGCTTCCGCCGATCTCGGCAAACCAAATTCCCGTGCCCGTCGCGTCGGCCGCCGCGAACACGATCGATCGGCCTTCGCCGCAGGCGTGCGCCGATGTGATGTAGCTCGAGGCTCGTGGCGCGAAGTCTTCATCTATCTTGTTTTCGGGCTTGTTTTCGGGAGAGAGAATCGCGAGCTTTTGCGCGCCGCCCGCATAAAAGGTGTGCAGGATTCTTCCGTCCACCAGCCATGCGACGCCGCCCGTCCCTTGTTCCTCGCCTTTGTGCGTGCCGATTTCTTTGGCTTCGCCCGTTAGCGTCGCAGACTTGGTCGCCGGAGCGGTCCAAAGGCTACCGAACACTGACAATTGCACAGTCACGGCAATCGAGCCGTCAGCCGTAATGCTTGTGCCCTGGTAGAAATTTAAATCGCGCGTGACGCGTTCGTCCACGCCGTCCGGATAGGACACCAGCCAGATTTGCGGATTCACGAAACCGCCGGCGTCGGCCGCGGTCACGGCGAGATGATCGCCGTCGGGAAGCCACGCGAGGCCGGAATAGCTGCGCCATTTGTGAGATCCGAGCGGCGTTTCTCTGCCCGTGGTTGCGTCAACCGTCTCGAGTCCCTCCTGTCGTGCGTTGGCGTACGAATCCGTGATCGGAATGGCGATCACTTTACCGTCGGGTGACCACGCCGGACTCCAGCGGTGGAAACGTGTATTGCCATCGCGAGTCGCGAGAACATGTTCTCCAGATCCATCAACGTTGGCGATGACGAGTTGGCTCTGCGCGGCGGTTTCTCCGGTCACGGCCGGAAACCGCACGAAGGCAATGCCTTTTCCGTCGGGCGCAAAAGTGACCGGGCCATCCACATCGTTGATCATTTGCTGAGGCGTGCCGCCGAGACTCGGAACCTGAAACAATGCGCGCCGGCCGAGCTTCACATCGCGGACGTAATAAATGTAGTTTCCATCGGGCGAAAATGTCATGGGCCGGATGTTTTTGGGATCTGGCGCGACGATTTGCACGCTGCTGCCAGTCGCGGTCTGGCGCACCCAAATCGCGTATTCCCCGGCATCCACGGTTACGTACGCCACCCACTTGCCGTCGGGTGAAATCGAAGCGGAGTACACGTTGCCAAGCGTCGTGAACTGCGTGATTGTCATGTTTGCGAGCGAGAATTCCTGTTTGTGCCCGAAGAAGAGGTGATATGCGAGAGCCGCAGCGAGCGCCAATGCGATGAGTGGCACAAGCACTCTCAATAGCCGCTTCATTGTCCGGCGCGGCGGTTCAACGCTTGCCGGGTCTACCCGCGCAGATGTCGCTGACGATGTAGCGGGCGCGGGCGTTGCAGAAGCCGCGGCCTGAGTTGACGGCGCGACGCGCGCGGACTCACTCTCGCGCTTCATGCGTTTTAGGTCGGCGCGAAGCTCTGCTGCTGTCTGGCACCGCAAATCGCGGTCTTTTTCGAGCGCCTTGGCGATGATTTCATCGAGCTTTGGCGGAATTGCCGGATTTCGGGTTGACGGCGGCGCGGGAACTTCGTGAAAGATCGCGTCAAAAATTACCGGCGCCGTCGCGCCGGTGAACGGTCGCGCACCCGTGGCCATTTCGTAGAGCACCGCGCCGAAGCTGAAGAGATCGGTCCGCGCGTCGAGTGGTTCGCCGCGCGCCTGCTCTGGTGACATGTAGGCAACCGTGCCGAGCGCCGCGCCCGGACTGGTGATCACGGCCTCCGAAGCGGGGTCGGCGTCTACGCTGGCTGTTTCTGCGCCGAATTCGCTGAACGTGCGCGTGGGCGTCGTCTTGGCCAGGCCGAAGTCGAGGATTTTCGCTTGGCCGCGCATGGTGATGAAAATATTCGCGGGCTTGATGTCGCGGTGAATGATGCCGCGCGCGTGCGCCGCGTCGAGCGCGTCGGAAATTTGGATGGCGTATTCGAGCAGAACATCCACTTGAATTGGACGGCCGGAGATTCGCTCGCGCAACGTCTGGCCCTCGAGTAATTCCATAACGAGAAAAGGCCGAACGATGCCGCGCTCGTCTGTGTAATCGCCGATATCGTGAACGGTGCAGATTCCAGGATGATTGAGAGACGAGGCCGCGCGAGCTTCGCGCTGAAATCGTTCGAGCGCCGCTTTGTCGGTCTCAAGATCGGCGGAGAGAAATTTGATCGCGACGAATCGTCCGAGCCGCGTGTCTTCGCCTTTGTAGACGAGACCCATGCCGCCGGAGCCGAGCGGTTCGAGGACGCGATAGTGGGAGACGACGATTCCGGGCTTCATCGTGGAAAATCATCGTATGCCAGCGCTTCGAGCGGCGCAAGACTTCTGGCGAGCATGGCGCAATCTCAACGAAGAAAATTGTTGTCTGCGATGCAGCAGAACAGGTTGCATAGCCAAACGTCAATTCAGTGCCCGGAGGGCCCCGCCTCCGGGAACACATGCAGACAAGGATGGCAGTTTCCTTTGAAGGCATGGGGGTGTTATCGCATCACGCTTGCTATTCCTCGGGGAATGGCAATTTCGGCTCGGGCGAATTTGGATAAGTGATTCTCGTCCTGTCGACATGGGCGAATGGCGTGAGTGCGTGCGGTTCGCGCTTCGTGGAGCTCATGATGTGTTCGACGGCGACTTTGCGGATGACGAGCGCATCGGAAATCAGAGAGCGATGGCAGCGCCAGGGAACCGCTTCCGCGCACATGATGGCGCAACGCTTCGTTCGCGTGAACCCAATGAGTTCCCCAAGCGCCGCATCAAATTCCGGAGTCTGCATATAGTCCGCGTATCCACGAAAGCCTTCGTTGCGCCATCCCGTATTGATGGAATCTTTTTTAGGGTGACGCAAGCCGCCGAGCTGCTTTTTGTGCGCGTATCCAATATGGGCCTTACGCAGCGAATCCTCGAGCGCATCGGAATTGAATTGAGGATTGCGCCGGGAGCGAGGGATCGTCCTAACATCAATAACGCACTCCACGCCGTGCCCGGCGAGCAATCCGAGGAATTCATCGAGCGGCCGGGTAGAGTGGCCGATCGTCAAAATCACATTTTTGATTGCAGGTGTTTCGAATGTACCCGGACTTTCGGATCGCACGCCTCGTTTTTGCGCGGGAGGACGCTGTCTTGCTGAAGTGCGCGACTTTTTCGACTCGGACTTCATCGAATGTTCATTTGCGGGTGACCGGCCGCGTTTTGTAGAAGTTTGTCGCAGCCGCCCTGCGCACTTCGCCGGAACTTACCGGCTCTCGCGGCTCGCTCTGACGTTGATGATACACTGTGGCCTGCCGAGCTTCGGCCGGAGTCGAGAATGCGCCTGGCAATTGGAGCGGATCACGCTGGCTTCCCACTGAAGCAGGAGCTCATCCCATTTCTCCAAGGGCTCGGCCACAGCGTTCTGGATCTCGGAACAAACAGCACCGCGCCCGTGGATTATCCCGATTTTTCGGAGGCCGTGGGCTTGGCCGTTACGGATGGCCGCGCGGAACGCGCAATTCTCATTTGCGGCAGCGGCGTCGGTGCCTCGGTCGCCGCGAACAAACTTCCCGGCGTTCGCGCGGGGATCGCGCACGATTGCTATTCCGCCCACCAGGGCGTGGAGCACGATGACATGAACGTTCTCGTTCTCGGCTCGCGCGTGATCGGCGTCGAACTCGCAAAAGATTTGGCCGCAACGTATATCAAAGCCGTATTTACGAATGAGCCGCGCCATCGCCGCCGGCTCGAAAAAGTGAAAGCGTTGGAGGTGAAGTATGGCAAGCAAAGTTAGCCCGAATGCCGCGGAGACTCCGCAGGGGAGCGCCAATCCGCTGCGACTTGCCGAGGCGCAAGGTCAGGGCATATGGCTCGACTACATTCGCCGCACGCTCCTGACGAGCGGTGCGCTGAGGAAGCTCGTTGATGAAGACGGCTTGAGCGGCATGACCAGCAATCCGACGATTTTCGAGAAGGCCATTGCCGGAAGTGCCGACTACGACGACACGCTGAAGAAGTTAATCGATCGCGATTCGAGCGTGAGTGCCGCTTCGCTTTTCGAGGCCCTCGCGGTGGAAGACATCCGCATGGCCACGGATATTTTGCGGCCCGTGTACGACCGCACCGGCGGCGCGGATGGATACGTGAGTCTCGAGGTTTCCCCGAAGCTTGCTCGCGACACGGCTGGAACAATTCGCGAAGCGCGTCACTTGTGGGAGACGGTGCAGCGGCCGAATTTGATGATTAAGGTTCCGTCCACGCCCGAAGGAATTCCGGCGGTGGAAGAACTTCTCGCCTCGGGGATCAACGTCAACATTACGCTGATGTTTTCGATGGGGCATTACGAAGCTGTTGCGCGGGCTTACATCCGCGGCCTCGCCCGAGCTGTCGATCCTTCGCACATCGCCTCGGTCGCATCGTTTTTCGTCAGCCGCGTGGATAATCTCGTTGATCCGGCGCTCGAAAAGATTGGAACGCCGGAGGCTCTCGCGTTGCGCGGAAAGGCAGGCATTGCGAATTGCCGCCTCGTTTACAAGCGCTTTCAGGAAATATTTGACGGGCCCGATTTCGCTGCTCTTCGCGCCAAGGGCGCGCGCGTACAGCGGGTCCTGTGGGCCAGCACGAGCACAAAAAATCCTGCGTATCCCGATACGCTTTATGTTGCCGAGTTGATTGGCCCTCACACCGTAAACACGCTGCCTCCTGCGACGCTTGAAGCGTTTCGCGATCACGGCGTCGTGCGCGGCTCGACGATTCTAGAATCGCCCGAGAGCGCTGCGGCCGAAATTGCGGGTCTCGCCAAGGTCGGCGTGAGCCTCGATGCCGTCACGCATCAACTCCAGGTTGAGGGTGTGGATTCGTTTGCGAAGTCGTTCGAAGATTTGATGGCCGCGCTGGAAAAGAAAAAAGCGGCGCTGCTAGCGGCAAAGGGTGGCACGACAGCGAACGCGGGCGCGCCGGCAAACGTAGGCGCTGCAGCGAACATCGGCAAAGAAGAGCAATCGCTCGGCGGGCTCGCTCCGGCGGTCGAACAGCGATTAAAAGCGTGGGCCGGTGCGCAATTCTCGAAGCGTCTCTGGGCCAAAGATCCCACGCTTTGGGCCCCTGCCGGCACTCCTGAGATCACGGATCGCCTCGGCTGGCTGACTTTGCCCGAGGTCCAACGCGCGCAGGTGGCTGATCTCGTCAAATTCCGCGAGGAGATCAAGGCGGCAGGATTCACGCATGCAGTCGTCCTTGGAATGGGCGGGTCGAGCCTCGCGCCTGAAGTTTTCGAGAAGACGTTCGGCAGCCGCGATGGCTATCCCGTCCTTCACGTGCTCGACAGCACTCACCCTGCAGCCATTACCGCGCTCGAAGACAGCCTCGATTTGCGGCACACGCTTTTCATCGTGTCGAGCAAATCGGGAACGACCACCGAGCCGAACTCGTTCTTCTATTATTTCTGGCGGCGTGTGAGTGAGCACGAGCGGTCGGCCGGCCGCCATTTCGTCGCGATTACTGATCCAGGAACGCCGTTGCAGAAACTTGCCGAGCAGCGCGATTTCCGCCGGGTGTTTTTGGCGACGCCTGATGTCGGCGGCCGCTACTCGGCGCTAACGCACTTTGGTCTGGTGCCCGCCGCGATCATCGGCCTCGATCTGCAGCGATTTCTCGATCGAGCGCTGTCAATGCAGCAAGCCAACTCGGCAAACGTGACCGAGCAAAATAGTCCTGGCCTGCAACTCGGCGCGATAGTCGGCGAAGCGGCGAAAGCCGGACGCGACAAAATTACATTTTTCGCATCGCCGTCGCTGCGCCGCTTGCCTGTCTGGCT
The DNA here is from genome assembly GCA_003152355.1 of Acidobacteriota bacterium. Taxonomy (GTDB): domain Bacteria; phylum Acidobacteriota; class Terriglobia; order Acidiferrales; family UBA7541; genus Palsa-147. The sequence goes on along the minus strand of PMAA01000104.1, from coordinate 1,674 downwards.
TGAACAACTGATCGCTGAGAGCACGGGAAAAGAAGGGAAGGGCATTGTCCCCGTTGCGGATGAAGAGCCCGCAGGCGATCCGTCGCGATACGGGTCCGATCGTCTGTTCGTCCATTTGCGGCTCGCGTCGGAGAAGGACGACGTTCACACCGCTAAGCTGCGCGCTCTTGAAGCGGCAGGCCATCCCATCGTTCGGATTACGACGAACGACATTTACGATCTCGGCGGCGAATTCTATCGTTGGGAAATTGCGATTGCCGCGGCCGGCGCTGCGATCGGTATTCAGCCATTCAATCAGCCGGACGTGCAACTTGCGAAGGACCTTGCCCGCCAAGCGATGAAGAAGACTCCGGGCGATGGCGCTAGCAAATCGACTGCGCCAGAGGCCATTGACTCCTCCAATTCCACTGAATTGAGTGCCGCGGTGCAGAAGCTGCTGGCATCCGTGAATCCGGGCGATTACATCGGCATTGACGCGTATATCGCGCCTTCGGACCGCANNTTGCACAAAGGCGGACCGAATACCGGTTTGTTCATTCAGATTCTCGACACGCCCGCGACCGATCTCAGCGTTCCTGAAACCGATTACACGTTCGGCACGCTGATTCGCGCGCAGGCGCAAGGCGACTACACCGCGCTTCAGCAACGCGGCCGCCGGCTTTTGCAAGTTCAACTTGGCCGCGACGTCTTTGCCGGCCTCGCTCATCTCGAAGAGGTGCTGCGTGTCTGATGTCACGACGCTCTTCTGGGACGTGGGCGGCGTGATTCTGACGAATGGCTGGGACCGGTCCGATCGCCGCCAGGCCGTCGAGCAGTTTCATCTCGAGTGGGATGAGTTTGAGGATCGCCACGAACTGCTTCTGAATGGTTTCGAGACGGGCGAAGTTTCGCTGTCGGAGTATCTTCAGCGCACGGTTTTTTACCGCGAGCGCTCTTTCACGCGCGACGAATTCGAGAAATTCATCTTCAATCGCTCGCGTCCCCTTCCCGATTCGTTGAAGTTGCTCGGCAAGCTTGCCGGGAGAAAGAAATATTTCATCGCCGCTCTGAATAACGAGTCGCGCGAGATCAATGAATACCGTATTCATACTTTTCATCTGCGGGATTACTTCGATGCGTTCTTCAGCTCGTGCTATCTCGGCGTGCGCAAGCCGGACGATGGAATCTATCGCCGCGCGCTCAGCATCACGCAACGCGATCCCTCCGAATGCGTCTTTATAGACGACCGCGGGCTGAATCTCGAGTGCGCCAAAGAGTTGGGCATGCGCACGATCCAATTCCGCGACGCGGATCAATTGCGCGCGAATCTAGCGAATTACGGCGTTTTAAGCGACGGAGAATAGCCAGGAGGCATTGCATGGAACTTGGAATGATTGGTTTGGGAAAAATGGGCGGATACATGACGGAACGCCTGATAAAAGGCGGCCATCGCGTCGTCGGATTCGATCGCGACGCCGCAACCGTACAGCAGATTGCCGGCAAAGGCGCGCAAGGCGCCAATTCGCTCGAATCGCTGGTCACGCAACTCAAGGCCCCGCGCGTCATTTGGTTGATGGTTCCCGCGGGCGCGCCAGTCGACGGCACGATTGCCTCGCTGCTGCCGCATCTTTCCGAAGGCGACACAATCATCGACGGAGGAAATTCGAACTACCGGGATTCGATGCGCCGCGCCGC
>PMAA01000139.1:20403-23424 GCA_003152355.1 Acidobacteriota bacterium | reverse complement strand
ACCTCGATGGAAGTTGGCGTGAAAGTGTTCTCGGAGAATGTGCTGACGGGCGAGCGCAAGCATACGAGCAGCGCTTATCTAACATTTGTGGCGATTGATACCGAGCGGCACCCGCGCTCGATTCCGCCGCTGATTCTCAAAACGGCGGTGGAACGCCGGCGATATCGCGATGCGGAATCGCGCCGGCGGATTCGGCTGGCTCACCGGTACAGGCGGCCGCGCGGAGAATTTTAGCTCGCGGCCGGAATTGTGGATTGCGCGGCTGTCGCGGACTTCTGAGCGGTTAGATAAGCCTGCGCGGACTCGGCTGCCTGCTTGCCTGCCTCAACGCAATTGCCCAATGCGGGTCCAATCCAATAATTGCCGGTCAAGAAAACACCTGGCGAGTTCGCGAGCTCCTCATTGATATTTTCGAGAATGTGCGCGTGGCCGAGATTGTATTGCGGCAGGCCTTTCGTGTAGCGCGTGACTTGCTTTGCGACGGGCGCGCCGCTGATTTCAAGAATTCGACTGGTTTCTTCCTCGACGATCGAGCTGATCTCATCCGGCTCTTCGTGAACGATTTCTGGATCGGTGGCGCCACCGACGAAGCTTGTGACTAGAACGGAATCCGATGGAGCGGAGCCGGGGAAGAGCGAAGAATTCCAAACTGTGCCAAGCGTGCGCAAGGCCTCTTTGCGCGGGATAAGAACGCCGAAGCCGACGAGCGAATTGGCTACTTGCAGGCGCTTGTAGCCGTGCGCGACGACGGCCACGGGAGCGTAAGGGATGCCGAGGAGCGATTTCGCCAGATTTGGAGATAGGGCGTCGACGATGTGGCCGGAGATGTAAGCAGGCGTTGCAAGAATGACGGATTGAACTTTCATTTCTTCGCGCTGGCCGCTCTGCGTGATTCGAATTGTGAAACCGCCACCGGAGGCGCTTCGTTCGATCGAATCGGCGCGGACGCCGGGAACGAATGCTGAATCCAGATTGCGAGTGAGCGTTTCCATCAAGGTTTTCATGCCTTCGCGGAACGAGCACAAAGCGGGCCGCGGACCTGGCGATGTCTTCCGCGAATTCATCGCGCCGCGAATGATGCTGCCGTGATCGCGCTCCCATTCATCGAGCGTAGGGAACGCGCTTTTCAGACTCAGGAATTCTGGATCGCCGGCGTAGACGCCGGAAACAAACGGTGCGACCAGATATTCGAGTATCTCGTTTCCGAATTTCCGGCGAACGAAATCGGCAACAGATTCCTCAGGTGTCGGCGGCCTCGTGTGGCGGAACCGTTCGGCGATGATGCGATAGCGCGAACTGAAACTGAGAAGCGAGCTTGTTAGTATCGCGGGCGGGGACATGGGCACCGCGTGGAGACGCTTGTTTTTGTAAATGTAGCGGGGCGCGCGGGGATTCGCTAGCAACAGATCGCCCTCGATATTGAGCGCGCGAATTAGCTCCAGGACCGGCTTGGTGCAGAGAAAACTTTGCGGGCCGGTTTCGAAGCGAAAGCCATTGCGCTCGATCGTGCCGACGAGTCCGCCGCCGCGCTCCTGAGATTCAAGGACGATAACGGAAACGCCGAGTTGGCGCAGGCGATGGGCGCAGGAGAGGCCGGAGATTCCGGCTCCGATGACGGCGACTTGGATTGGCTGCGTCACGATTGCCGCGCGGTCAGAGAGTTTTGGAGAATAGCGGCCGGCTATCCATTTGCTGCTCGCGCAGGTAGCGATCGAAGGCCATGCCGGTATTGCGAATAAAAACGCGGCCGAGCGGCGTGACGCGGATTTCGTCGTCGTCTAGAGTGACTAGGCCATCGGCGCGGAACTCTTCAAGCTGTGTTATCTCAGGCGAGAAATATTCGTCGAACGAAATTCCGAATTGCTGCTCGATTTCGTGTTTGCGAATCACGGTGTGGCAGAGGAGGCGGCCGATCACTTCGCGGCGCAGGCGATCGTCATCGGTGAGGCGATAGCCGCGCATGGTGGCGATGCCGCGGTGGGCGACGGCGGCTNNTGTGCAGAGTGCGGTTTTGCTGGGCGATAGCCAGTTCGTCCCCGGGACGCGCGAAGTGGTCCATGCCGATATATTCGTAGCCGCCGCCGATGAATTGCGCGAGGCCAGCTCGGAAGATGCGAAATTTCTCCATGCCTTCAGGCAAATGACCGATGAACGAACCTTGCTGCTTTTTCAGCCAAGGAACATGAGCGTAGCTGAACATGGCGACACGATCCGGGGCGAAAGTGAGAACCTGATCGATCGTCGCTGTGAAACTTTCGGTCGTCTGGTGAGGCAGGCCGTAGATTAAATCCACGTTGATGCTGTCGAAGCCGAGCGCGCGCGCGTCGAGGATGAGATCGCGGGTCATTTCGAATGGCTGGATGCGGTGAATCGCTTGCTGGACTTGCGGATTGAAGTCCTGCACGCCCATGCTGAGGCGATTGAAGCCGAGGCGGCGCAGCGTCGTGAGATGTTCGTGAGAGGTGACGCGCGGGTCTACTTCGATTCCGAGTTCGGCGTCGGGTGCGAACGCAAATCTCTCGCGCGTGAAGGTGAACAATTCCTCCATTTGCGCCGGGCTTAGATAGGTTGGCGTGCCGCCGCCCCAGTGGAATTGCACCACGGGCCGCGATTTGGAAACGAAGCGGGCGGTATGCTCGATTTCATTTTTTAGCGTGGCGAGATAGGGAATCGAGACGCCCTTGTCTTTTTGTATCGAAACGGTGCACGCGCAAAACAGGCACAGGCTTTCGCAGAACGGGATGTGCATGTAGAGGGAGACGGGGGTGGCGTTGGAATCGGCAGTGGCGAAAACTTTTTCAAGATCGTCGGGACCGAAATCCTCTTTCCAGACTGGGGCGGTGGGATAGCTGGTATAGCGAGGGCCGGGGCGATTGTATTTGGCGAGGAATTCCTCGGATACCTGGGAGATCGTGCGAGCGTCAAGCGGCTTTGGAGTTGTTTCGGACATTGCGCTTCGATTCTTTCGCTACGCTCTCCGGCTTGCTTCGGCGCGCGCGTCTTTGGTTCTCGTCACTTCGG
>PMAA01000139.1:0-20394 GCA_003152355.1 Acidobacteriota bacterium | reverse complement strand
ATGCCCGCGGCCGGCTGTTTGCGAAATTGCGGCGCGGGCGGCGCCGACGGCGATGTCTTCGCGCGTGAGGAGAATGCGCGGATCGACATTTCCTTGAAGCGCGATGCGAGGGCCTACGACGCGCCGGGCTTCATCGAGCGGGATGCGCCAGTCCACGCTGAGAACATCGGCGCCGGATTTCGCGAGCGAACTGAGGAGATGTGATGTGCCTTTGGAATAGAGGATCACTGGCGCGGCGCTCTTGCGGATTTCTTCGTTGACGCGTTGCGTGGCGGGAAGCGCGAAAGCGTCGTATTCGCCCTGGCTCAATTCGCCAGCCCATGTGTCGAAAAGCTGGACGGCGGCCGCGCCGGCTTCGATTTGCGCGCGAAGATAGGGGGCGGTGGCGCGAGCGATTTTGTCGAGAAGCGCGCGCAGTAAATCGGGCGCGGTGTAAAGCATCTGCTTGATTTTGACGAGCTCGCCGCGCGTTTGGCCTTCGACCATGTAGCAGGCGAGCGTCCAGGGAGCAGCGGCAAAGCCGAGGACCGGAACGGTCGGCCCGCCGCTGTGGCAGATTGCCCGGATGGCGTCGCCGAGAAAGCGTGTCGTCTCGTTCGGATCAAAAACGCGCAGGCGATCAACGTCGCTCGCATTGTGCACTGGGTTGCCGAGGACGGGTCCGGAATCAGGGACGTCGAGGGGCAGGCCCATCGCTTCAGCGACGATAAGGATGTCGGAAAAAACGATGATGGCATCCACGCCCAGACGGTGGAACGGCTGTAGGGAGACCTCGGCGGCAAGATTTGGCGTCTTGCAAACCTCCAGGAATGAGTGCTTTTCACGAAGGGCGCGATATTCGGGCAGGTAGCGGCCCGCTTGGCGCATGATCCAGACTGGTACGCGCTCGACTGGCTCGGAGCGGCATGCGCGAAGGAATAGCTGCTTTCGATTCTGAGTGGCAAGTTCCATGCGAACTCGAAGTCCCCGGCGCCTCAGCGACTATGATAGCAGATGGTCAGCTATGGAGCGGTGCGGCGGGGTGCCATTTGAGCACTGCTCGCGGAAGGGCAATGCGTGTTTCAGGGCTATAATAAATCGCTTGGGGAGTCTGCTGCATTGAATGCGAATTTGAAAAACTGCTTGCATGCCGGCGCGCGGAAGAGGCGGGATGAATAACGCCTGGGGATATGCGAGCATCGCGATCTATGCCGCCAGTTTTTTCTGCTACGCGCGCTTTCTATACACAAATGATCGCCGGATCGGGCGAGTGGCGACGATGTGCCTCGCGCTCGGAATTATTCTCCAGTACGCGGCTTTGCTTGAGCGATCGCGTTGGATTCACTCCGTACCCTACGACGACCTTTATGGCTCGATGTCGCTTTTCGCGTGGCTTCTCGGCGTTACTTATCTCGGGCTTGAAGTTTTTCACCGGCAGCGGTCCGTCGGCGCGTTCGTGACGCCAATCTTGCTGGTGTGGATTAGCTTGGTCACGCTGCTGGCGCCGCAAACTGCTCCGGCACCGCCGCCGGCGCGAGGGCCGCTTTTTGCACTGCACGTCACATTGAATACGCTGGCTTACGCAGCGTTCGCGCTGTCCTTTGCACTCAGCCTGATTTATTTAATACAGAACCGCGTGCTGCGAGCGCGACGGCCGGGGCTGGTCTTCTGGCGATTTCCCGCGCTTGATGTGCTCGAACGGATGAGCCGAAGCAGCGTGTGGGTGGGGCTGGCGTCGCTGGCGCTGGGAGTTTCGTTCGGCTTCGTGTGGGAGCACCGGTTGCTCGGACGGTATTCCGCGGCAGATCCGAAGGTAATCGTTACGCTGGCGATTTTTGGCGCGTACGCCATCTATCTTTGGCTGGCGAGCAGCGCTAACTGGCGCGGGGCGCGCGCGGCTTATATTTGCGCTTTTAATTTTGTGGTCGTGCTATTCAGCTACACGGTCGTTAATTTTTATTTGACCGGATTTCATCGGTTTATGTGATGCCAACGGATCTTGTATCAGCAAATCTCGCGATGGGGCGCGTCCAGATTGCGCTCATCGGCTGTAACCATCGAACGGCGCCCCTGGAACTGCGCGAGCGAATTGCGTTCACGCCGGAACAGGCATTACGCGCCTCGGACGAACTGCGCCTGAGCGGCACACTCGAAGAAGCGCTGGTGCTGTCCACATGCAATCGCAGCGAGCTTTATGGCGTCGCGCCGATCCCCAATTCGGATGTGCAGGGCGTGATGGAGAGATTGCTGGCGGATTTTCATGGGCTTGCACCGGCTGAACTCAACGGGCGGGTTTACCGCGAAAATAATACTGAAGCGGTGCGGCACTTGTTCCGCGTGGCCTCGGGGCTTGATTCGATGCTTCTCGGCGAAGCGGAAATTTTGGGACAAGTTCGTGAGGCATACGGACGGGCGCTGGAGCATGGATCTACCGGGCCGGTTCTGAACCGATTGTTTCAAGGTGCGCTCGAAGTTGGGAAACGCGTGCGCACGGAAACGGAAGTGGGGACGCGTCCGATGTCGGTGGCGTGGGCCGGCGTGAAATTGGCTGAGCAGGTGTTCGGCGATCTCGAAGGCCATGAAGCGGTGATTATCGGCGCCGGAGCTGTGGCGGAGAAAGTTGTGGAGCACTTGCGAGATCGCCGAATTGGCCGATTGGTGGTGGTGAATCGTTCGCGCGAGCGCGCGGAGGATTTGGCGCGACGCATGGGCGGGGAATCGGCGGATTGGGCAACGCTTGAGACGGCGATGGCGCCGGCCGACATCATCGTGACGTCGGTAAACGCTGAGGGCGCGATCACGAAAGCGATGCTCGAGCGGGTTCACGAGGCGCATGGAGGGCGGGCGCTCTTCGTTGTGGATCTGGGCGTGCCGCGCAACGTTGAGCCCGCGGCGGCGAGCCTCTATAACCTTTACCTCTACAACATTGATGACCTCGGCGAAATTGTTGAGCAGAACCGCAAGGCGCGTGAAGCGGAAGTGCCGCGCGCGGAGTCGCTCATCACCGAGCACATCTCGAAATTCGAAACGTGGTGCAGCAGTGTTGAAGCGCTCTCGATGACTGGCAAACTGCGCGACCGGCTGCTGAAAGAGCGTACGGCGCTTCTCGACGAGCGGGCTGAGGAACTTTCGGGCCTGCCGGCAGAGGAGCGCGAGCGGATTCTGGCGCTTACGGCAGAACTGATTGAACGCGTGGTGCAGACGCCGAGCGACCGGCTGCGCCGTACGCGAGAATTGCGGCAGCGGCTCGCAGGAATCGAAGCGTTGCGCGATCTTTTCGGGCTCGACGGCGAGGATAAGTGAAGGTTCTGCGGATCGGGACGCGCGGAAGTGCACTCGCGCTTTGGCAGGCGAACTTCATTCGCGATCAATTGGCGGAGCGGCAGCGAGTGACCGGGGAAATCGTGATTATCAAGACTTCGGGCGACAAATTTCAGGAATCGGCGATCGGACAGATGGGATTGAAAGGCGTGTTCATCAAGGAGTTGGAAGACGCGCTTCTCGACGGGCGTGTGGATCTGGCGGTGCACAGCATGAAGGATGTTCCGACGGAATTGCCGGGCGGCCTTCAGATCAGCGCGATAACGAAACGTGATGAAGCCCGCGATTGCCTCGTCGCGCGACGCGGTGAAAAACTGGACGATTTGAAATCTGGTGCGCACGTGGGGACCAGCAGCCTGCGGCGCCAATCGCAATTGCGGCATTATAGGCACGATCTCGATGTGCGTGATTTGCGCGGAAATGTGGACACGAGAATTCGAAAGCTCGACGCGGGAGATTTCGACGCCATCGTTCTCGCTAAGGCTGGACTCGATCGGCTTGGACTCGGCGGGCGGGCGACGGATGTGCTCGATCCGAACGTGATGTTGCCTGCGGTGGGCCAGGGCGCGCTGGGAATTGAGACGCGCGCCGATGACGGCGAGACGGTTGGGATTGTGCGCAATTTTGACGATGAGGAAGCGCGGCCGTGCGTTACGGCCGAGCGTGCGCTGTTAGCCGAGCTTCAAGGCGGCTGCCAGGTTCCGCTTGGCGCTTGGGCGCGGATTGGCGCCGGCGAGTTGCATATTGACGCAGCGGTGCTCAGCGTGGACGGAGCGGATTGCGTGCGCGGAAATTCGTGCGGAGCGATTTCGTCAGCCGAGACGATTGGAAGAGAATTGGGGCGGCGGCTACTGAATTCCGGCGCGGATAGAATTCTGCAGATTGCGGGGCGCGTTACGGGTGGAGCGACGTCGTGAGTGGAGAGCACAAACCGCTCGCTGGAAGGAGCGTGGTGGTGACGCGCGCGGCGGAGCAAGCGCGGGAGCTGATTGCGCGCCTCGAAGGTTTTGGCGCGGAAGTTCTGCTTGTTCCGACTGTTAGCTTTGCCGATCCCGAGGACACGGTAATCCTCGATGCGACTTTACGATCGCTCGATCGGATTGACTGGATCTTGTTTACGAGCGAAAACGCGGTGAAGCATTTCGTGCGGCGCGCCCGTGCGCTCGGAATTGCGCCAGGTGGGTCGAAGGGCGGAACGAAGATCGCGGCCGTTGGGCCGGCGACGGCTGCGGCCGCGTCATCGGAAGGCCTGGCGGTGGATTACATCGCGAAACGCCACAACGGCGAAGCGCTCGCGCAGGAATTGCGCGGCGAACTGGCGGGGAAACGCGTCTTGCTCCCGCGCAGCGATTTGGCAAAAGATGATTTGACGCGATTTCTCGGCGAATTTGTGGGGCAAGTGATTGATGTTGTGGCGTACCGGACGGTCGCGCCGGGGACTGAAACTGCGGCGCCAATCGGAAGAATTCGCGGAACGGAAGAACCGGTGGATCGAGCCGCCGCGGCTCTCGACAGAATTCGCAGCGGCGATGTCGATGTGATTTCGTTTGCGAGTCCTTCGGCGTTTAGGAATTTCGCGGAGTTGATAGGAGCGGATGCGATGCGCGTACTTTCGGAATCGGCGAAGTTTGCGGCGATCGGGCCGACGACGGCGCGGGCAATTCGCGAAGACGGGTGGAACGTTGCGATTGAATCATCGGAATCCACGTCGGACGGGCTCGGCGACGCCATCGCAGCCTACTTCGAGAGAGAATCCTCGGGAGTGAAGACTTCATGAGCTTTCCGGTGCAGCGCCCGCGCAGATTGCGGCGGAATGAAGGCTTGCGCGGCCTGGCGCGCGAGACGCGACTCAGCACGCAAGGGCTGATTTATCCGATGTTCGTTTGCCCCGGTACGAATGTGCGCACCGAAGTCAGCTCCATGCCGGGAATTTACCAGCGATCCGTGGACAAGTTCATCGAAGAATGCCGCGAAGTGGAANNTGATTGTGATGACGGATATTTGCCTATGTGAGTACACCAGTCACGGACATTGCGGCGTAGTGAAAGACGGCGAAGTGCTGAACGATCCGACGCTGGAGATTCTGGCCGATGAAGCGCTGTCTCATGCGCGAGCCGGAGCGGACATCGTGGCGNNCCGTCGGACATGATGGACGGGCGCGTCGGGGCGATTCGGCGAAAGCTCGACGAGAGCGAATTCGTGGACATTGCGATTCTTTCCTACGCCGCGAAATATTGCTCCGGATTTTACGGGCCGTTTCGCGAGGCGGCGCAATCCGCCGCGCAGTTTGGCGATCGCAGCAGCTACCAAATGGATCCCGCCAATGCGCGCGAAGCGTTGCGGGAAGTGGCGCTCGATCTCGAAGAGGGCGCGGACATGATCATGGTGAAGCCCGCACTTCCTTACCTCGATATTGTTCAGCGGGTTCGCGATGCGTTTGATGTTCCGGTAGCTGCGTACAACGTGAGCGGCGAATACTCGATGGTCAAAGCGGCAGCGCGAAATGGATGGATCGACGAGAAGCGCGTCGTGCTCGAAATTCTCACCAGCATCCAGCGCGCGGGTGCCGGAATTATTCTGACCTACCACGCCAAAGATGCAGCGCGGTGGCTCAAGGCTTGTTGAGGAGACGAGCAAGAATGCCTTCAAAGCCGAGGCCGCGTTCCGCGCAGATTTTTCGCCGAAGCGAGAAAATTCTTGTCGGCGGCGTGGATAGTCCTGTGCGAGCGTTTCGCGCTGTGGGTGGAAGTCCTCTTGTTATCGAGCGGGCAGAAGGCGCGCGGCTCTACGACGCAGACGGCAACGAATACCTGGATTACGTCTGCTCGTGGGGCGCGATGATTTTGGGCCACGCGCATCCCTCCGTCACGAAGGCGATCCAGGATCAAGCAGCGTACGGGACGAGCTATGGCATGACGTCGCCGCTTGAGAGCGAGCTTGCCGAGCAAATCGCGAGCGCGGTGCCGTCGATCGAGATGATGCGCTTCGTCAGCTCGGGCACAGAGGCGACGATGTCCGCGATTCGCCTCGCTCGCGGATTCACGAAACGAGACCTCATCGTGAAATTCGAGGGCTGCTATCACGGGCATTCGGACAGTTTTCTTTCGCAGGCAGGCTCGGGCTTGGCGACGCTGGGGATTTCGGCGAGCCCCGGCGTCCCGGAAGCTTTCGCGAAATTAACGATCAATGTGCCGTACAACGATCTCGCGGCTGTCGAGAGAGTGTTCGGTTCGCACACGGGCGAGATCGCGGCCGTGATTGTGGAACCGGTAGCGGCGAATATGGGAGTCGTTCCGCCGGAGCCGGGATTTCTCGAAGGGCTGCGCGATGTGACGCGGCGAGAAGGCGCGCTGTTGATTTTCGACGAAGTAATCAGCGGATTCCGAACGGCCCTCGGCGGCGCGCAAAGCGTCTACAAAATTCAACCCGATTTGACGACACTGGGGAAAATTATTGGCGGCGGGCTACCGGTTGCTGCTTATGGAGGCCGGCGGGAAATCATGGAAATGGTGGCGCCGCTCGGGCCGGTCTATCAGGCGGGGACACTTTCAGGGAATCCGCTCGCGATGCGGGCGGGCTTGGCGACGCTGCCGCATCTGCGCGCACCGGGATTTTACAATGAGCTGGATCGCAAGGCTGCGCGACTCGCGGAGGGCGTCTCTGGCGCGATCCGAGATGTGGGCGTGCCTGCTCGTGTGAGCGCAGTGGGATCGCTGGTGACCCTATTTTTCTGTGACGTCCCCGTACGAAACTACGACGACGCGAAGAAGTCGGATACGAAGAGATTCGCGGCGTTTTTTACGGCGATGCTCGATCGCGGAATTTTTGTGGCGCCATCGCAGTATGAAGCGCTGTTCGTCTCCGCGGCGCATACTGACGCTGATATCGAACGAACAATTTTAGCGTGTCGTGAAAGCCTGCGAACGCTTCTGGCGGCCGCACCAGCGGACTAGACCTCTTTCGCGCATACAGCCATTTTTCGTCTTACCTACCGTCTTCGCTTGATGGGAAACGGTTTTCCACAGGGCATGCGCAAACGAGTGCAAACTCACCCGCCGAAGAACCTGAAATTGAGCTAACTGCCGCGCCTTCAATAGCATAAGAAAGTACCACTCCCGTGCGCATGATGGCCTCTCTCTTGCGTTATCACCATTGCATAGATTTAAGACCATCGGAGTACAGTGCATGGTGATAGCCACCCTAGTTTTACTGTTTCAGGCGCCAGCGGTTCCCGTCAGAATCGCCGACGCTATCAAGAATCCGCCGGCGGCGAATTATTACGCCACTATTCTGTCCGATGAGCGAACTTCGCTCGCTGCGTTTCAGCCAACGATCGCTACTTCCACTACTCCTGCTCCTTCTCGATTTGATAACGACGGAATTCGCCTGCTGAATCTTCCCGACGACGGAAGCAAAGCAAAATCAACTAGCGCCGATCCGGTATTCCCGGACATGACCTCGAAAGTTTTGGCGGCCGTTCACATTCCTCCTCAATATGAAAAATTGCCGCCGCTGCCCGAACGCAGAACGTCGGTTCTGCGCCCGGGGCATAGCTGGCTGGCGCTGGCGCTGGCGCAATCAAGCGCGGCGACTTTCGACGCATGGACAACGAACCGAGAAGTCGCGCAAGGACACACGGAATTGAATCCGTTGCTGCGCCCCGTGGCGGGCACGCCGGCGATGTATGCCGCCATCCAAGCGACTCCGATACTTTTCGATTTCATTGGCCGCAAGATGCAGCATAGTGAGAACGGCACGATGCGGCGGATGTGGTGGGTGCCTCAGGTGCTTGGGACGGTCACGTCGCTTGGCGCAGGCATTCGCAATCTTTCTGTCAGTCATTAATCGCGTTAAAGGATCGAGGCCGATTTTATGCTGTACGAACGCACAGACACGGGCGCGCTGAGCAAATTTTGGGAGCACATCGAGCATTGCAACGAGTGCTCTCCTGAAGGCGCTTGCGCGGAATGCAGGAAGCTGCTGGAAGCCGTGAAGATTGCGACGAAGGCCAGCGCGAGTTCAAGTCCGGATTTCTTTTTTACGCGTTCGAATTACGGTCCAGGCGGCAAGGGCTTGCGCAAACTTTCGGATGCGGAGCTGATGCGCGCCTTTGAAGGAATTACAGCGACGAGCGGCGGCGATTCACGGCGCGCGGCAATCCTGGCGGAGATTAACCGCCGCGCGCTTTCCACTCTTCTGAACTAAACGGCAAATCCCACCGATTCGGCGGCGCGCCGCGAGGATGTTCCGGCGAGCCGCTTCTCCACCCAGTCCGCGCCTTTTTTCGACGCGGCGACTCCTCCGGCAGCAAGCGATTCCGGACCTTCTGAATCCGTGTTAGCAAAGAAAACGCGATCGAGCGGCTTTCGCGCTGCAGGAATGGTCTTGGTGAAATTGCCGGGCGTGGCTACGAACATAGGATGGCCGCGGCGGAACATGTGAATCTCAATCGGGTCCACGTTGAACTCGGGCAAAAGCTTTTTGAAATCAGTTAAGACATCGGTGGCGATTTTCTGGCAGCCTTCGATGGTCAGGAGCTTCTTGCGGTCTTTTTCTTGCATCGGCGTGTAAAAGGTGAGGATGTTGTATTTCTGCTTGTAGCCGGGCTGATTGCGAATGGTCCAATCGGCAACGATGAAATCGGTGAAGCTGTTTCCGGGGCACCAGGTGTCGTAGCCGCGATTGTAAACGGGCTTGTCGAAAATCATGTTGATGACGGGATATGGCGAGTAGCGGATGGACTGCATGGCGTCAATCTGATCGTCGGGGATGCCAGAGACGATGCGCGAAGCGATGATTTTTGGCGCGGCCATGATCACAGCTTTTGCGGCGACGGTTTGCAGTTGGCCGCCGAGCGCGTAGGTGACGTTTACAGAATCCTTCTGCGGATCAACGGAGATCGTGGTCGCGCCGGTGAACATGCGATCGGAAAACTTTGCCAGGAGAACTTCAGATAGCTTCCGCGTGATGGCGCCGTTGCCGCCGGGCAGCGTGATGCGAGTGTCCTCGAATTTCTCGTTCGCGATTTCGACGAAATCGTCGAGCGCAACGTATACGGAAGTATCCTTGGCTTTCGCGCCCCAATTGGACTGGCCGTAGGCATCCCACCACGCGGTAAGCTCCGGCGGATAATCCTGCAGATATTTCGAAAGAGGCTCGCTGTCGAGGCGTTCGAGTTTCTTGGTGGCGCCGAGCTTCAGCATTTCCGCGCGGAATTTCTTGAAGGCGTCGCGGACGGGTTGCGGGTAGGGAAGCTCGTCGAGGCCGCCGCGCCAGGTGTCGGCCACCCATTTGCCGTTGATGATCGTCGGATCGGGGAAGTTGACCGGAAGTTGCTCGAGGCCGATTTCTTTCGCGAGTACTGCGCTATCCGAAGCCACAAAATCGTACGCGGACGCAGTGGCGTATCCCTGGCCCTGAAAATCCTCGCGATAAGCGTTGCCGCCCCAGTGTTCCTCCTTTTCCAGAAGCAGGAAATCCTTTGAGCGCAGGAAATATGCGGCGCTCAAGCCGCTGATGCCGCCGCCGACGATGACGACATCATGCGTTTTCGATACGGGCGGATGCGCGAAGGTCTTGCCGTCGCGAACCTGGTGGCAGATTTCGAAGTGCTCGCCATCAACCTGCGGCTCGATGTCGCCCGGGGATGCCAGTAGGGACAAATCAATCGGGCAGCCAGCGGCGATCGAGCCTGCGACAACAAACTTAATAAAGTCCCTGCGGGTGGGTGTCATGCCCGGTCTCCTTGGATGGCCGTGGGAAGTGCTGCTGCGTTTTCGTCAATGTTCTCGCCGTGCGTTCTGAGGCGATACCACACGAGAATCAGAATGATTGAAAAGAGAAGAATGACGGTGGAAATGGCGTTGATTTCCGGCGTGATGCCGCGCCGCAATCGCGACCAAATCTCCAGAGGCAGCGTGTTGTTGCGCCCGATGAGGAAGAAGCTGACGGCGATTTCATCGAGAGAGAGAGTAAAAATCAATAGGGCTGCGGCGATGAGAGAGACGCGCAGGTTCGGCAGCGTGATGCGCCAGAACGTCGTCAATTGATTTGCGCCGAGGTCGAGCGAAGCTTCTTCCTGGGCGCGGTCGAGTTTTTGCAGGCCGGCGAAAATCTCCGTGGTGGCTACGGAAATCAACGCGGTGCCGTGGCCGAGCGTGATGGTGACTAAGCTCAACTTCATCCCCGCGGCAACGAAAAGCATGAGTAGAGAAAGGCCAGTGATGATGCCGGGCAGAATCAGGGGGAGCAGAACGATGCGCCGAAAGAGCGCTTTTCCGGGGAAATTAACCCGGTCGAGAGCGAGCGCCGCCATCAAGCCGAGAATGATGGAGATCGCAACGGCGACCAGCGCGACGATGAAGCTGTTTAGGAGCGTGCTCCAGATCGCGTCATCCTGAAACAGTAGGCGATACCACGATAGCGTCAAATTGCGAGGAGGAAAGCCGCCAACGCCGCCGGCGTTGAACGAATACACGGCGAGCACGACGATTGGCAGGTAGAGAAACGCGTACACCAGCGCCGCATAGGCGCTGAGCCAGCGCGAGCCCGGCGACGCGACGCTACGAGATCTCATGAGAAGCTCAATTTCTTCTCGACGCGTTCGACGAGGAACAACAGCGTGACGACGAGAACCAGCATGCCGAAGGAAATCGCGGCACCGAGCGGCCAGTTGTAGGCCGCGCCGAATAGGCTGACGACGATGTTAGAGATCATGATTCCGCTCGGGCCGCCGACGAGCAGGGGAGCGAGGAAATCGCCGAGTGTAAGGACGAAGGCAAACGTCGCTCCGGCAAGAACGCCGGGAAGCGAAAGCGGAAAGACCACGCGCCAAAATGTGCGGAACGGAGACGCGCCCAGATCTTGCGAGGCTTCCACTAGATTTCGCGGGACGTGCTCGAGCGACGCGAAGATCGGGAGGAACGTGAAGGGTGTGTAGATGTGCGTCAGCGTAAGAATTACGGCGAACGGGCTGTAAAGGAAAAATTCAACTGGGTGCGAAGTGATGTGCAGATACTGCAAGAATCCGTTGAGGACGCCATCGCTGCCGAGAATCGTCTTCCAGGCGTAGCCCCGGACGAGATAACTGACCCAGAGCGGAATGATAACTAGCTGATAGAACAAATCTTTCCGGCGCGTCGCGCAGAACGACAGGAAGTAGGCGAGAGGATATCCGAGCAGAAGCGCGAGGATGGTGACGGCGCCGGCGATGCGCATCGAACGAAAGAGCACTTGCAGATAGATCGGATTGCGAACGAGTTCGCGGTAGTTGTCGAAAGTCCACGCGTGGACGATGACTTGAAGGGGAGAGACTTGCCAAAAGCTGTAGCAGAAAAGAATCGCGTAAGGAATTAGTAGGAAGATGGTCACCCACAGAAGCGGGGGGATGGCCACGGTCGCTTTGTACGCGCGCGTGTACATGCTAGTTCGGTTCGGACTCGCGGACGCTGACGGCGTCGGCCGCAGCGAATTCGAATTCCGCCTCGCCCTGGAGGCTCCCGTGACTTGGGATGCGCACGCGGAGCGAGCTTTCATCGGAGAGTGCGACTTCGAGTAAATCGGTCGCACCGCCGAAAGTTTGCGTCTTGATTTGCGCACGGAAGCGAACCGGGCCGCCGTCTGCCATGCGAACGCCGGGAGCAAATTGCCCGAGGAGGCGAATGCACTCCGGGCGCAGAGAAAACGTCGCCGCGCCGGATTCGGATGATGTTCCCGCGATGCGCCAGGAAATTCCGCTCGCTGTGGCAACGCCGCCGCTCACTTGCGCGCGAAGTAGATTTGTTTGGCCGATGAACTTGGCGGTGTAAGCGGTGGCGGGGCGGACGTAGATTTCGCGCGGGCTCGCGACCTGCTCGAGATCGCCGGCGCGAAGAAGCGCGATGCGATCGGACAGCGCCATGGCTTCTTCCTGGTCGTGGGTGACGAAGATGAAAGTGATGCCGACTTCGCGCTGGAGCAATTTTAATTCGATTTGCATTTGCCGGCGGAGGTTGGCGTCGAGCGCCGAGAGCGGCTCATCGAGAAGCAAGACTTGCGGACGATTAACGAGAGCACGGGCGAGAGCAACGCGCTGTTGCTGTCCGCCACTGAGACGCGACGGTGCCGAATGCTCGAACTCCGCCATCTTGACCATCGCCAGTGCTTGTTCAACGCGCGAAGGAATTTCCGCTTTTGCGACGTGCTGAACGCGCAGGCCGTAAGCGATGTTTTCAAAGACGGAGAGGTGCGGAAACAACGCGTAGCTCTGAAACACTGTATTCACGTGGCGGCGATGCGGCGGAAGCGTGTCGAGCCTTTCGTCCGCCATCCAAATCTCGCCGCTATCGGGCTGCTCGAATCCGGCAATGAGGCGCAGCAGTGTGGTTTTGCCGGAACCGCTTTCGCCGAGAATGGTCAAAAATTCGCCAGAAGCTACATCGAGCGAAATGCCTCGCAAAACCTCCCTGTTCTGAAACTTCTTTGCGACATTTCGGATGGAGAGAAGCGAATTCACTGCGCTGCCTTTACTTCATTCCAGATCTCGTTGTATTTGGCGCGACGCGGGACTTGCTGCCAGAAATAAATTCGCGCCATGTAATTGTCCACATCGTCGAGATGGAGATTTTTCCTCTGCGCATCGGCCATGAATGCTGCCGCGCCGGGGTTTGCGGGATCGTATCCGGTGACATCGGCGACTTTCTTCTGCGTTTGGGCTTCGATCATGTATTCAAGGAATTGCGTCGCGAGATCCTTGTGCTCGCTGGCAGCAGTGATCATGAGGTGATCGATCCAGCCGGTGGTGTTTTCCTTGGGAATCGTCTCGCCGATGGGGAAATTCGCGGCGCGCAACTGGTTGGTCATGAGCGGCCAGCCCATTGCGGCGACGATTTCGTGATTTTCAAAGAGGTTTGTCAATTCGCCGCCCGTCGCCCAGATCTTGCGGATGTTGGGCTTTAGCTCGAGCAGCTTCTTCTTCACGTTTTCGAGTTCTTCGTCGGAGAGGTTGTAGAGATGGTTGGGGTCGGGCTTGTCGTAGCCGAGAAGTTGGGCGGCCATATAGAGCGTCGAAAGCTCATCCCAGACTGAGATTTTGCCCTTGTATTTCGGATCCCAAAGGACGGCCCAGCTATCGGGAGCTTGCGGAAAGACTGTCGTGTCATAGAGCAGGGGATTCGGACCCCATGTGAAGGGAACGCCGTAGACGTTGCCATTCACGCGGACGAGCGGAAGCGAACGCAGGCGCGACGACAGTTGCTCGTAGGACGGAATTTTCGAGAGATCGAGCGGAGCCGTAAGGCCGGATGACGCGATCATCGTGGCGACGTCGCTTGAAGGCGAAATCACATCGTAGTTGCTGGCGCTGCCGCCGCGAAGCTTGGCGACGAGTTCATCGCTCGATCCCATGTAAGAAGCGCTGATCTTGCAATTGTGCGCGTTTTCGAAATCATGTACGTAAGAAGGATCCGCATAGCCCTCCCACACGAGGAGACTCAGCGATGGCGCTTCCTTTTTGCAAGCTACAGCCGCGAGAAGGAACGCGATAGCCGTTGCGAAGAGTAGGACTCGACGCTTCCGTGGCGGCTGAACACTTATCTTCATTAACGCTCCTTAGCTCAAAATGTCGGCGGCGTGTTGACCCACAGCACGGAGACTTCTCGCTTGCCACGATTTGTCCAGCGATGGCGCATGTTGCTCGCGAAATAAAAGCTATCGCCCGCGCGCAATAGAGTGGGTTCGCCGCCTTCGAGCACGATTTCCAAGCTGCCGTGAAGAACGAAGAGGAACTCTTCGCCCTCGTGAGCGTAGGAATCTCCGCTGCCGGCGCCGGGCGCAATACGGAACAAGTGCGGCTCCATGACGGCATCGCCCCACGCAAGCAATTCCATCCGCACGCCAGGGCCGGTTTCGAGAATCTTGCGCTCGCTCGGACGGACGCGGCTTGGGCTTGCCGCGGCCGCGTCGAAGAGCGAAAGAATATTCACGCGATAATAATTCGCGAGCCGGAGAAGAGTGGCGACGGATGCGCTCATGTGACCGCGCTCAAGCGCACTAAGGAATCCGACGGACACCGAAACGGCTTTGGCGACCTGCGAAAGCGAATGGCCCGTTTTGAGCCGCAAGCGTCGAAGCCGCGGACCGGCGGGACTCGGCTTCGCGGGCGCGTGATTCGCGAGCAGGCCTTCCGATCGGAGCATGTGAACGATGGCGGGAGCGTTCATACCGCGAGCGCGGCGCAAGAACTGGGCGCGCTTCAGCAAGCGGACATCGCGCGAGGTGAACAGGCGATAACGGCTGTCGGTCCGAACGGGAGAGATGAGCCCGACGGACTCCCATGTGCGCAGAATGGAAGGCGAAACGCCCACCAGACGCGCGACGTCGCTGATGCGAAGATATGCATGCGTCCGATTCATTTTTTTCGAGTGACGAGACGCGCCGGCAAGGCGAAATTCCTTGACAACCTGCAACCCTTCCACTAAGGTTCGCGGATTATAGTAAGGTTTTTTCGCACGGTGCAATTAAAATCTCGGGGAACAATATAATTTCCTGCGAGTGGGGATGAGTCTCAAAGGAGCGCAAATGAGGACAAGAGCGGGCGCGGGGGTGTGCGTTCTTGCGTTTTTGGGAGTGCTTCTTTTTTCGAATGCCGCATGGGGACAGACCACCGGCTCGATACGCGGAATGGTGAAGGATCCGTCCGGAGCCGTCGTCCCAACCGCACAGGTGACTGCGACGCTTCCGGGCACGGACACGACACGCATGGCCGGCGCGGATAAGGACGGCGTGTTCGAGATCGTCGAACTCCCTGTCGGGCATTACCAAGTCTCAATTGACGCGCCCGGCTTTAAGAAATTCGTCGAGAAGGATGTTGTGGTTGACATCGGCCACGTAGCGCTCGTCAACGCGACGCTTCAAGTTGGCGGCGCGACCGAAACGGTGACGGTCGAAGCCAACGCTGTGCAGGTGGAGACGACGAGCACGCAGATCGGCGCGGTGATGAACGATCAGTCGATCCGCGAGCTCCCCCTCAGCACCCGCAACGCTTATCAGCTTCTTCAGTTACAGCCGGGCGTGCAATCCCAACTTGGCTCGGACCTCTTTTATGGCAGCGAAAATCCTGGCGTGGTGTCCGTCAACGGCGGCCGCGGTCGATCGAACAATTACATGGTCAACGGCGGCGACGCGAACGACATTTTCGTGAACGCTCCGGGAATTCAACCGTCGCCTGACGCCATTGAAGAATTTCGCGTCATCACCAACACTTTCGACGCCGAGTATGGCCGGAATTCCGGTTCCATCGTCAACGTGGTGACGAAATCGGGCACGAATGACGAGCACGGCGATATTTACGAGTTTCTGCGAAATAATGCGCTTAATGATCGCGGCTATTTCGACCCTACAGTTGCGGATTATCATCAGAATCAGTTCGGCGGAACGCTCGGCGGGCCCATCAAGAAGGATAAGACTTTCATCTTCGGTTCTTACGAAGGGAATCGCCGGATTCAGGGCCAACCGTCTGGCGTGGTTATCTTACCGAGCGCGAACGAGGCCGCCGGCAACTTTGCGGCGGACGGCCCCACCTTTGTTGGCACGCTGGTTGACCCAACGTTTGCGACCCAACTCGCGAGCCGCGCGACTGGATCGAGCGGACAGACCTGCCAGCAAGCGGTCACTGCCGAAGGCGGAGCTGCCATCGCCGCTGGAACGCCATTTGCCAACATTTTCCCAAACAATCAGGTGCCGGCTCAGTGTTTCGATCCGACAGCACTGGCGCTATACAATAAGTATGTCGCTCCGTTTGGCACTGGGGTGTTTAGCGCGGTACCGAACGAGGCTGAATACGAGAATCAGGCGACGGCTCGTTTCGACCAAAAACTCAGCGCCACGCAGCAACTTTCCGTCTACTATTATTTCAACAACGACAGCGATACGGTCCCGTTTTCGACCTTCCAGGCAGCTGGTGCAAACCTCCCGGGATTTCCGGCCCTTTCGACCACGCGCAGTCAGCAATGGAATGTCTCCCATACTTGGACGATTGGGACGAGTGCCGTAAATGAGATTCGGTTTAATTACTACCGGGAAGGCCAAGGCAATCTGGACCATCCGCTCAGCACACTCCCCAGCGTCCAAGACTCGTGCGGAGCAGCAGTACCCGCGTCGAATTGCTTCGCGGATCCGGCGAATCCTTCCTTGGGAATCACGACGAACCTCCCCGGCCGCACCGGCATTCCGTTCATCGGTGTTGACGGTGGGTTTAATATCGGCAACAACGTAGAAGGCGAGCTGCCTCAGACTGGCAACTCTTTTCAGTGGAGCGACACTTACACGAAGACATACGCCAATCACACGATTAAGTTCGGCGGCGATTTCCGCAAAGCTTACTTTAATCAGTTTCTCTACTACAACATCAACGGCGATTACACCTTCATCAGCGATTCAAATCTTTGTACTGGCGGCGCGACAGCTGGCTGTGATGTTCCAATTACAAATGATCTCGGGTACACGGACGGCTACCCTGATTACTTCCTCGGGACGCCAAATTCCTTCTCCCAAGGCGCCGCGCAGGGGGAGACACTGCGCAATACCGCGCTCTATCTCTTCATGCAGGATAGTTGGAAGATCAAGCCGAGCCTGACGCTCAATTATGGGTTGCGCTGGGAGTTGAATACACCGTATTACGATACCGGCAATCGCCTGCAGACTTTCCACCCCGGTCAAGTTACGACGCAATATCCGTGCTTTATTTACACGTCAGGATCGGAAGCGGCCGGGTTGTCGCCGGGCGATTGCGGACAGAACAGCTCCCAGAACTCCGTGTTCCCACTTGGACTGGTGTTCCCGGGCGACAAGGGCGTTCCGCGCGGTTTGACGTCCACGTACTACAAAGCGTTTGGTCCGCGCATCGGGTTGGCGTGGTCACCTTCAATGACCGATGGGTTCCTCGGGAAACTGTTCGGCGGCGCCGGCAAGTCGAGCATCCGCGCCGGATTCGGCATTTTCTACAATCCGATGGAACAACTGGTTCTCGAACAATTCAGTGCGGAACCGCCGTTTGGCGGGAGTTCATTCACCAGCAATCCGAACTTCAATTTGCCGTATTTGCCTCAATCGAGCGATCCTGTTGCGGGGCCTTTCACTCCGAACCCGTTTGGAGGGGTAATCAAACAAACTCCTCAGACCCCGTGTCCGGGTGCAGGCGGCCCTGCGGGTTGCGTAGACTGGGCGGCATTCCGGCCGATTCTCCTTTTTGGTGAATTCACGCCGAACCTTGTCACCCAGTCCGCCGAACAGTACAACCTGACGATCGAGCGGCAGGTAAGCAAGGACATGGTGTTCCGGATCGCCTACGTGGGTACGCAAGCCCACCACCTGCTGGCCTCGCACGATCTCAACTACGGAAATCCCGAGACCTGCCTGCAACTGAACAATATCCTTGGTTCGGGAACGTGCGGCCCGTTCGGGTCGGATAGTTCGTACTTTATTCCGGGTGGAACTACGATTCCCGCTTATACGCCGCCTCCTGGCGTTTCCGTCGTCACCGGTTGTACTGGTTTGTATCTGCCATATAACGCCGGGTCGGGAGGAAATTGCTTGCCGGCGAATACTGTCGTCGGGGGTCCTGGCGTAACACTCGTCGGTTTGCGCAAATATTCGTCGCCCAACTGCCAGCCGCTCACGGGCGTAGGATGCCCGCCGGACGGTGTGCCCGTGTTCAGCAACATCTTCCAGGAAGGCACCATGGCCAATTCGAACTACAACGGCCTCCAGATATCTCTCGATAGAAGTTATTCGCACGGTTTGAGTTTCGAGGCGTCCTATACGTTCAGCAAAGCGATTGACCAGGGCGCATCGTTCGAAAATGAGCTCAACCCGATTAACTACGAGGCGACTCGCGGAAACTCATTGCTCTCGGCCAAGCATCGCTTCGTCTTCAGCCCCATTTGGACGCTGCCAGTCCCGCAATATTCGGGTTTCGCGGGAAAGGCTCTCGACGGTTGGGGAGTTTCGGCGATCATTATTTACCAAAGCGGCTTCCCGATTCGCGTGGAGGACGAGGATGACACCGAACTGATGAGCAGCGTTTTCTTTGAGTCTGCCAATACGCCGCAAGTCAGTGGGCCGGTCCAGTTCCAGAACCCGAAAACGAACGGAGGATACTGGTTCAACCCTTCGAACTTCGCGGATCCCGCGCCTGGAGCATACGGGAATGTTCCTCATGCGCTTTGCTGTGGTCCTGCGATCAGCAATACGGACATGGTCATTTCGAAGACGACTCCGATCAATGAGCGCTGGAAGACCGAGTTCCGGGCGGAGTTCTATAACACCTGGAACCATACGCAGTTTCGGAACCCCGACGGGAACTTCTCGGACGGCCCGACGTTTGGCTTGATACAGAAAACTCGCGAAGATCCACGCGTCATTCAATTTGGTCTGAAGTTGATGTTCTAGAAAGAATCGCAGTATAGAGAGCGGGGAGCCCTGACGAAAGGACTCCTCGCTTTTGCGCGTGTCAGGAATATTTTCAAGAGTCTGCTTCGAGCCCCGCATACAAAGATGAAAATCGCCGTTCTCGGAGCAGGGATGATGGGTCGCGCGGTAGTTTACGATTTGGCGCGGGCCGCGGACGTTTCGAATCTGATTGTTGCTGATTTTGACCGCAAGCGGGCCGAGGAAGTGGCGCGAGATTTTGGGCGCGGGAAGGCCAAAGCGGCGTTTGCCGATGTCCGGGACACGGCGAAGTTAGCGTGGATTCTTCGGGGCGCAACTTCGGTAGTGAACTGCACGCAGTACAATTGGAATCTGGATGTGATGAAGGCGGCTCTTAGGGCGCGAGTGAATTATCTCGATCTCGGCGGCCTTTATCACATGACCCGAAAGCAATTCGCGTTGGACGCCGATTTTCGCAGGATCGGGCGGATCGCCATCGCGGGTATGGGCGGCGCGCCGGGCACCACGAATATCATGGCGCGTTTTCTCGCCGACTCGATGGATCGCGTGGACTCGATTGACGTGTTCAATGCATCGGCGGACCTGCGGCGTTACGACAGCCCCATCGCTTACACGTTTTCGATTGCGACGATCCTCGATGAGTTGACAATGCCGCCGATTGCGTTTCGAAACGGGCGCTTCATCGAGCGGCCGATGCTTTCGGACCCTGTCATCGAGCGATTTCCGGAGCCGATCGGACGCGTTACGCTGCGCAATTCGATTCACTCCGAGCTTGGGACGCTGCCGGTGAGTTTTCGGAGCAAGGGTGTCCGCGAGGTGAATTTCAAGATCAACTACGATCCGCAACTCGTGGGATTAATCAGGAATCTCACTGAAATGGGGTTCGCGAGCCGCGAACCGATGCCTGTGAACGGAACTCGCGTCGCCCCGCGTGAAGTCTTGCTCGCGCTGCTGAATCACAAGGCGCCCAACGTGAGCGCGATGGATGTGGAGACGATTCGCGTGGTGGTGAGAGGGCGCAGGGATGGCCGGAGAGTAGCTGAGGCGGCAGAATCAACGGCTCGCTATACGAGCGAGCCGGCAATTTCTGCCGTCGCTCGCGACACGGGGTTTCCCGCCTCGATTGCCACGTTGATGCTCGGCCGCGGCCAGTTTTCGGGCGTTGGTGTGCAGGCTCCCGAAAATGTTGTGCCGCTGGAGCCATTTTTTGAAGAACTGGCGAAGAGGCACATGCCGGTTCGGCATTGGAAATTAAGAGCGGGCCGCAACTAAGACTGCGGATATCGCGACAGTTTTGATCGTTTGCCCTGGGAGGGCCGTATGCACGAAGCATTGCAAAAGGAAATTCAGACTTACGAGAAGCGCACCCCGAAATCGCGCGAGGCGCACACGAAAGCCACAAAACGGATACCGCTGGGCGTCGCGAGCAACTATCGCGCCTACGATCCGTACCCGATTTTTGTGAAGGATGGCAAGGGCGGCCACATCCACGACGTTGACGGNNAACGAGTACATCGATTTCAACCTGTGTTTCGGTGCGCTCATGGCGGGACACTGCAATCCGGCCGTCATTAAGGCCGTGCAGGAAAAACTTGCGACTGGCACGATGTTCGGCATGCCGCACGATGCCGAGAATGCGCTCGCGGAAGAAATTTGCGCTCGCTTTCC
>PMAA01000220.1 GCA_003152355.1 Acidobacteriota bacterium | reverse complement strand
GGACGGAAAGCAGCTCGCTTTCATGGCCAGCGGTCTGAGCGATCCGGGAATTTACACGAGCGACGCCGACGGCGGCCATCTTCACAGGCTGACTCTATCGCGCGGCGTAAGCACTTCCCCAGTTTGGAACCCCAAGACAGGCCAGCAGATTATTTTCCTGAGCGATCGTGGCGGCGAGCCCGTGCTCTATCAGATGAACGCCGACGGTTCGAATGTCGAAAAAATTGCCATGCCGGATATGGGATATGTCGTGGACCCTTCCTGGTCGCCGAACGGCCAGCTTCTCGCCTTCGCGTGGCGGCGTCCTTCCGGAAATTTCGACATCTACATAATGGATATCGTGAGCCGGCAACTCGTTGAATTGACGCGCGACACAGGACGCAACGAACGCCCGAGTTGGGCGCCCGACGGCCGCCATCTCGTTTTCGAAAGCACGCGAACCGGCACGCGGCAAATTTGGACAATGCTGGCCGACGGAAGCGAACCGAAAGAAATCACGTATTCAGGACAGAACGAATCGCCCAACTGGTCGCCGAAGTAGGCGAATTATCAGCAAGCGAACGACTTCTCGCATAGCGGAAAGTGGTTTTAACGTTTCAGGATGGCTGAGTGAGCGAATACGAATCTAAAACGTCAGCGCAGCTCAGCCATCGCCGATCAGTACGACGCCGAAGGAGGCTATTCAATGCAGCGTGATTTGGTCCGCAAGGTTTCTGTACTGTGCTATTTCGTTGCGCTCGTGTTCCTGGCCAGCGGATGCAAAAAACAAGTCGGGAATACTCCGCCGACCTCTGCCCCAGCGCCGGCACCGGCGCAACCAACCGTAACGATTAACGCGTCACCGACCAGCGTCAACCCGGGCGATACGGTAACGCTGTCGTGGTCTTCCACGAATGCCACCGATTTGACGATCGGGCCGGATGTCGGCCGCGTCGCGGCGGAAGGTTCGACACCGGTGACCCCGACAGTCTCAACCTCGTATCAAGTCACCGCGAGTGGTCCCGGCGGCAGCGCGACGTCGAGTGTCCGCGTGACCGTAAATGCACCAGAGGCGCCTNNGACCAGCTTTTCAACTCCAGCGTGAAGGATGCCTTCTTCGAGTTCAATAGTTCCGACCTTCGTCCCGACGCGCGACAGGCGCTCACGAAGACCGCCGAGTTCCTGCGCTCTTACCCGCAAATCCGGATTCGGATCGAAGGCTATTGCGACGAGCGCGGCTCGACGGAATACAATCTGGGTCTCGGCGAGCGTCGCGCGCAGGCGGCTAAGGAGTTTCTAGCCACGCTTGGAATTCCTTCGGATCGCATGAGCACGGTCAGCTACGGCAAAGAGCGGCAGTTCTGCACCGAGCACAACGAGATCTGCTGGCAACAAAATCGCCGGGCTCACATCGCCCGCGGGCAGTAGAAGCAAATTTAGTTTGAATACGCGGGCGTCCCGTGGAATATATTCTGCGGGACGCCTCGGCGTTTCCAGGGAGGATTATTCATGCGTGTACGATCGATGGCCGTCGTCTTCGCGGCTGTTTTCTTCGGAGCGATGATGGGACAGCTTCTTACCCCGCAGCCCGCATCGGGCGTGTCCCGCGAAATCGTTGAGCTTCAGCAGTCGGTGGCTCAACTTCTGCAGGGCCAGCAGGATCTCCGCAGTTCATTGGAACAGAAGCTCACGGAGCTGCACACGCTGGTTGGCCAGTCGCTCGACTCTCAGAACCGGCTGAGCACGGAAATGGCAACGCTGCAGAAGAACATGCAGGATGCTCAGGCTAACACCGGCGCCAAGGTGGATACGCTAGCCACGCAATCGCAGGGACTCTCGGATAACATGCAGGATTTGCAGGCTCGCGTGGGGAAAGTTTCCCAACAGGTGTCTGACGTTCAGAACCTGCTCCAGAGCATTGATGCGAAAATTCCAGGCGGAACTGCGACGGGAACTCCGATGGCAAACCCCACCGGCAGTGCTCCCGCGCCCCAGGCTGGAGCGCCCTCGGCAACGCCGGGAATTTCCTCGGACACTCTCTACCAGAACGCACTGCGCGATTACAACAGCGGCCGCTACGATCTATCCCGCCAGGAGTTCAGCGACTTTCTTAAGAATTTTCCGGATTCCGACCTCGCCGGTAACTCGCAGTTCTATCTTGGAGAAATTGACTTTTCGCAGGCGAACTACCAGGACGCTCTCGCCGCCTACGATATGGTCATCGTGAACTATCCGAAGAGTTACAAACTGGCCGCTGCGTCCCTCAAGAAAGGCGAAGCCATGCTGGCTCTCGGGCAAAAAGCCAGCGCTGTCCGGCAGTTCCGGTCAGTGGTCAGCCGCTTTCCAGGAACGGACGAATCGAAGCGCGCCGAATCCCATTTGAGGCAACTCGCTCCTAGCCCCGCGGCCCACTAATTCCATCCTCACCGCCACCCGCTGAGTTCGGTTATACTCGCGTGACGAAAGCGAACCCCGATACAGCGGGAGGCGGAAGCAATCATGTCGGTTAACAAAGCCATTTTGGTCGGAAGGCTCGGTAAGGACCCGGAGACGCGGTTCACGGGTTCGGGCCAAGCCGTCTGCAATTTTAGTTTGGCCACGGATTCCTCGTTTAAAGATCGCTCCGGCGAACGCCAGAAACGTACCGAATGGCACAGAATTGTCGTCTGGGGTAAGTTGGCCGAGATCTGCCAGCAATATCTCAAAAAAGGCATGCAGGTCTATATCGAGGGGCGGATTCAGTCACGCGAGTGGGAAGATAAGACTAGCGGGCAGAAACGCACTGCGGTGGAGATTATTGCCAGCGAGATGCGCATGCTAACCTCTCGTTCCGACAGCATGGCCGCTGGCGCTGGTGCCGCAGCCAGTGCGCCAAGTTCGCGCTCGTCCGATCTCGAGGGGCCCACGGCGGATGATTCCATGTCTAGCGGGCCAGAAATCTCCGACGAGGATATTCCCTTCTGAATAATTCCTAGGCGGGCTTCGCCCCTGCACTTGCAGCGCCGGGTGATCTGCGCCGACTTCCCGAAAAACTAACGCTGCGCGGCGGCCTTGGCTCTCAGGTCGTCAAGATGCTGCACGAATTCGTCGAATTTGGGTTGTTGGTCGGGAGTGAGGAGTGCCCGGATTTTCTGCCGGCCATCATTGCGGATGGCATCTGCTTGAGGCTTCGTTTGATTCTGAAGTTCTCGCATGCGATCGCGAATGTTGTCGGAGATCGCGCCGATCTGCGTCTGTTGCTCTGGCGTCAGCGAAAGTTGGCCGGTCATCTGCTGCATGATTTCCGTGTGGGTTGGAACCATTACGCGGTGGCCGTAAGCGCGCGCCTCCCAGTAATGCATTCCGACGCCGCCCAACGCAGTGCCAAGCAGGAACACCACGACTACGAGGGTTCCCGCCTTGCGCTGAATGTTCTTATTTTCCATGGTTCGCATCACCTACGTACGTCAATACGTCATCCGGATTAATGGACTGACTCCCAGGATCGGGAAACAGCCCCACTGAATCCGCCGAACGAACTTCCGCCAAGGGCGGCCTCACCGGAATACCGGAAACCGCACCGTAGGTAATCAGCAGCACCAGCGCCGCCGCAGCCGTCCACGCGGCGCGAAGAGACAATACTTCAAGCGGTTTCCAGAATGCACTTCCCGCGGCACGATCTTCTTCGGCGCGAATCGAAGCCATCACTCGGCGCGTGAAGAACGGTCCGGGATCGGCTACAGGCTCGCTCGAATACTGAAAAAGCTGCCGGCTGGCCTTTGCTAAAGCCACAGCGTCCGAGCAGGCGGAGCATTCTCGAAGATGCGCTATGATTCGCTCCGTTTGCGGCGAACTCAATTCGTTCGACACAAAGTCTTCCAGCTGCGCGTCAAATTCTGAACAGGTTTTCCCAAGTCTATATGGAGCCATGCGATTCAACCTCTCTTGTCTTTCGAATGCGAGCGCACGCCCCCGGTCAACTTGCGCCTGTATGATTCCATCATGTTTGCTCGAGCCCGGAACATGCGAACTTTCACGGTATTCACGTTCAATTCAAAAATTTCTGCGATCTCCTGCACCGAGAGCCCTTCCACTTCCTTTAACAGCAGAATTTCACGGTCTTCCTCCGAAAGCGCAGAAAGCAGCCGTTCCGCGAGATCGCGAGCTTCCACCTGCTGGCCGTGCCCGGAAGGGCCTCGATCAGCTTGCGCGTATGAATCCAGCAACTGAACTTGCTCTTCCGAAAGATCCGATTCGTAAACGAGGGGTCGAACTTTCTTTTTGCGCAGTGAATCCCAGCACTCGTTGACCGCGATCTTATAGAGCCATGTGGAGAACGCCGAACGCATGTCGAATCGGCGAATCGAGACATACGCCTTCAGAAACACCTGCTGCGACACGTCCTCGACGTCCTCGCGCCGCCTCAAAATACGCGTAACTACGGCAAATACACGCTGTTGATGGCGCCGGACAAGCTCCTCGAACGCCTCGACTGTTCCATTTTGGGCCATCCGGACCAGTTCGCGCTCGTCCGGTGTAATGCCCTTCGGCAGGGCAAAGGCTGGAATCGCCTGGACTGAGGTTGCCACGTCTTTTGGGACGTTCGCCATTTGGGTTAGGTTACATCACGATTGGATGCGGGTGCGCGATATGAAGGCTCATTTTCGCTATATGAGGGTTCAATTTCATGTTGCAGACTTCATACGACCGTGGTAAATAATGACGCTATGATAATTGGTGATCGGCTTCGCTTGCT
>PMAA01000134.1 GCA_003152355.1 Acidobacteriota bacterium | reverse complement strand
CGCCAAAGCCAGAAAATACCTCGTCTTCATGCCACTACCCCCTTGTCGAATTCAGCTAGGTGAATCACTGTGCACCGGTGTCAGGCCCGATCGGTTTTATATACGCTTTATGAGCGGCAGCGTAAGTCTTCCACAGCTCGCGTTCTTTGGTATCCATCGGCTGCAGAGTACGTAGGAAGTGGACTAGATCCCAAGCTTCTTCCGGTTTGATGACGTCGGCGAAAGATGGCATTGGCGTGCCATCCAAACCTGTCATGAAGTCCCGATAGAGGTCCGAGTTCGTCACGCCGCACTTGAAGCGATCTCCAGCTGCGAAATTGAAAGGCTTGATCGGATTATTCTGGCTGTCGGTTAAGGTACTTGCCGACGGCCCATCGCCCTTCCCTGCCGGACCATGGCACTTCCAGCACTCCATCTTCTGGAAAAGCTCGCGGCCGTGCAGCACGCTTTCGATGGTTACGGGGGTTTCGGCCGTGATCTGAATGGGCGTTCCGGGTTTTTCTGCCTGCCATCTCGGCGAGAACGACTTCACCATCGCCACGAGGTTTGCTCGCAGCTCAGGCGTAAGCGGACGCCAGGAAGGCATGTTGGAATTCACGAAACCGCGGGTAATTGAGTCGTATAAATCTTCGTCGGTCGGCAAAGTCCCTGTCGGAGTGGAACGGCACTTGAACGTGGCGGCGGTGAAATCGCGCGGTTTTGGATCGATCCATTGCGCGTTTTCGCCGTTTCCGTCACCCGCCGGGCCGTGGCATCCGACGCAGTAACGCCGATACACTTGCGCGCCGGAATCTATGACTCCATACGCGTGCCCCGTCATGCTGCCTATCTTGCTCGCTGCCGTAGTTGTCACGGGCGTGATGTTGTGATCGATCTGTGCAGAGCAGGGACTTCCGGCTGCGAGAACAACGACGAATGCGACGCCGGAAAAGAATGACACCGCTGCGTATTTCATTCTCATTGGAGTCCTCATCTCTCAGAAGTCAAAATCAAATCCGATCATCAAGCTGCTGCTCCAAACAGGAAGAGGGTCGGAAGCAGTAGACGTTGGAAGAAGCGCTCCAACACCGTCGCCGCTAAGCGGGATGGTACCCATCGACTTGGTGATGGAGTATTCGTTGTGGAATGCAAGTCCAGCCCGGCTGAACATGATTGGATACCAGCGATAGCCGATCGAGTAGGCGTCGATGTTTCCGTAATTGCTGGCGTTCGTCGGAAGTGCTTGCGTCTGCATGCGGACCGCTTCGTAGCGGCCAATCGCGACGAACTGAGGATTGACGTAGTAGCCGAACTCGACGAAACCGGCATTCCACGACGGCCCCCGTGCGCCCGTCGGAAGGACCGAATTCGGTCCACTGGAGGGAACGGATGTGCCCAGATACACGTTGTCGTAGCCGTGCATGTAGAACGGCATGATGTCGAGCTTGCCGATGTAGATATCGCCAGCGACGCCGACGCGATAGAACGGCTCGTTGTCGATGCCCACGAGAGGAGCACCGCCCGACGTCTGGTAATTCGTCGGGCGCTGGCCGGCGTAGACGAAGCCCTGGATCCTCGACGCAGCCATACTGTCGTGGCCCAACTGGAAGGCTTGGTCAAAGGTCGCGAAAACGTCGTAGGTACGGCCGACCGGAGCGCCGCCGGGCGTTACTGAATTCGTAAAGCCCACGCCGCCCTCGCTGCTGCTCAATACCGAAATCGAGTAGCGTGTATAGCTGTTGGCGTTATGCCCCATCAACTCGACGCCTGACTGGTTGTCTCCAAGCCCGAAGTCGTTCGAGTCTCCCGGCGGATTGAAGTGGTAACTCTGATAGATGCCGCCATTGTTGGACAAAAAGAGAAAGCGCTTCTCTGAAATGAGCTCGTTGAGCTCATAGTGTCCGAATTTCAGGTTGAACCACGAACTACCCTTGAGATTGTCGAAGCGGACGAAGGCGTTCTCGAAGTGCCAAACTGCCGTCGGGTCCGAAGAGGGGAGCAGCGAGAATGAAATGTTCTTGTACAGGGTTCCCACCAACCAAAAATCCATGCCCGAAAGATCGAAGCCGTGTTGTGTGAAGCTGCCCGAAACAGTCGTACTCCCCGAACCACCACCGGGGATCGAATCTAGGGGTTGGTTCGTGGTGTGCTCGAGGTGCCAGTTCGGCGTGATTCGCGCCGTCATAGGGAAATATGCAGGATTCTGCCAGATGGGAGAGTCGCGATCGTTTCCGATCTGATAGCCGCGATCGCGGAACGCGGTACCGAAATCATTCAGCTTCGGCCAAGCCGTGTGACACGCCGAGCAAGGCAAACCATACTTGCGTGCAAAAGCCGGGACCGCATTCACTTTGTGAATGGGCAACGTGTAAGCGGGCTGGCTATCGCCGACGATCATGGCGATCACAAGAAACGAAAACGCGAAGAACGAGCTGATCAGCGACCACCGAATGTTCACTGTGCCTCTTCGGGACAACTTCATGCTGCCTCCTCTGAGATCCAAGAATCTGCAAATGATTGTCTCAAACGAAGAGCGCCTGCAAAGGGCGAGGAAAATGAAGTGGAGCAAACTGAGCAACAGGTGTCGCCGCAGGACCGGCCGCAACCGCGAGCGTAGCGTGATACGAAACAAATTCTGAAATGGAGCACGGAACGAACCCCCTCCGCCCAGTGAGGCAACCGTGTCTCAAAACTGCACAATCGAGCAGGACAGTACAGCCGCAGATTTTCGAATGCAAGTGTTTTTTAAATCGAAGCCATCAGGAATTGTTGGTACCAGAACCATTTACGATGACTGTAGGTCACATGGGCACCGAGATTTCTTGCGAAAAACACGACTGGCGTGCCACTCTTTCTGCGTCGTTTGATGTGGCGATTACAGAAACCCGTCGCCTCGTTGGTGCGTCTTCGTCATCTAGTTGCTGCTTCACTCATAACAGTTATGAAATCGTGTCTCACTGGCGCAGTTCTTCTCGAAGGCGCGACTCAGTTGAAGGTACGCGGATTCGGACGCACGCCATCACATCTGCGTCGCAGGTTTAGCCGGGCCACGTTTCTCGCAATATCGTTATTTCTAGTGATTTCTTCACTTTGTGCCGCCGCACCCGATCAAAAAAAATCGGACTCCACACTCCTCATCGAGTTGCCCGCGCCCGAAGGCGAAGTGCTTCAGGCGGTGCGCACAATCGCGGAAGACGGCGTCATTCACGGAACTCAGATTTTTGCGAGAGAGCCGATTCTCGATGGCGCGGCGCCCGCGACGTCAGTCGCTTACTTCGGAAAATGGCAAGGTGGCGGCCACGCCTTCTATAAGGTTAGGACCGAAGCGATCGCGCCGCGGCACTTCAAGGCCAGTGCCGATATGGGAACGATTTCCGTCCGATACGTCGTCGAAGGCCTCAGCGCCATGAACACCAAACTGCAAATCGACGCCGTATTCGTCGAGAGTGGGGGCCGCGCGAGCCCGTCCGATGGCAATGTTGAAACCAGTGAGTTCAAGGAGATACAGGACAAAATCCGCGCCATCGAGTACGAGAAGAGAAAGGATGCTGAAGGCCTGAAGGCGCGAGAAGCTTTTGACGCTGCGAATGCCTCGCCCGAGCACCAACGTGAGCTGGAAATTTCGAGGCTTCAGTCGGCTCAGACTTCGTTGCAAAATCTTCAGGCCCGCTACCACGACTTGCAGCACGCACTCGAAGTCCGCGTGAAGGATTCCGGCGCCGAAATGAAGTCCGCGCCGTTTCACAGCGCCACCGTGCTGCGGCCTCTTCCCGCACATGCGGAACTGCTGATCCTTATCGTTACACCGCATTGGTACGGGATCGAAACGAGCGATGGCGCGCATGGCTGGATTAGCCGCGAAGTCGTGGAGGCCTTGCCATGAGGCTCGACAGGCCGGACCGCGCCGGCGTTCTCGGTTCCTTGCTTGCATCGATTGTGCTTTTACTCTTCGCCTGCGGCGCATTCGGCCAGGCGGCCCCGGCGGAGAAAGTCTTCAACATGCCCAAGGCGCGTGTGGACAAAGCGCTGCAGGGCTTGCACGCCTCAACGTCGGGCCGGTTGCCAACGCTCGACGGTTTCGTTGACGCGAGCAATGCGCTCGAGCATTACGAGCGCGGTTTCTACCAGTGCGAGATTGTATCGTCGGCTAATTCCGGCGGCGGAACGGCGGTGCGTGTTACCGCGAAGATTACGGCGTGGTATGCCGATCCGAGCGGCGCTCATTCCGGCTATCGCACACTGCCTTCGAACGGGCGCATCGAATCCGATTTTCTCGACAGCCTTGGTGACTTGCTTGGTATGAAAGCAGCGGGTTCAGCAGCGGGCGGCGGTGTTGGCTCGACTGGAGCATCCGGAACGGCAGCGCCGGCGAAGGCCGGATCTGCACCCNNGCACCCTCGTCAGCACCCTCGCCGGCCCCTTCGCCGGCTCGTGCGGCCGCGCCCACTCCCCCTTCGCCACCTGCTGCCGGCGGCAAACCGTCCACTGCGCTTGCCGGCGAAAGCCTCGAATCTATCCGCCAGAAGCGCGAAGCGGCCGAGCACCAGTCGCAAGATCTGACAGCGCTGGTCCAGAACCTCGAGCAAATCCGGCAGAACCAAACGCATCCGGACGATATTTCAGTCGTAAAGAAATCGGGCACGGCTATCTACGCCAAGCCTCAGACGAGCGCCGAAGTGTTAATGACCGCCGACGAAGGCGATGAATTCCCGATTCTCGATGCGCCGGGTGGATGGGTGCACGTTCAGATTTCGGGGCCTTCGCGCGGATGGATTCGCCAAGTGCAGTTGGACATGCCTTCGGGATTCGCAAATGGCGCTGAAAAATCTGCCGGCCCGTCCGACGCCGCGCCGCTTTTCCGCGTCAGCCGTGAAGATATCAGTCCGTTCGCGGGAACGTGGGGATTGCTGAAAGACAAAGTGGTGAAGATTATTTGGGTCGCCCCGATTGATCCGGCTGCGCAGGCGACCACGGCGCAGGCAAAGCGCGAATACGCGAAGCCGCTGTTCCTGAAAGCGTATCGCGAGATCTCGGCGGACCCTGCGGCGGTGGCGGGCGTCGTGGTGGTCTTCGATTCCGCCGATGGGGGGCAAATCTCTGCGACTTTTATGAGCCTCAAAAAGTTCAGCGCGGGTTACATCAGCGATGAAGATTTCTGGAAGGAATGTTCGCTCGACCCTCCCGAATCATTTCAGGATCCGGCAAAGGAATAATTCGCCGACCGCAATTCCCTCTTTTTTTCGTGGTGCGCGCAGCAACCTACATTGAAGTTCATACCCGGACGAGATCGGAGCGTTTTAGGGTGGGCAGAGCCTTAATGGATTTTCCAGCTTTTTCCTGAGCCAGGCGCAAATCGTAAAGTGTCTGCAGATTGAGCCAAAACTGTGCACTCGTACCGAAAAAATGAGCGAGGCGCAGCGCGGTATCGCCTGTGATGGAACGCGTCCCGTTCAGAATTTGCGTCACGCGATTCGTCGGCACGCGGAGCTTTCGCGCCAATTCGGCCGCGCTCATATCGAGTGCTTCAAGTTCTTCCGCGAGATGTTCACCCGGATGGATGGTGGTGAGTGTCACGGTGGTCCTCCTCAATGATAGTCAACAATCTCCACGTTCGATGGCCCCGGTGCCCGGTCGAGCCACTCGAAGCAAATCCGCCATTGATCGTTAAATGCAGATGCTGAACTGACGCTTGCGGTCGCTACTGAGCGCTTCAAAACGATTGCCGGGCAAGGCGGCAAGGTCCCTCAGGCGCGAGGCTGCTTCCAGACGGTCAAGCTTCAGCCGCGCGGGGCGCTCAAATCCGGAGAACGCCTTGACCCGCTTTCCGGCGGCGAAATCTCTCGTCCGCTTGTCGCGGAAGCTGACAACCATCGACTTAAAATATCAAGAGTGTTACGCGTTACGTCAAGCGTAATGAATTGATCTATGCTTCGGAAAACAAAAGGCCGGCACTTGAGGGGCCGGCCTTTGCTTCTTTTCAATCAACCAGAATGCGCGTTCTTTTTACGACCACGAACGAAAGCGCGGGTGCTACTTGGCTGGAATGTAGCTCAAGTCCGGACGGAACTGGATGAGCTCGCTGTACGTGCTCTCGATAGCGCCGTTGAGCCTTTCGATAACGGACATCGCTTCCTGTTCGCCGAAGGCCGCGCGCAGATCGTCGCGCAACGGCTTTACGGCCGGATCGTCCGCCATCCCAGCCCAATTGGCATGGTCATACGTGAGAACGTATGTGCCACCGGGTCCGCCGCTCACCAAGCGATACCACGAATAGTGAGACGGCGAATTCATTTTCTGCCGCGCCTCGTGCACTTTCGCGACACCGCTGCGGAAGTCGTCGCCTTTTCCATAACGGATGTGAAAGGTGATGACCTCCGTAAACTTGTTATTCATGTCCGTGGATGGATTGCTCCACTTCGGCAAGAACTCGTAGTAGGCCGCTTCTAGCTTCTCGACCGATCCGGCAATCGACTTTCTGTATTGTTCAAGATCGGCAGCATCCGGCACCGAGGGTTTGTCCATATCCGACCAGCTCTGGCCGAAGCGGCCGACGATGTAGGTTCCGGTATGCTCGCCAGTGAGCGTTTCGAAAACGAGCAACGGCTGGCTATCTTTCTGCTGTTTGTGCCATTCGATTTTTTGTTTCCTGCCGTCTTCGTACTGTTTCACCATGCCGTTTTTTGGCGTCTGGAATTCCAGTCCTACGATGGCGCCGGGCTGCGATTGCGCCGCGGCGGANNAGTAGCAACACACCTAGACCTGTGGTCAGCTTCAACAATTTCAAAATATCCTCCTGAATTTGAAAACCGTGGGCCGAAATTAAGTGTCCAAAAGCGGACCGAGAGTATCCCGTGCAGAATGTCGTGTCAAGCGAAGCGCCGGGGATCGCTCAGAAAACGACCGGCAACCGGAGCTTGCGCGGCAAAATGAAAGGGCGTAACATCCTCTCGGTAACCGAGGAGAGAGCATGAGCAAGCCGCCGGATTTGGTGCAAGGCACTTTGGATTTGCTGCTGATGAAAATTCTGGCGCTTGAGCCGATGA
>PMAA01000157.1 GCA_003152355.1 Acidobacteriota bacterium | reverse complement strand
CAAGAGTTATAACAGAGCGCTGATGAGACGGCGGCAGCTACGTTATTGAATTCACAGTCGGTCAGGGTTCTGGCGAAGGACAGCACCACCGAATTTCAACAAATTTTTTGGAGTGGGTAGCGGAAACAGTACAATGCACGCTGACTCTGGAG
The DNA here is from genome assembly GCA_003152355.1 of Acidobacteriota bacterium. Taxonomy (GTDB): domain Bacteria; phylum Acidobacteriota; class Terriglobia; order Acidiferrales; family UBA7541; genus Palsa-147. The sequence goes on along the minus strand of PMAA01000157.1, from coordinate 22,801 downwards.
CTAATTAACCTTGAATGCCAAGCGGACGATCTTTGAGCTGTACTTCGATTACATTCAACACTTTGGTTCGTCGATTTCGCCCCGGTCCATGCTGCGGCTTACCTCAGAACTGGGCATTGCTCCGAGCGCGACACGCGCTGCTTTGTGCAGGCTTGCGAAGCCAGGCTGGTTGCAGCGAACCTTTGAAGGAAATCGGACGTTCTATGCATTGACACCGGTAGGCCGCGAGAGGTTGGAGGAAGTGCGGCCCCGTATGTTTTCCCCGCGGCGCGCCACTTGGGACGGGCAATGGACGATCCTGACCTATTCCGTGCCCGAGCGGCTGGGACAGCATCGCGACCGATTGCGCCGCGAGCTGACATTTCTTGGATTCGGGTCGATGACTCCGGCAACCTGGATAAGTCCGAATCCAGTCGTTGAAGTCACTTTACGTCATCTTTCCTTGCGAAATCTGGATCAGTACGTTCACTTGTTTCGCGCCCGCCAGGTGAGCGCCCAAACACAGTCCGCACTTATCAAACGCTGTTATAACTTGGACGCCGTGCAACGGCATTATGGCCGCTTCATAAAAAGCTGGCGTGGATATCGGGAGAAGATCAGTGGCGCAAATCGTCCCAGTGACGACAAGTGCTTCGTCGCGAAGATGCGCCTGGTCTACGATTTTGGAGATTTTCTCTACCTCGATCCCTTTCTGCCGTCGGAACTCTTGCCTCAAGGATGGCTTGGCTACGAGGCATGGCGCCTGTTTCGCGATTCTTATCTCTTGTTGTTAGAACCGGCGTTGGCTTTTTTTGAAAGCTGTTTCGAGGGACCGACGAGATCGGCACAAGAGCAACGTGAAAGCCGGCTGCGAGCTCTAGACCAGACGCCTGCTGAAGTGTGACGTGAAGCAGAGGGAAACTATCAGGCGCGTTGAGCTTGCGGGCCGAACTTCCACATTGCGAGTTACTCGATACCAACCTCTTTTAGGATTCGCCCTCTCACCGCGACCGACTCCATCGACCGCTAGAAGAGCTTATCTCAGCGTGACGATACGTTTATGGAGTCGGGAGAACATAATGAAAATCGGTTATCCGTCCCTCCGGACTGTCTTTGAACTCTACGCGGACGCGCGTGCCCGGTTTCAAGCGCTCGGCCGCGCGCTTTACATCGCTCAAATCGAGCCCGCGCACGAAGTTGATCATCGCGGTGCTCACACCATCCAACCGGACGTATGCAATGGCATATGGCGGCTTCGGAAGATTTTCAAATTCGGCAGTCACTATCGTTGCGGCTTCGATCACACCCTCGAGGCCTGCTTCTATCCATCCACTGCACGGTTCGAAGGATCTCTCGCAGTATGCGCGCGGCGGTAAAAATGAAAGCTTGCACTTGTCGCAGTAGGTAGCGAGAATTTTTTTCTGCTTCAAGCCATCGAAGAATTTTCCCGCAACCTTCCCCACTGAATACTTGTAACGAACGTGCCATTCACCGTAAATGACGTTTTCATTCTTGTCCGAGCCTTGCTTCACCATATGATCGCCACCTTATCGTTTTGATCTGGAATTCTATTAATCTTTACACGTAGTCGGCGCCGAGAATCGTGCAATTAACGAATTGGACGGAGCCTCCGATCGCCGTTGAAAGCGCATTCTGTACTCCCGCCACTTGTCCCTCTCCAGCTTTTCCCATCACTTGCAGTGCGGCATCGGCCACACGCACGAGCCCGGTGACGCCGATCGGATTGCTGCACAATGTTCCGCCGGAGGGATTGACGCTGAGCAACGCGCCCATCTCAAACGCACCTTCGTCGCTGAGGTTCTGAGCTTGGCCCCGCTCGCAGAATCCTAAAGACTCAAGTTGTGGAAATTGCGTCGAGCTGAANNGACAACTCCGCGTCTGCAAACGGGCCGACTCGGTCTCCCATGAAAACGGTACTGGTCTTCCCGCCGATACCATTGATGAACGCGGGGCGAGAACAGTGGCTTTTTGTGACTTCCTCGTTTGCGAGAACAACGGCGGCAGCTCCCGCCGAGCGCGGGCATATGTCAAACAGCTTGTATGGCCACGACATCCGCGGCGACTTCATCACATCCTCAACCGTTATATTTCCTTTTAGATGCGCGTATGGATTCTTCAGAGCGTTCTTGCGCGACCTCACCACCACGCGTGCATACTGTTCTTCGGTGGTGCCGTACCTATGCATGTAGCGCTGAGTCGCAAGCGCTGTCATCGTCACGGTGTTCAGAGCGAAATCATGCTCGTAAAACAAATCCCAAATTAGATTCAACACGTGTTGGGCATCCGGAGTTTCGGTTACGCGGTCAGCACCGACCACCAGGACGGTGCGATACATGCCAGAGGCGACGTGCGCATAACCAGCGTGCAACGCCGACCCACCGGTGGCGCCGCCCGTGTGCACGCGCATGAAGGGTTTGCCGGAAGCCCAGACCGAATCTACGGCCCACTTATCCACATCGTTGACGCCCATGAACTGCGTCGGAGCCATCGAAAATACGACAGCATCTATATCATCGGGAGTGAGTCCGGCATCGTCGAGAGCTGCCTTCGCGGCTTGCTGCGCCAACTCGACGTAAGTTTTGTCTACGATGTTATTTTTGAATACCGTTTCCCCGACACCAATAACGGCCACACGGTTTTTCGGCATTCCTTACGCTCCCTCAAAAATTGCGACGGCGTTACCCTGTTGCGCAAATCCGTGACAACCGTGCGCCGCAGCCCGCTTCGTTCCTTTTACCTGAACGGCCCCAGCCCGGCCTGCGATCTGGAGCACGGCCTCGGCGGCATTCACCAAACCCGTGCAGAAATAAGGGTTCTGCGCAAAGGGCCCTCCTGATGGCGAGACTTTGCAAGTTTCCGGCAGACGGAGCGCGCGCCGGTATGCCACTTCATGGAACGCGGTCTGGTTGTCGAGCTCGACGACGTCGAGTTGACTGAAATCCTGAAGGCCGCTCATTGCAATTGCTTTTTGAAACAACTCTTTGAATCCAGTTAACCCGGACAGGCGCTTCTCGCCGAGCTGATAATTTTCAACTCGCCATGCCAATCCTGACAGGCGCGCGAGTGGCCGGCGGTGGGGATGCTTCTTCAGCCATGCGCCGGAACATATGACCATCGAAACACCGCCATCGGTGACTGGCGCTTGTTGCATTTTGCGCAACGGAGCCGCCACGTACGGAGATGCTTCAATCTCCTGCAAAGAGGGAACGGCCGCTCGCATCCCGCGTTCGTTATCACTTGCTCGTTCATAGCTGGCGCGGACCGCACTATTGGCATCCGATTCGCTAATTCCGTACGCGTCGCTGACCGCGCGCGCAAAAAAGCCATCGGCAATTGACGCGTTCAGCCCGATATCTCGCGTATAGAAGGGCTCGCAACGCATTCTCATCACGTCTTCAAACGGCGCCTTTGAACTTTTGTTCCAACTGGAAAGGAGGCCGAGGTGAAATCTTCCCGACTCGACTCGCATTGCCTCCAGGCACAAGCCGATCAGCCCGGAATCGGTAACTTTGATCTCGTCTTTCAGATAGGCGCCGGCAGGCGCTGAGAGAAGCATGCTCGAGATACTTCTTCCGTCGAGTTCGTCGCAGGCGGCGATAGTGACGTGATCCAATTCGTCGCGGGTGATCCCGGCATCGTCGAGCGCCGCTTTTGCCGTATCAAAAACCATTTCCTCGAGGCGCTTATCAGCAACCCAAGCCGAAGCGGGGTGCAGTGCTAAACCGAGGATGTAAGTATCCAAGGGGCTAGTCTCCAATCGAGTGATTAGCCGAGCGAGCGGCCGCCGGCGGACAGTTGTTCCCTAGGGGGTGATCCGCCGGCAGCAAGATGGAACTCGACCGTACGCAACTGTTTTGTCGTGCTGCACTATGAGCGCTTTAGCTCGCCAATCGCATTTCTTGATTCGGGGCCGAGATCATCCACGACTTTGCACGGTGCATCGAAGAACATCGCTGCTCGCTCTTTCCACGCGTGCCGAATTCCGAATCTTCAATTCATACGAAAGGCAAACTACGATAGCGCACAGCGAAACGGCCGCCATGCAGTCACACTAGAAAACATACTTCAGCCCGAACTGGATTAGGCGCGGAGCTACGATTGTAGAATTGATAACACCCAGACTCGGCAGGTGGAGATACTCGCCAGGATCACCGAACTGCGCGTGGTTGAAGGTGTTAAAGAATTCAGCGCGGAAATCCAGATGTGCCTGTTCCGATAAGCCACCCACTCGCGTTGCCTTGGCTATGGAGATGTCCCAATTGTCCTGCCCGGGGCCGCGCAGAATGCCCCGGCCCGTATTGCCGAAGTCCGTGCCCGTCGTTCCTGGCCCTCCGACTGACACCACCGGTGGTGCGCAGAACGCGGCGGCGTTGACGTAGTCATTCAGGCGAGCTTTCACCGAACCCGAGGTTCCCACATCCGAGTTCGACATCCCCGAGCAAAATTGGGCACGGCTGGAGAAATTAATGCCTCCGTAATACGCCGACCCTGCCAGGAAATCAACAAAAGTCAACGGGTCTCCGCTTTGCAGCGTCGTTACACCCGAAACAGACCATCCCGTCAATACTTTACCCAACAACTCACGGCCTTGATGATAGCCCGGGAGTTGGTAGTCGTAATTGAAAATGATGCGTTGTGTCCGGTCGAAATCGGCCGGGCCGTACGCTTGTCTGAGGTCCGAGGGATTGTTGCTGTCACCTCCCACGTCTCCTCCGCCACCTTCAAAATCGGTCAGCGTCTTGCTGTAGGTATAGGCCGCTTGGAACGTTAGCCCGTGAGAGAACTGCTTTCGCAGCGAAATCTGCAGCCCGTTGTAGTTGCTATTATGATCCGCGCAAGTACAGAGGACGCTCATCGGCCCAAAACCAACCCATGGAACGCGGAGATACGCATTACCGGCCGTGTTCGTGGTGATCAGCGTGCCGTCTTGCGGGTTCGTGATGGGGTTGGCTGGACTCGCCAAGAGAGGTATGTTGTTGGCCTGATAGGCAGCCACCACATGATCGGCTCTGTTTCCAGCGTAGCCGACTTCCAACACCCACGTAGGCAAAAACTGATATTGCACATTGAGGGTTTCGGCCAACGTCTTCGGAGTGTTCCACGGGCCGAGATACGCGTTCGTCTGTACCTGGGAGGGAACCTCTGGTACCACGCGGGGGACAAACCCCAGAGGAGGCAAGTTAGGCCATGGGACTTGGAACGTGGCTGCGGGTTGCAGTGAATTCGACAGACCAACGTTAAGAGCAAGGGGGGGCTGATAGTTCAAGGGGAAGAAGATCACATTGCCGTTGGTTTCCTGATAGTAGATGCCCCAACCGCCGCGCACCACGAGATTGCTACTGTGGAGCGGTTGCCACGCGAAACCGATCCTCGGCCCGAAGTTGCTCAGCGGCATGCGCTGCTCTTGACCGTATGGAGTCGAGCGACGCGTTACACCTGGCGGAGGTGTACCCGGATAGTTCGAAGCGACATCGAAACCGACGAGAGTGCCACCCGGGGGTGGTATCGCAGCAGAATCGAGGAGCGCGGTATTTAGATTTCCGACGTATCCACGCGAATCCCTCATTCCGCCGAAGTACTCCCATCGCAAGCCCAGGTTTACCGTCAGCCGGCGAGTCAGCTTAATGTCGTCCTGAGCGAAAGTTGCATAATCTCTTATTCTGAAGGAACCGTACACCCCGCCCGGCACCGACTCACTCTCCAGTGGGCCCGTGGTTGAAATATTGCTCATCGGGTCTCCTGCCACGGCCGTTCCGTTTTGCGTGGCGTTCTGTCCCAGCAGAAAGTCATTAAAACTGGCGAAGGTAATTTCTCCGCGCGCAACCGCCGCTACTGACTCTACAAACCGGACGTCCTCTCCTTCAAATCCCACGCGAATTGTGTGGATTCCGTGGTTCCAGGAAAGGTGGTCACCAACCAGGTAGGTGGTTGGAGCCGAATAACCATTGTCGGATGCGGCTCCCCCCATCGAAAAAAGTCCATTGATCGTGATCTCAGGAAGTTCGTTGAGCCATGCGTTTAATGGCGTCATGCCGAATTGCTGCGGCGTTACGAACTGGGAACTGCTGTCGTGCCACAGCGAATGTGTAAATCCAGCCCTCACTTCATTGACAAGATTGGACGTGAGTACTGAAGTCAGCTTCAAGACGCCGTTGAAGGTGTTGCTCTTGATTATTCCTGGATTGCCAGGCAGACAGTTAGCGCCGCAATCAATTGAAAGTATCTGCGGGTCACGGGACCAAAACACCCGCTCGGACAAAGTGTTCCTGGGCGATACGACGTAATCAAGGTTGACCAGGAATTGGTCTTCCAAATACGTCGCTGGTTCACTGAATATCGAAGAACCATTCGGATTCTGCGGATTGGGAATCCAGTATTGTCCGCTGGGCGTTTTCTGCTGAAGGTAGGCCAGGGCGACAGGATTGATGTTCGAGCCATCGCACGCGACGGCGCCGCCGTTGACTCCCATGCCACCGTTGACTCCGCAGAATAGGGCGCCGTAAGTCGCGGCGGTTGCGGTGCTGCGGTCAACTCCAAAAAGCTGACTTGGTAGAAACGGAGTGGACTGGCTGTCCGACGATAATCCGTTGGCCTGCCGCGTTCCCTGATACGAACCGAAGAAAAACAGCTTGTTCTTGAGAATAGGTCCGCCGACGCTTCCGCCGAATTGATTTTGCCTCATGACGGCGCGGGGCTGGCCGGACGCATTACTGAAAAAGGAGTTCGCATCCAAATCTGTGTTTCGCAAAAACTCCCACGCCGCTCCGTGAAACGAATTCGATCCTGACTTAGTCACTACATCTACGTTCGCACCCACGTTCCGGCCGGAACCCGCGTCGTATTGTGATGTTTGGATCTTAAACTCCGCAATCGCATCCGGGTTGGGGATGGCGAGTTCGGCATAGAAAGTGTATTCCGCGTTGTCCGTGCCCGAGCCGAAATTGTTGGTCTGCTGGCCGTCCATCTGAAAATTGTTGGCTGAGTAAATACTTCCGTTTACGAATAGTTGCGAGGATCCTGCTCCAAGGTTCGCAGCGTTGGTCACATTGCTGGTGACGCCGGGCGACAGCGACAGTACCTGAGTGTAGTTTCGGGTGGTCAGCGGGAGGTCGCTGATTTCTTTGCTCCCGACCAAAGTTCCCTCAGTGGAAGATTGTGTCTGGAGCTGTTCGGCAACTCCCGAGACAGTCACGGATTGCTCGACGTTTCCAACAATCAGAGTTCCATCGACCTCATCCGTCTCGGTAACGTTAACCTGCGCCGCATTTATATAGAGGATTTTGAAACCGTTGGCCTTGAACTCCACCTTGTATGTGCCCGGTGGCAACAGCGGGAAAGTGTAGGCGCCATTACCCCCGGTGACCTCACTGCGAGTCTGGCCGGTCTCATTACTCGTGATCGTCACTGTCGCTCCGGAAATCACAGCGCCGGAGGGATCTTTAACGAAGCCGGTCAGAGCTCCGGTGCCGCCAGATTGCGCGAACGCAGCCGATACGCAGAGAAATCCGGCGAAGAAAACGACAAAAGGTAAACGCTTCATGTGTCCCCCGAGTAGAAACCGAGCTCAGCCGCAGAGCAGTGCCACCAAGGCGCCGCAGATCCAGCATGTACGGTTTGACGCATATTTTCGATACCACCCATCATCTTTTCTGCGGACATGCGATGGCGCGCAATCTATCTCCAATTGAAGATTGCTGTCAAGAACATTGTTGCATTATTGTTGCTATCAGCGAACATAGTGTAATATGCGGAAGGTTGACCGTTCGCCGCGAACTTGACGAGTCCCGTACCGGGTGCTCCGACAATGCCAAGGGGCGCTGCGCGGTTGCCGGTGTTACGAGCGATACAGCTCTCGGGGCAGGTAATGCCTGGTACGCGAACGCGATCCTGAATGAATCTCGTCCATCGACAACGCTTTCGGCGAACGGAGCCTTCCTAGCCTCGAACCTGACCTCATCGAATAAAGTAATTTAAGGGTGCAATCATGGATAGCACCCAAGAACAGCAATAACATACTAATTATCAGTAATATAGCGTGAATCATGGATCCATGAGCAGGCCGGCACGCTGGGACTATGGATCTGTCAGCCGCCCAGGCGTCGCAAATTCGGGACCGAATAGCATCAAGGAATATGTCGGCAGCCGGATTGGCAGTTTGGCACCCTCGAGCTAATCACCGCATGAGGGATCAATGCTATATCGGCGAGAATGAATCTTTCGTGAGCCACGCGCGCAGAAGAAAGTGGCCCCGAAAATTGCTACACACGGCGAATCGTCGCGAATTCTTATTGTCAACCGCGCCGCTCACAGGGTGTAATAACGCAAAGCGAGAAACATGCGCCCTAGAGTCACAATCCGGCGGATCCTATTTGATCAGCGGATGACAATCGACAGGTTTTGTGTGATAGAAATATTCGACAATGCGCGATATAGAGGACAATTTCTCGACGTCAAACGTAACTATTGACCTCAAGCACGGCAATCGGGATCGATACATCGCGTGCTGCTTGATGGATTGTGGGCAAGAGCTTGCCCTGTTGGATCCCGGCCCTTCGTCCACTCTTGATGAACTGCGGCGCAATCTCGATGAGCGGGGCGCCTCCATCTCGGACATTGGAACGGTCCTGCTCACGCACATTCACTTCGACCATGCAGGAGTAACTGGCACACTCGTCGAGCAAAATCCTCGAATCCGCGTATTTGTACACGAACGAGGTGCGGCACACTTGATAGATCCCGAGAGGCTGCTGAAAAGCGCCTCGCGCGTTTTCGGGTCGGACATAGAGGAATTCTGGGGCGCGTTCAAACCTGTCCCCGTCCGGAATCTGTCTGTATTGAATGGCGGTGAGGAAATCACCATAGGGAAGAGACAATTCGAAGCTCTCTACACTCCGGGGCACGCGATTCATCACGTAAGCTATTTCGAGATGGATAGCAAAGTAGCCTTCGTGGGAGACGCGGCGGGCGTCCGAACCACCGACTCCTACGTGTATCCCGCGACGCCGCCGCCCGATGTTGATCTGGCGCAATTAAATGAAAGCGTGAATCTCATAGAAAGCCGCCAACCACAGCGCTTATTTCTGACTCATTTCGGGTTGGCGGGCAACGTCAAATGGCATATGACTGAGTTTCGCAAGCGCCTCGAGCGTTGGAGCGAATTTGTTCGCTTGTCGCTCGACCACGACGCAGATGATGCGAGCCGCGCGCAAGACTTTTCAGAGATGGTGAAAGCGGAAATGTCTTCGGTGGTGACTCCGGAAGAGGCTCTCTGGTTCGAGCATTCGATATCGTCGCGGCACAATTGGTATGGACTAGCTCGCTACTGGCGGCGCCAGCGCGAACTTTCGTCCGGCGCATCAAAGTGACGGCGCTTGGCGAACTGGAATGGCGGCCAATATCAGAGAAGGGTTCGCGCGTTATTCGAAGCGAGGGGAGCGCTTGTCCTGAAAGGCGCGCAATCCTTCCTGGGCATCACGGCTTCTAATCCACTCCAAGAATGTGTCCACTTCCAGGTCAATCGCCTCGTTCAGTGGTTTTTCCGCTCCGCGGTTCACGAGATATTTCATTGCCTTCAATCCGCCTCGGCTCTTCGCCGCAAGGTTTTGTGCCAGAGCCATGTTCTGCTCCCGCAACTCCGCCAGAGGAACCGACCGGTACGCCAAACCCCACGCGACTGCTTCGTTTCCGGACAAACGCGCGCCGCTTAGCAATAATGCCAGCGCTCGTTGCCGGCCGATGAGCCGCGGCAATCGCTGGCTTCCGCCGCCGCCGGGTATGAGTCCAAAGTTGGAATGTTGATCTCCGATTACGGCGTTGTCCGCGACGATGACGACGTCGCAAGCCTGCATCAGTTCGAAACCCCCAGCCAGCGCATATCCCTGGACGGCTGCAATCACCGGAATTGGCGCCTCCTCGATAGAAAAGAAAGCGCGGTTAATTTGTTCGATGAACTCGCGCAATTGTTGGGTTTCGGCGACATAACGCAAATCCGCTCCAGCACAGAAGTGATCGCCTGCCCCTTCTATCAGAATTACCCTCGCCTGATTTTCCAGTTCGCGAACGGCCTGTTCGAGCTCAAGCACGAGCGCATAATTCAAGGCGTTCAGAACATCAGGCCGATTCAGGAGTACGCGTCCGATTTTGCCGTCGATTGATACTTGAAGTGTTTGCCATCCCTTGTTCATGTCGCACCCCGTTCAAAGGATAGTAGAGGCATCGGTGGAAAGAGCGAAGATGCCCGGCTGAGCCGGCCGTTACAAGTGCCTGGGGCGGCGATTTTTCTCATTGTCCACACACTTAGTTTCGTTTTCGTGAGCAGCGGAGAGGGCCCAAAGGAAATCCAATCCGAGGCGCAGGCGACTTGACGATGCGGGTTCGTAACTCAACTCTTAAGTTTTGCCTGCTTTGCTGAGCTTGCGCTCACCACGCTTCGGATTTTTTCTATGACTCCGACGTCCTCAAGGCCGGTGATATCGCCGCGAGCCGTGCCCGTTGTCACAATCTCCTGCAAGAGGCGCCGCATTATTTTGCCGCTGGATGTTTTGGGTAGGACGTCGCTGAAGTAGATCACTCCGGGCACGGCAATTTTCCCGATCGCAGACTCTACACGCCCGCATACCTTTTGCTTCATTTCGGCTGACGGCTCGCGGCCAGTTCGAAGAATGACGAACGCCACAGGTATCGAGCCTTTTATCTCATTCGGCACGCCGACGACTGCAGTTTCCGCAACGCCTTCGCACTCCATAATCGCGCTCTCGATTTCCATCGTACTCAGCCGGTGTCCCGCCACGTTGATCACATCATCTGTGCGGCCCAGCACCCAAAAGTGGCCGTCCTTATCTTTCACCGCCGCGTCGTACGTGCAATAACATTCTGGAATTCGCTCGAAATATTCATGGACATACCGCTCCGGCTGCTTCCAGAGACCGCGGACGAGCGTCGGAAACGGCGCAACCACGACAAGGTTACCGGGAATGTTCGCGCCGAGCGAGCGGCCCTCGTCGTCAACTACATCCAAATTCGCGCCGAAAAATGGAGTGCCGCATGACCCCGGCTTCATCGGAGTGAGCCAAGCAGCACTCGACAATGGGCATCCGCCAAGTTCCGTCTGTCCCCACATGTTGTTGATGTACGCGCGGCCCTTGCCAAGCTTTTCGTCGGTCCAATGCCAAGCCTCGGGATTAAGCGGTTCGCCCAGAACGCAGATGGTGTCGAGGTCCGGCAAATCATTGGCTTCGCCAAGCGCATCGCCATGACGCATTAGCCCTCGTACCACTGTGGGGGCAGTCATCAGTTTGTTCACATGATATTTGTTGGCGACTTTATACAAGTGATCCGGGTGCGGCCAATCTAGAGCGCCTTCGTAGAAAATCGTCGTCACTCCGTTGGATAAAGCGCCGACGATGCCCCAGATGTGCATGGTCAACCAACCGATGTCCGCGGTACACCACAACACGTCGTTCGGATGATGGTCCAACTGGTACTTCGCGTAGATGTAGCAGTTGACGAGAAAACCCATTCCGGAATGAATTACGCCTTTTGGTTTGCCGGTGGTGCCGCTTGTGTAGAAGACGATGGCGGGCTCATTGGCTTCGAGCGGCTCCGGAGCACACTCGGGGCTGGCCTTCAGCATCAAATCGTCCCACCAATGGTCTCGGCCCGCATTCATGTTCGCCGGAACACCGGTTCGCTTTACGACTACGACGGCGTGGACGCTCGGGAGAGACTGAATGGCCTCATCAACTTTGTCCTTGAGTGCAATTAGCTTGCCGCGCCGCCGCACGGCATCGGCAGTTACGATCACCTTTGGCTCGAAGCCCTCAACGCGGTTTTTTAATGACTCCGCCGAAAATCCCGAAAAAATCGTATTGAAGACAATTCCCAGGCGAAAACAAGCGAGGACCGCGATGACCGTTTCCGGAAGATTCGGCAGGAAGATCGCGACGGGATCGCCCTTTTTCAGCCCGAGGCCGATGAGCACGTTACTGAAGCGATTCACTTCGTGGTACAGCATCCGGTAGGTATAAAACTTTGTCTCGAAACTCTCGCTCTCCCAGATCAGCGCAACTTTGTTGTCTGCGCCGTTTTTCAAATGGCGGTCGAGCATATTCGCGCACGGATTTGCAATCCCCCCGCAGAAATACTCGAAATGCGGAAGGTCGCCTTTGCGGATGGTGTGCCAGGGCTTTATCCAATCGAGTTCTAAGGCGGCCCTGGCCCAAAAGCGGTCGGGATCTTGATGTGAAAGGCGCAGCAATTCTTCGAATGCCGCGGCGCTGCCAATATTTGTTTTCGCCGCTCGCTCCGCGTTAGGAATGCGGAGCGAACTGGCGCTAATCATTGCAAGTTCATCGCCGATTTCGCTCATCGAAAATGTTGGGCCCAGGCACCGCGAGATTGCTCTAGCGTGACGCTACTTACCGGGATGCTCAAGGCATAATCCTGCTCCTCGCGGAATGCAAGAAGCTGGATATAGCGACCAGTTGACGGACAGCCAGAATCACCACGTTTGCATTGGCGTGGCATGCCGCGTGTCGCGTCGACTCCGATCGTGAGGCACTCGCTTGGCGCGAACTACGACGCGACTCTGATCAGTGCTTCTCGCTGCCAGTGTTTGCCATTGGCGCGACTTTAATCACGCCTACGTTGCCTTCGATCGAGACTTTCGTGCCGTATGCCTCCGAATCCTTTTGCTGCTGTTGAAGAAACTTTTGGGCCAGTTCTGGCGATGGGATTCTCGGCGACCCACGATCGGCGCGACGCCGTTCCCATCCCAGGTCGATCGGATAGATTCGAAGCTCTGACAATTGGTTGTGATCGAATCGGGAAACGACGATCGCGCTATCATAAATGGGCTCGCGAGTCATGTGATCCCAGAAGTTGGCGGCAAAACTAGCATCGTCCATTGCCGCGATTTCCGGCCCGTAGGATTCGCGCTCTTCCTGCGAGGACGGTTGAGTTGCTAGGTTAATTTCGAAAAACAGGTCGCCTAGACTGTGAAATATTGGCCTATTTTTGTAAATTTCAATCCCCAGCATCCGGTGCGGCCCCGTTCCCACCCATTCATCCGCGCCCGCATCAATGGCCTCATGGGAAATTTGAGTGATGAAATCTGCTCCGGGCTCCTGGTGAGCGTGGATCATCACAATCAAGAAATCGCAATTCTGTTTTGCACCTCGAATGCTCTGCAAAATCTCGCGCTCATCGAGCGGATTCATCTTGTAGCTGAATCCGGGCTTGTCCCCGATTCTGTACCACGTCCCGAAGAGATAAAGTTCGTCGGGCCCCAATGTATTCATGAATTCGTAGACCGGCGCTGAAAGGCTGTCCGCCGCAACGTTTCGATTATTACCAGATTGGCTGCTCCTCGGATAAGCATCGCGGATCTTACGCAGCGCTTCCATTTGGTCCGCAGTAACGAGGGTGTAGCGAATCAAACGGAGAGGATTGGCTCCTGGCCGGGGGGGCATCTTCCCATTTGCATTAATTGGGATTTGCTGCGGATCGGAAGTCGACGAATTGATCGAAATCAATCCGACGCGGCCTTTTGGCGTATCATAGTATTGCGCCTCGCGAGCTAGATCCCGCGTCTCTCCGTCGCCGGCGTGCACAATGCCCGCGTCGTCCAGCCAGCGGTCAGTCTCGCGCGCACCATCGATACCCCAATCGCTTTGGTGGTTGTTAGCCCGTCCCACCATGTCAAATCCCATTGTCTTCAGATCTTTTGCTACTCCTGGCTCTCCATTGAGCGCCCAATAGTGGCTGATAATATTTTGCGGAATCTTGTATAGCCGGTAATCCACAATCGCGCCCTCGTAATTGCCTACGGTGACGTCTGCAGAATGAAATATCGCGGCGATAGGCTTATTTTCCGGATTTGGCGTCGCAGGGTGGGCCTCGATAATGTCGCCGACCGCGGCGACCGTAAATCCATCCGGGACATTCGTGGCCAATACTTGGGAAGGATCCCGGCCTTGATCCTGCGCGGAAACCACAGCCCCGCGCTGCAGGAAAAAAGCAAGGCTTACGCAGACCCCAACCAGACCAGCCGCCACGAAAAACCGGAACAAGGTTCGAGTACTATTCATGTTCATCTTCCGCCCTCTATAAGCTCTCTCAGGCTCCAAGCCGCAGCTCGGCCGTAACTCTCCACCGCACTGACTCTTTCCCAGTAATGATTCACAATCGGAACTCGGAGCCTCGACCCGCTGCGTTGTCAATGACTTTCAGGAGTGAACTGGTGCGACAGGGCCCGGAACTCCAGCCTTCCGAATTCCGGGGGCGCAGCCTAGCATTGCATAAATTGCGTGTCAACATAATTCGTTGTAATAAGAAAGAGACGAACGCGCGATGGCACCCGATGACGGCCTGAAGATCAGCCGGAATGAGAACGCGGGAAAGCTGCGACGCTTCCAAAAACGGCGTTCTTGGCGGCCTTCTTGTGTACGTGACATGCACAGACGCCCTGATGCGAAGGCTCGAGTGCGGGTCAGGGACTTTGTTTATTCAACCGGACATCACCCGATCCGTCTTGTACTGAAATTTCCGTGCCAAAATTCTGCGATAGTCTCGCCAGCGTCCGCAGGATTTCGCCGGCGTGTTCAGGCGAGGCGATTCGGGGAATTCCGCGCTGGGCCGCCGGCAGATCGACTCCCAAATCAATCGGCTGAAGGCGAATTGACTTGAGGGCGCCTCGCTCGATAGTTGTGACCGCTATCACACTCTGCCACCAGATCGGCTCGTCAGTTTGCGGGACTCGGAAACTGCCCATGCTTTCTAGAGCGCCTATCGCGAACTGATATAAATCCATCCCCGCCTCGTACACATCAGCGGCGCGCGGATCGACTGCGGCGTAATCGAACGCGAAATTGCCCAGGCTATATAAGATCGCGCCCGATTTGTATACCTCGATCCCGCGGAGTTGGTGTGGACCGCTTCCCACTACGAGGCTCGCTCCGGCGTCAATTAATCCGTGAGCGAAAGATTGGACGAACTCAGCTGGTGCGTCGCTTTGGTTTCGCGGCTCGTGGCTGTGAAGCATGACGATTACGACGTCGGATTGGGAACGCGCAAGTTTGATTTGATCGAGAATGTCGTGCATGTCTTGCTCGTTCGGCACCAACTCGACGGATGTTTTTAGCCCTTTCTTGATTATCGTTCCAGAGAGTATCAACTGGCCGCGTTCGGCCGATTTTGTGGCAATCGGAGAGTGTTGCAGAGTTGCGAACGTTTCTGGATCGACGGTCACGTCCGGGGAGTATCTGAGAGAGTTCGCGCCGGGCCGGCCTAGAATCTCGCCGCGCGATCGTGTCGCGCGCGATTCAGGGGAAGCGGATGTTGTGATGGCAAACACGGCGACGCGGCGAGGCGACGCGCCCAGACCGACCGGCGCTTGAGCCACGGCGAGGTCAGCGCCGGATCCGGCGTAACGCAGGCCTTGGTTATCGAGAATCTCCCGCGTCTGTTTCATGCCTTCAATGCCGTAATCGGTAGCATGATTGTTCGCGAGGGAAACCACGGTTATGCCAACGCGTCTCAGGTCTTTCGCCTGAACCCTGGTTCCGTACGGCCAGCGGATGGTCCCCAGCGTTTCCGCCTGCGGAATATTCTTCTCGTCGAGAAGATTCTCGTCGAGGGTTGTCAGCCCAATACTGGCGCTTTTTATCGCATCAACGACACCCGCAAATCCCGCGTCTGTCGCGCCGGACGGAGCCGGCGCCTGCGTGAACCAGTCGCCTGTAGCCGCGATTACTAAAGTTTCTCCGGATCCTCGAAGCTGCACCGGAGATTTCCTCCGATCAGATCCAACGATTCGCCAGACGAGCACTGCAATCAAAAGAAGGCAAGCAGCCAGCAGAGCAATCCTTTTGCGGATGACCTTCTCCTTTCTAGGCGAGAAACGCGCGTTGAACGAACCAGTATGTTGCGAGGCACAACACAATCAGAGAAACGCTCACTTGAAACCGCCGCTGCGAGCTGGAAGCCGTCATGTAAATGATCAACGGAAACAGCACGAGGACAAAAGCGACCTGTCCGATTTCTACTCCGAGATTAAAGGAAAACAACGACAGAGCCAGATGCCCCCGAGAGAGTCCCATCTCCCGCAGAACGCTCGAGAACCCAAACCCGTGGACGAGACCGAAAAGAAAGGCAATACGGTAGCGCGCGATAACGCGCATTCCCAGCAAGTTCTCGACCGCTACGTAGGCAATACTTAGGGCAATCACGCTCTCGGTGAGCCGGGTCGGAAGCTCGACGATGTCGAGGGTGGCGAGAGCCAGAGTTATGCTATGCGCCACTGTAAACGCAGTGATGATCTTGATGAGCGACTTAAGGTTCGTTGTGACAATCAGCAGACCGACCAGAAATGCCAGATGGTCGTATCCGGTGAAGATGTGCATGATTCCCAACCGCAGAAAGCTCCCGAATGTTCGAAGCGCGTTCGGTTCACCCGAGGTAAACGTCGCAGTCGGATTCGAGATATTCAGCACCGCTTCCTCGAGCGTTCCGTTCATATTCACATTAGCGAGATGTTGGTGGACGGGCCGCGTAATCTGAGAGAGCGTGGAAGTCAGCGTTAGCTCCGTGACGTCATGCGAGAATTCGTACACCAACTCCATGTCAACTACGTGATCCTCAACCACTCTGTACCGTTCGAGAGTTATCTGGATGGGAGGGTCGGGAGCGCCAACGGCAAAATGCTGTTTGAAGTCCGCGTAGATTCGGCCGATCGAATTATCCAGTTCATCCGTGGATATGAATCCAGTTCCCTTTGTGTCAACGTAACCCAACTCGAGAAGGTCTAGCCTGAACTCGACGCGCACTTCGTGGCCGTGAACTTCTATGCGCGATTCACTTCGCGGCACATCGTGGGCACAAACTGATGCTGGAAAGATACCCAACATGATGGCAACGACACACCACACGAATGCGACTATCTTTGTTGTGTTCAATCTCTCGGTTCCTTTGAAAGAAAGAATCGTCACAAGCGCTCTGGGGACATATCACGAATCCTGCGCGTAGCGATAGTCCATTGTAAGAGGCTTCTATTGAATGATTCGCCGCAAAGAAGTGTCGACGTGCCAGTCGTGCGGCCGAACTTGGCAGCTCGAGGCTGACTTGCATTCAGGATCTGTGGCGATGCTCTCGCTCTGGCGTGACAAGCAGAAGCTCGGACAGCTGAATGCGGACCCGCGCAGGCATTTGTCCGATCATCCTAAAAGATGGCCTTTAAGCCGAGCTGCAACTGGCGGGACGAATTGGCCGTCGCAAGTATGACCCCCGCGGCAGGGCTGATCGTGGTGGCAGAAAAAACATTAAAGCTGCCGGGCAAATTGAAGTTTGCGCGATTCAACACATTGAACGCTTCTGCGCGAAATTCCAGTCGGACCCGCTCGCCGACGGACGTGGTCTTGAACGCCGACACATCCACATCGCGGAAGTTCGGTCCAACCAGCACGTTCTTTCCCACGTTTCCAAATGTGCCGGCAGCCTCCAGGTTAAAGGCGTTAGGATTAAACCATTGATTCGGAGTGCCCTCGATTACGGAGCCGGTGAAAGCGGGATTCCAGTCCGGCCGGTCTGGATTTGTCGTATTTCCGTCGCCAGAGCGATTGCTGCCGGTTAGCGGACCAAACGGAAAACCGCTCAATATCGTCACGATCGAATTGACCTGCCA
The DNA here is from genome assembly GCA_003152355.1 of Acidobacteriota bacterium. Classification (GTDB taxonomy): domain Bacteria; phylum Acidobacteriota; class Terriglobia; order Acidiferrales; family UBA7541; genus Palsa-147. The sequence goes on along the minus strand of PMAA01000157.1, from coordinate 5,124 downwards.
GCCGGTCACGATTTTGTCCCAGACGCCGGTGACACCATGCAACAAGGGCTTATTTTTTCCGAATGGCAATTCATATCCGCCGCTGAAAACAAACTGGTTTTTCTGATTGATGCCGGAAACGCCGAGAGTCGTCTGATTGTTCAGCCAGAAACTTTGCGAAGACGGAGCTGCCCACGGCTGGATTTGTTTGGAACGTGCCATTTGTAAAGTAATAGTTGGAAGCTTTGCCGCCGGCCTCGTTCCACCCGTTGTCAAATTCATGCCGCAGTCCCAAACGCATTGAAAGCTTTCGACGCAATTGGATGGTGTCTTGCACATACCAGGCTCCTTCGAGCTGCCTCCATCGCAGCGTGGTGGAAACGGGTGCCGCTTGAAAATTTGAGGTGATGCCTTGCAGGAAAGTTGTGAGCGTTGAAAAAACCGCCACGCCCGCTTGTTCTTTGGGCGCGTGTTCGTTGCTTTGCAACTGCTGGAACCACACGCCGGCGCTGATCTGATGGCGGCCTCTGATCAACTGCAGCGTGTCTCCGTAGGAGAACGCGTTGCGGAAGGTGGTTTGGTCGGAAGCGACCGTACTGCCGCCTGTGGTGAAACCGCCGCCACTTTGCAGGGTGCTGCCACCGATGCTGAGGCGACCGTTGAGCTGCCCTGTAATGAAAACCAGATCGGGTGGAATGGGAACCAACGCCGGCGTGACAAAGAAAAATGTGGCGCGCGAAAATCCTGCCGTGAAAACGTTCGCGACGTTGGGCGAGAAAATATGCGTTTCCTGCAGGCTCAACACCTGGCTGCGAATGTCGGTGTTCTGTCCCCAATTCGGATTGGCTTGGGGCGATTGATTGTAGCCGTCGTCCACCAGGTAACTTACTCCTACGAAATCCTTTTGCGAAAAAATGTGGTCCACGCGCAGAAGTCCGAAGTCCTCGCGAATACTTTGTAGCGGGTTGTAGAACGCTTCGGCCGCGCCTCCGCCCAGGTTCGGTCCATTGGGCACGGGCCACCATAAATTCGCGTACGGCAGCATGCCGCTATTCAGATTTGGAACCGTTACCGGCGTGGTGTCGGTCGTCCCATTGCAGCCGCTGGGAAGCGGACTGATCGCGCCGCAGGGGAGGATTCCCATGCGTGCATTGGCGTCCGGAACAATCGAGACAGAGCTGACTCCCAAGCGCTGGCGGAAGCCTTCGTAGTTCCCGAACACAAAGGTGCGGTCCCGCCGAATCGGCCCACCCAGCGCGGCGCCGAATTGATTTCTCTGGAAGGGAGGGATGCGCTCGCCCTGCGGATGATCGAAAAAGTTTTTGGCGTCGAGAGCGCTGTTGCGCACAAACTCGTACAGCGCGCCGTGCATTTGGTTCGTTCCAGACATGCTCACAATGCTGATTTGCCCTCCGGCGCGTTTGCCGTATTCCGCTCCGTAGGTATCGGTCACCACGTTGAATTCGCGCACCGCGTCAACGCCCAGCAGTTCGCCGCTGACTCCGCCCGGAACAGAATGGCCCTGGCTGGGCCCCATGTACTCAACTCCGTCGAACAAAAACAGGTTTTCGCTGAAACGCCGGCCCGAAATACTGAATAAATTACCGAGTTGGCCGCTCGCGCCGCCGTTTTTCAGCGAGGTGACGGCGAACGCGCCGGTGGTCAGCGCGATCAGATTGTCGAAACTCCGGCCGTTGAGCGGTAAGTCTTTTACTTCCCGTTCGCCGACAAGACCGGAGACTGATGCCGTCGTAATATTCACGAGTGGAGTTTCCGCCGTGACGGTGACCACTTGCTGCAACTGGCCCACCACCAGGCTCAAATTCACCACCCCCTGCTGGCCTACCACAAAATCGAAACCCGCCTGGACTGCGGTCTTGAAACCGGCTTTTTCGGCCTTCATTTCGTAGCGTCCTACCGGCAACGAAAGAACCCGGTAGTAGCCTTCGCTGTCGCTGATGACGGTGCGCTCCGCGCCTGTCTCCATGCTGGTAACTGTCACCGTTGCCTGAGGCACACCCGCGCCGGAGGCATCGTGAATCGTTCCGGTGAGGGAGGCGGTGACCTGCGCGCGTAGCGGTGTGCTGCCCAGAAAAAAAATCAAACTCACCAACAATAGGCTGGGAAACGCCAGACTGAGTTTCTTGAATGCGCGCATTCTTGGTTTCTCCCACGGGCCAGGTGCACTGCTGGCTCCGCACCGCGCGCCAGACTGGCGCGGAAATGGAAGGGGGATATGAGGATTCGCCGCCGTGCGGTCGGTGCTGTTCGACTGTTACAGGGATTTCTCCAACGTTGGAGCAGCTTCGTGATCGTGGCACACCACAACTCGATCGCGGCCCTCTTTTTTGGCGCGGTACAGAGCGTCATCCGCCATGTGGATCAAGCCCTCGGCGTTTTCACTTTGTTCCGGAAAAGCTGCGATTCCTGCCGATATAGTCACCGAGCCCAGACTTTGTCCTCGAAATTGCAATGCGAGATGCTTGACCGCCTCGCGGATTTTTTCGATGCACGCGCGGGCGCCATCCGTGTTGGTTTCCGCAAGCACCAGCGCGAATTCTTCACCGCCAAAACGGCAGGCGAGGTCTCCGGCGCGCACGCGGGCCTTAAACACCGCGGCAACTTCCCGGAGGAGGAGATCTCCCGCCTGATGTCCGAAGGTGTCGTTGAAATGCTTGAAATGATCGATGTCCAACATCGCCAGGGAAATACTGCGTTTGGCCCGGGTGGCGCGGTGCACTTCTCTGTCGAGCGATTGTTCCAAATAGCGGCGATTGAACAGTCCGGTCAGCGGATCTTGGATGGATTGGTCACGGAGGACCTCGCGCAGCTTGAGGTTGGCTACCGCCAGTGAGATACGTTCGGCCACGGCAGTAGCCAGGCTGAGGAACTGCTGGCTCTGGTTCGGGAATGTATTCGTGGAAGATTCAGGTTGGCTGGGTTTGTCCTCGATGTAAAGCACTCCGTAGGTTTCGCCCTGAGCTACCAAAGGCATGCACAAATATCCAGCGCGAATCTCGACGATGTGCGGACAGCGCAGCAACGTAGCGCCGGCTGCGCCCATGTAAGGTTTCCCTTGCCGCAATCCCCAGCAGTCGCTGGGCTCGAAGGTGTCCTTGGTGCTCGAGCAATCGCCCCAATTCGCGCAGCATTCCACCAGGTTGCGCGAAGAATTCGTGAGGCAAAGCATCCCGGGCCGCGACGCGAAGATTGCACCGGAGAGCGCTTTGACGACTTCACACGCTTCGCCAACATCGTGGCAGGATTGAAACAGATCCGTCAGCTTGGTCAGTTCGCTGCGCTCCCGCGTGATGCGTTCTGATTCAAGCAGGGCCGCCGAGAGACGTTCGTTATCGTGTTTGCGTTGCGTGATATCGCGCAGGAAGATCACTCCTCCGCGGCGATTGCCCTGGTTGTCCATCAAGGGCCCGCCGGCAGCGAGAAAATAGCGGCCGTCCGACAGGTCCGGGCATTGCATATACACTTCCAGCTCATCAATAGATTCCCCACGGACTGCTCGCGTCAGCGGCAAATCGTGCGCGCCAAACGGCGTGATTCCATCCTCCCGATGAAATCCCAAGTGCTTCGGGAAGTTCTCAGCGGTCACGTCACTCTCGCCGTCGTGGCATAGCCGCTTAGCGGCGGGGTTACGCAAGATGATCCTGCCCGTCTCGTCAGCAACTTCCACCACGTCCCTGCAGCTATTGAGGATCGATTCGAGGAATTCTCTCTCCTTACCGACCGCCTCCTCCGCCGCATTCCGTCTGGCGAGTTCCCGGTTTACAATCCAGGCCGCGATAATCAGCAGCAGAAAAACCGACGCGCCCAGGAACTCATTAATTCTGCTGGCTCGCCCGTCGGCTGCTTCCGCTTCTGCCACGCGCTGCTGCAGCAGACCTCTTTCAACATCTTCGAACATGCGAATCTCGTCCACGGCATGAAAGGTGAGATTCACACCCTCTTCACTTATCGCTTTCTGTTCTTTATCGTCGTGCGCATTTCGTTGATGCGACTGGACGGACCTTTCGAAGAGCTGGAGGCGCGCCCGCACGGCGATCTCCAATTCGTTAAGCCGCACCTCTTGGCCAGGATTGTCCACGACCTCCTGCCGCAACAGGGGAATTACGGTGAGCGTGCCCTTGCTCGATGCTTCGAACGCGGGAATTTGCGTGGCGTCCTCATCCGCTACGTAGGTGCGGCGGGCGTTGCCGGATTCGGTGAAGTGAATGCGCATGGCCTCGCAGAGATCAAGGACTGCCCGTGAATGAGCAACCCAGCGGTCCTTGTCGGCCTGAACACGGGTCTCCTTGTACGAGAACCCGCCCATAATCGCGAGCAGCGACAGGACTAACACATTTCCGAGGTTCATTCTCGCTTTTAGAGTGAGAGCCATTCGCGTATCTAGGGATTGCTGATTGGAACGAAAACCGGCCGGATGAGTCGGAACGTCCCCGGACATGGACAATCGTGTGAAAAATCCATAGCTCCCCCGGCGCGGGCATGCACGATGCCTGCACGATTGTACGCAATGCACTTCGATGCGAAGGGGGAGAGGGCCTCTTCTGCCACAAGCGCCGCAGCCAAAATCGGCAAGGAAAGCGTACAAAAATCCAAAAAGGGCATTACCTGAAGGGAGTTCTATACTGACTGAACGAGGAACAAAGTCAACGTCGACGGCTGGCATGGCGACGATGTGGTAAACCGAACCGCGCGGGATCACCGGACCGCCAGAATGTCGAAACCGGCCCAAAAATCTGCTTCGCTGACAGGTAGAGTCACCGATCGTAAGGCTTGAAGTTTAACCGGGAGAGATGCCTGTACGGCTCAGAGTCATGTGTTTATTGGCAGCGAGCGAGAGCAATTTCCGGTCGGGATTATGGCGAGTCAGTTTCCGATGGACACAAGCGCGTTTATCGTTACCTATGTGGTGAAACTTCCTACAAGCCGACTTCTGTCCCGGAATGATTTTCGCGTAGCCCGTTCCTCACGATCTATCCGGCTTAGCGAGCGGCCAGGCGTCACTTTCGAGTAACATGTCGTCCCGCAAGCCTGAGTCACTGCTTGACGCGCCTCAGTAGATGAGCTTTAGCGAAAACTGAACTTGCCGCGAAGTTCCCGCCGTTTTGCTGATCATGCCAAATCCTG
>PMAA01000095.1 GCA_003152355.1 Acidobacteriota bacterium | reverse complement strand
AGCAGCGTGGATTTTCCGCTGGCGTTGGGGCCAAGAATCGCGACGATCTCGCGCCGCCGCGCTTCAAACGTCACCGGCCCAAGCGCAAACTTTGGCGCGCCGCGATCTGTTACCGAGTATGCGTAGCTCGCTTGTTCGACGGTCAAACGAACATCACTCGCCGGCGCCGCTGGATTTCCGCCGCGCGGTGCATTCTCGACGGGTGTGCTGTGCGCATTCATCGCACTCTCCGCCGTAGCAGATAAATGAACACGGGCGCGCCGACGATCGCCGTCATCGCGCCGACCGGCAACTCCGTTGGCGCAACCACCGTGCGCGCAAGCGTGTCCGCGAGCACGATCGCAATCGCGCCGCCAAACGCCGACGCCGGAATCAGCACGCGATAGTCCGAACCGAACATCATTCGCATCACGTGCGGCACGAGCAAGCCCACATAGCCGATCGCGCCGCTCACCGAAACCGCAAGGCCCGTGAGCAACGACGCCGAAAGGTAGACGACGATTTTCACGCGCGCCACGTTTACGCCAAGATGCCGGGCCTCCTGCTCGCCTGTCAAAATCAAATTCAGATCCGACGCCGTCGTGTAAATCGCGCCAACCGCCGCAATCATCACAACAAACAGAAAGCTGATTGAAATTTGCGGCGGCGTCGCGAGATCACCCATCAGCCAGAACGCCATGCCGCGTAGATCGCGCCCGCTGAGCGTGGTCATCAGGAACATGATCACGGCCGAAAGAAACGACGCCGATATAATTCCCGCGAGCAGCAGCGTGGCGCTGTCAAGTTGTCCGCCGCGGCGCCCGAGAAAATACACGGCAGCAATCGTCGCGGCGGCGCCTGCAAAAGCCGCGATTTGCATCGCCAGCGGCACGTGCGGCGCGACGATCAAGCTGATGATTGCGCCGAGCGCCGCGCCCGTCGAGACGCCGAGAACGTACGGATCGGCCAGCGGATTCCGCAGCAGCGATTGGAATCCCGCGCCTGCCACTGCGAGCGACGCGCCAACGACGATTCCCATCGCGATCCGCGGCAGCCGTATGCCAAAAATCACGAGCCGAAAATCCGACGGAATCCGGTCCATCTGGCCGATCGCTCCGTGGTAAAGCGTGGTGACGACCGATGTCACCGACATCGGATACGCGCCGAGCCGCAGCGAAACCACCATCGCGACGAACAACGCGCCGCCCAGAATGGCGCACACTCCCGCGATTCTTCGCGGCGTCATCGGCTGCATCACCGCGCGCTCCCTGCTGAATGCGCGAATGCCGACGGGTGCAACTGTTTGGCGAGATTCTCGATGGCGTCAATCAGTCCAGGCGACGGCCGATCCACTTCGCCGCTCATGAGCGCGACGTTGCCCTGCTTTACGGCATTGAGATCGCGCCAGACTGGGCGCGCGCGCAAATCGGAAAGTTGTGGAATCTCGTCGCCGTGGTCGCCCGCGAAAATCAAATAATCTGGCTGAAAGTGAACGATGGATTCGAGACTGACGTGCGGCCAGTCCTGCGTCGTTTCCACAACGGATTCCGCGCCGGCGCGCCGAAGCGCATCGGCGATAAACGTGTGTGGCCCGATCGAGATCAAGGGATCATCCCACACCACAAAAAGAACGCGGCAATGTGGCTGTCCCGCGAGCGCCGTTTGTATCGTCGCCAATCGCGCTTGCAAGCTTGTGACGAGTTCGTTGCCTTGCTGCGCGATGCCGAGAATTCCGGCGAGATGCTCGATGCCAGCGAGCAAACCATCGATGGTGTGCGGATCGGTAGAATAGACAGCCACGCCGAGGTGCTCGAGAGCGTCAACCGTCTCGCGGCGATTGATCGAGGTCGATGCGAGAACGAGATCGGGCTTGAGTCCGACAATCGCTTCGAGGCTTGGGCTGGTCGGCGAGCCAACGTGCGGCTTGGCGCGCGCGTCAGGTGGAACGTCGCAATAATCCGTGTCGCCGGCAAGCCGCGATTCCGCACCGAGCGCGTAAATCGTTTCCGTGAGATTCGGCGCGAGCGAAACAATTCGGCGTACATCGGCGGGCACGGCGACACGGCGGCCCGTTTCGTCTACGACGATTCGCGAATCACGTGACGAATGCGCGGGCGCTGCTGCCGAGACTTGCGTCATGCGTACTGATTCTGCTGTCGCGGCGCGCCCCAGAAGTGCGGGCGGCGCAAACAAAATCGCCGCCAGCATCAAAGTGCCGAAACTGATTTGCCGCGCGTGAAATCTTCGGCTCAAAACATCCGCTCCAATAAAAAAAGCCCCACGAGAAAATGGGGCTCCGTTCCGCGCCCTTTCTCGCGAAGGGCTCGGGCAAATACAGGCAGGGGCAGGTGTCCTGACTTTCGGTCCTTCCGCTGCCGCGCCGGAAATCCTGCGCGGCACTTTCATTTACGGAAGCAAGGACGCTGTGCGGTCCGTCAAATCGCTAACGGAACGGCCCTTCCCGGTTCGCTCGCAAAACATTCGCGAAGCCAGTGGGCGATCGCACTTCACAGCGCCGGCCGATCACAGTGGCGGGACCGTGGCCGATTTTCACGGCCTTCC
>PMAA01000185.1 GCA_003152355.1 Acidobacteriota bacterium | reverse complement strand
TCGGCGCGCTCGCGCATGCCCACCAATCCAATACCCTGATGCGCCGCCTGCGGGGCGAAGCCTTTGCCGTGATCTTCCACCTCGAGCGTGAGCGAATCGGGCTGGAACTTCAGCCGCACCCAGGCCTCGCGCGCTTCAGAATGCCGCGCGACGTTGTTCAGCGCCTCTTGCAGAATTCGGTAAATGTGAATTCCCGCGCTCCCATCCACCGCGAATGGCTGCCCCGATTTTTCGTAGCTTATGACTAGACCGGTCTGCTTTTCTACAGTCGGAATGTACCAGCTTACTGTGCTCTCGAGGCCCGATTCTTCGAGCATCACCGGATGAAGTGCCTGAGAAAGCATGCGGACGTTTTCTAGCGTGGATTGCGCGATTTCCGAGACTTCACGCAGTTCGGTCCGCAGGGGCGAATCGGGCGGCGAATGCCGCTCGGCGCGTGAGAGCATGGCGCCAACTGCCGTAAGAATCTGGCCGAATTCGTCATGCAGTTCGCGCGATATGTGGCGCAAAGTCGATTCCTGCGTCGCGATCAGTTTCTGCGCCAGATCGCTGCGCTGTTCGGAAAGCGATGCGAGTTCGGCAAACAAGCGCCGGTTCGAGCGGATCATGTAAAGACCCGTCAGCGAAATCGCGATGAGCGTGGCAGTCAGAAAAAGATACACCTGCCGCTGGACGTGATTGTAAATTTCCGCGACGCGCTCGGCGGCTTGTTCTTCGCTTTCGTTGTTTGCAACGAGCAGACGCGCCACCGCCGTGCTCAACGCTTCCTGCCGCGCCTGAAGCGACAGTCGAATCTGCGCGCGCGCTTGGTCCGCCTTGCCATCTTTGGCGAGAGCAAAAGTTCTATTCACTGCGTCCCAGAATTGCTGAACGGAACTCCCGAGGTATTGCCGCTGGTCCGACGAGCGCGGCGCGACAGCCGCTTTTTCTTCGAGGCTTAACGCGTCGTCGAGATCGGTGTGGATGCGATCGAATTGTGCCGACCACGCCGTTAATGGATACGGTTCATCGTTATCGAGCATGTCGCGCATGGCGAGCGCTAGCGAATTCAAATCGTTCTGGATGCGAAGCAATTGGAGCGAATCTTTGCGGTTGCGGTCGGCGATGTCATGCTGTAATTCTCGCAGGCCCGCGATTTGGCGCTCAATGTAGATCGAATACGTCACTACCACGACGAGCGTGATGATCAGGCCGAGGAAGAGAACTGGCGTTGGAGAAGGACCAGGCGAGCGTTGCACCGTCCGAGAATATAACGCGGGCGCGTCAAATTCCAATCTCGTGAGTTTGTAGCTCACGTCCCCGGCGCGGCGCAGTGGCGACGAGACATGAGGCACTTACGTAACCGCATTCTCCTCCAAATCCCGCGATGATCGCCTCAACGCAGATAGCGCTGCCTAGCGTGGCCTGTTGCCGTCCTTGATTTCGAGGTCAATCATCCATGCGGCGGTTCGCCGAAAACGTTCGACTTCGAAAGGGTCGTCCGAATCAGTCATGAGTGCAGCTTTCACGCGAATCGCTCGCCGGTAAGCGAAGTACAACACGGAGAAACCGCCGCCAAACGTGAGGATTATGAATATGGTGCCGATTAGAGCCTGATCGTCTGCAAACAATAAATACACGATCGCGGCCAGCAGCCCGAGAACAACGATGCGAATGGTCCAGATAGCCAGCTTGAAATATTTCGGCTGCTCTGTTAAAGGCCGGTAGGAATACAGCATCGAGCAAACCATCTCGATTACTAGAGCGATAGCCCATCCAAGAATTGCCGCGCGAAAGATCAGTTGCACCTAATTTTCCTTCCAAAGCAAGCAACCGCAACTAGACGTATGGCGCAAGGCGACGCGACTCTTCGCCCAGGTCAGCCAGTTGAGGTCGCTCGGCCCCCCGCTCGCAACGCATTGCTCAAATTGTCCGCGAGAATCGATGTTTCCGATTTGCTGATATGCTTGAAACGTATTTCACCTCAGCCGGGTTTCATCGGCAGAGGTTCTCGTAAAGATAGCACCACAACGGTGGACGGCGTGCACCGAAGACGCACTCTCCAGATTCAAACGCGCGCAAGTCGACAAATGATGCAAACTTCTTTTCCCGCGATTCGCTCATGCGCCGCGCGCTCCGAGAGTCTCATTTGCGGCCTTGCGATATTGATCTTCGTTATTTACATTGCACCTCGGAAGTTGCAATCCCAATCTTCTGCTCAGCCAGGATCGGACGCAGGCCGCGTTCCTGACAGTTCAAGTGTCGCCCCCCATTCCGGCTCCGATACGTATATCGGCAGCGAGCCCTGCGCGAAATGCCACGCATCCATTTACGAAACCTACAGCCGCACGGCGATGGCGAACGCGAGTGGCCCCGCTTCGCAGGGCGTCATCGCGGGCGATTTCGAGCACAAAGCATCCGGAGTTCATTACCGCGTTTCCGCCGCCGACGGCCAAGTCTGGCTCAACTTCGAGCGTCCCGGCGATCCGATGCTTCAAGGAAGACGAGAGCTTCTCTATTTCATCGGTTCGGGTGGACGGGGTAGAAGTTATCTATTCTCCGTGGACGGATTTCTCTTCGAGTCGCCCATCAATTGGTATGGCCAGCGGCGAGTTTGGGATATGGCGCCCGCATACCAGCACGCGCGCGAGATGCCGATGAACTTGCCGGCGCTGCCCGGCTGCCTCTCCTGTCACACCAGCGGATTGCAACCGCCGCTTCCCGGCACGCAGAATAAATATCCGTCGCCCGTCTACGCGCACAGCGGAATCACGTGCGAGCGTTGCCACGGGGCCGGAAATCTTCACGCCGCGAATTCCGGCCCGATCATCAATCCCGCGAAGCTCGCGCCTGAGCGCCGCGACCAAATCTGCATGCAGTGCCACCTGGAAGGAAATGTCGCGATTGAGCAGCCGGGACGCCATCTCTATGAATTCGAGGCAGGCGAGAATCTCTCCGACTTCGTCCGGTATTTTGTTTACATAGGCGACGACCGCCGCGGGATGGGCGCGCTCAGTCAGGTGCAAGCGCTGGCGCAAAGCGTGTGCAAGAAAAAAACCGGCAACGCGATGTGGTGCNNCTGCATATCCTGCCACGATCCGCATTCAACGCCCGCGGCCGCGCAAAAGGTCGAATATTACCGTGCGAAATGTGTCGCCTGCCACGGCGATGCTTTCGCTGAAAAACACCACGCAAATCAGCGAGACTGCACCCAGTGCCACATGGCGCGCGCGGCGAGCTCCGACGTCGCTCACACCCAGGTGACCGATCACCGCATTTTGCGCGTCCCAGAAATGCAGCTCGAAGATTTGGGTGCGTCACGCGCGCGCGACCTCGTCCCGTTTCCGCCGGGTACCGCCGATGCCCGTGATCTTGCGCTTGCTTGGCAATCCGTGGCTGCAAACGGAACTGAGGAGGAACGATCGAAAGCAAGAAGTATGCTGGAGGCGGCAGTCGTGCGGACGCCGAACGACGCTGTTCTACTCGCGGCACTCGGGTACGCCGAGCAGCAAAGCGGAGCGCTCGATCGCGCGCGCGAAAATTACGAACGTGCTTTGGCGATCGATCCTTCCGCTCGCGATGCGGCAACGAATCTCGGAGTCATGGAGGCCAAGGCCGGCGATCTCACTTCCGCGGTCGTGCTCTGGAAACGCGCATTCGCAAATTCGCCCGGAACCAGCCAAATCGGAATGAATATTGCATTCGCGTATTGCGCGGCGGACAAACTCGATGAAGCCCGCACCTACGTCCGGCGCGTACTGGAATTCAATCCCGATCTTGGCGCGGCAAAAACGTTAGAGCAACGTCTCGCCGCGAACCCGCCGAGCTGCAATCCACCTAAATAATCGACGGTCATTGGCCGATGGCTCTGCCCAAGCGCCATCCGTATACCGCCGCGATCTAAGCTGCATCCGGACGTCGCATCACTTCGCGCCTTATTTCGAAAGTTCTGCGATATAAACCGACAGCGGTTCCATGTTGACGATTCCAAGCTTCCCCGCCTTCGGCGCCGAGTTCAAATCCGTGACAAGCGTCTTAGCATTCGGCGCAGCGAGGCCGAGAGGGGACAAATCGAAATTCGCAGATCGCGCATTCATTGACATATTGATGACCACCAGCACCGCGTGATCCTTATACCGCCGCAAGTACGAAATAATGTCCGGATCATCCACGTTGAGCGCCGTGTAGGTTCCCTCGAGCAGCGCCGGATTGGTGTGCCGCAGCGCCAGCAGCGCCTTGTAGAAATTCAAAATTGAATTTCGATCCTTCAGCTCGTCGGCGACGTTATGCGTCGTGTAGCTCGGCGGCACCGGCAGCCACGGCGTGCCCTTCGTGAATCCCGCGTTCGCGTCGTGATTCCACTGCATCGGCGTCCGCTCGCCGTCGCGCCCTTTCTCGACAGGCCAGCCTAGCCTCCCGATGGGGTCCTTGACGTCTTCGCGGTGCTTTGGATCGTTATTCTCCATCCCAATTTCTTCGCCGTAGTACATGATCGGCGTGCCGCGCAGAGTAAGATAGAGCGCCGCCATCACCTTGGCGATTTGATCGTTGTGAACACCGTCGCCCCAGCGATCGTATGAGCGAATGATGTCGTGATTGCTGATCACGAACACCGGCCAGCCTCCCGCGGAATCCACAGCGGCAATCTGCTTGCGAAATTGCGGCGGTGAAAGCGTCTTCACCTGTGTGAACATGAAATCCATCGGCATCTGCAGCTCGTTGCTGTGCTCGCCGTAATATTCTTTGAGCTCGTCAATATTGCTCGTCCAGGTTTCGCCGATCAAAACGGAATCATATTCATCCGCCACTTTTCGCAAGCCGCGAAGCGCGTCGTGAACTTCAGGCAGCTTGTGGTTGTAGGTGTCCTCCATATTCGGATCGCCGAATTTGTTCTTACCCGGCAAGATCGGGTTGTCTTTCAAATTCGGATCTTCAAATAGAGTGTCAACGGCATCGAGCCGGAAGCCCGCCACGCCGCGCTTGTACCACCAGCGCGTGACGTCAAACATCGCGTCCTTAACCGTCGGATTCCGCCAATTCAAATCCGGCTGCCCGGCGTAAAAATAATGGTAGTAATACTGCCCGGTCGCGGAATCGAACGTCCACGCCGATCCGCCGAACGTCGACAGCCAATTATTCGGCGGCACGCCGGGCGCTTTGCCGTCGCGCCAGATATACCAATCGCGATGCGCCGACGTGCGCGATGATCTCGAATCAATGAACCACGGATGCTTGTCCGACGTGTGATTCACCACGAAATCGAGAATGATCCGAATCCCGCGTTTCTTCCCCTCCGCGACGAGCCGGTCAAAATCCGCCAGGGTTCCGTATGTTAGATCAATGTTCTCGTAGTCGGAGACGTCGTAGCCGAAATCCACCTGCGGCGACGGAAAGCACGGCGAAATCCAGATCGCGTCGACGCCAAGCGCTTTCAAATAGTCCAATTTCGAGGTGATGCCATTTAGATCGCCGATGCCGTCATTATTGCTGTCNNCTGCCACCATTGATGGCCCTCGTCATCTATGGCTTTCTGCGCCCACGCTCCCGGAACGATGATGGACAGGCAGATAAAGAGTCCGGTGATCAACGTGATGAGTTTGAGCATGAGCGATGCCTCCATGGCGACGCGAAGGATAACCCGCGCACGCCTCTAATCTCTAGTGCTTTTCGCGCTTGGCACCGTCGCGCTNNCTCGATGAAATGAAAAATAATCTTCGCATGCGCGTAAGATTGATCGCCGGTTGACGGCAACGCGACTTTTACCGACGCGCTTCCGTCAGCCGCTTTCTCAAGCTCGCCGCCTTCCACCGACGCGACCTCGCTCGGATTCCAAACTCCGAGATGATATTGCGAGCCCGCCGCGCCCGAAATTTCGAGATCGAGACGCTCGCGTCCGACCGCCCACGTTTCGGATAGAATTCGCAATCCACGGCTCGTACTACCGAGAGGTGGCAATTCCGCCGAGTAGCTAATCCCGAAATCGTTGCGAAGATGAATTCGCATCGTATTCGGTCCGCCGTAAACCGAAAAACGAATATCGACGTGCTGATCCTCATCGCTCGCGCGAATGTGATAAGCCACCGGCCGGCCATTGATTTCCACGGCGGTAACTTCTGCGCGCAAACTGATCGCCGGGCTAAAATCTACCGCGCAATCACCATTTCCAGTCTTCTTCGTCTCGAGCGTGATTTCGTCAACAGTCTTGTGATAGCTGAAATCAAGCGCCACCGCGCCGACGCGAACATTCCGGATCGCAAAAGAAGTCCAATCCGCGGGAACATGCGGCGCAAATTCTAGCCGGTGATTTATCGCGTCGGCCTGCAAGCCAAACAAGCCACGGAGAATCGGGCTGATGACCATAGCAGCCGACCAAATCTGATGCGGTGAACTGGTCGAAAGCGGCTGGTAGTAATCTCCGGAGAGAACTTCCGTCACGTGCCCGAGCGACCCATCGAGAGCCAATAAAGCATTCGCGCGCAGATTGCTATAAGCAGGGAACTCGCGATGATAACGATACTCGCCCACAGACGCCCATCCGGTAAAAAGCGGCCACACCGATCCGTAGTGATACCCGCCGCCACTATATTTCTCCCAACGCGACGAAACGATGCGCATGCCCCAGTCCGATTCTTGATCTTCGTCCGCGAGCGTCTCCAACATTTTTCCAGTCTTGTCCGCATCCAATAGCTCGAACCACATCGGCACTGTCGCCAGAACGCTCGGCAAATCCACGCGCTTCCCGTCAAGCCCGAGCGCGTACGCAAACGTATTCTGATCAGCAGACCAGAACGCGTCATTCAGCAACGGCTTCTGCCGCTCAAAGTCCTGAGCGAGTTCCTTGCTTTCGTCCGCCTTACCAACAAGTTGCGCCAGATTCGCGAGTGCGTGAATCGCTTCGAGGCCAAGTCCGCTCTGATAAAGTTCCGTTTTCACACCGAATAGCGGGCCGCCCTCCACCCAGCCGTGTCCGAAGCCAACATTCTGCGCAAAACCCTGCGCGTCATATGTTGACCGGAGAAATTGATATGCCCTCGAGATGCTGTCCCATTTTTCCTTCGCAAATGCGACATCGCCGCTCTGCACCACATAATCATTCATCGCGGTGATGTAGAGCGGTGTCGCGTCAGCCGAGGCCCACGGATAAGGATAGTCCTTGAACCAGGATACAAACGTCGCGCCCTGCGCAACTTCATGCGAAATTTTTCCGTCGTCGCGCTGATATTTGCTCAGAAATTCGAGTGCCGTGCGCGTCGTCGCAAAGTCGCCCTCGGAATTGAGTGCGAGCGAAGTCCAAAGTGAATCGCGACCGAAATACCACGCGAATCCTGGCCGCTGACTTCGGCCCGACGTTCGATAACCCGCTACCAAACCCGTGCCAAGGAATGGACTCGTCACGATGCCTTGCGCCACACTCACACGCGCCCAATCGTAAGCCCTCTGCAATTGAGCGTCCGGCAATTCGAGGCTCACCGTATTCGCCAAATACTTCTCGTAATACTCCGTCGATTCGCCGAGCAAGTTGTTGCCACCGGCCGCGAGGCGCTTGTACGTGTCCTCGGCGTCTTCCGTACTTTGCACAGAAGCTCCGACGACGATCACTCGCGTCTCTCTGCCTTTTGAAATCGCGCCGAGCCGGAAGGAATTTTCGTAAGACGCGGAATAGTTGTTTTCGTACTCTTGATGCGGATCAATCGCGGTCGGAGAGCCCACTAACGCAGTGAATTTATGCGTTTCTTCCCCAAAATGAAACGCGTGAAGCGTAGGATCCCAGCGTAGAAACGTTCCGCCAAGGGCAGCGGGCCACTCCAATTGAAAATCGCGCTCGAAGCTGGCTTCGATGTTGAGCGGCTGCTCGGTCTCGACATCGAGAAAAATAATCGCGCCGGACTCGTGAACGGGAACGAAAAGCGTCTCGCGCACCGAAAAAGTGTCGCCGGTATAGACGATGGTGCTCGATTCCGGCCTGACGATGACGCGCCGCACGAGCGCTTCGGCCGGCACGGTAGCGCCGTCCGTCTGAAATCGCAAACGAAATTCGCGCAAAATCTTGAGCGGATAAACCCACGCTTCAAGGCGCCCGCTCTCGTTCCCGAATAGTCCCGCGCGAGTGCCGACTGCGGAGAAGAACTCCCACGGCCGCGCGGGCCGAGTGAGTTCAAGTGGCGCGGCCTGGTTCTGTGCGGCCAAAGAAAACTGAGAAAACAAGACAACAACTATCGCCGAAAGAACGAAGCAAATCACCGAAACCGAAAATCGATGGTGAGATTTCGACGGATGAGCGTTAAAAGTGCCGCGCGGCGCGCGCACTGAAAGCCTTTCGAAGGCTCGATGAACTTGCAAAGCCACGTTGACCTTACTGTAGAATGACGGCGCGGATTCTAGCACGGGCCAAACCCGGGAAGGTACCGCCCTTTTGTCGTCTTCACGCCGCAAGTTTCTCGAGTCACTCAGCCGTTCTGCTCTCGTATTGTCCCTTGAAAATGTTCTGGCCCTCGCCAATCCGCCACGCTGGCGGGAATTCGGCGCTGGTCCGGCCAACGGCAGCGAAGACGCGCAGGCCGCGCCAACTCCCGGAAGCGATCTCGGCGTGAGTTTCGTCAATGTCGGGCGCGAATCGGGCCTGAATGTGAAGACAATGTACGGCGGCGAACATAAAAACAAATACCTGCTCGAAACCACGGGTTGCGGCGTTGCCTTCTACGATTACGACAACGATGGATGGCTCGACATTTTCCTGGTCAACGGTTGGCGCCTCGAAGGATTTCCCGCCGGCCAGGAGCCCACTTCTCATCTCTTCAAGAACAATCGCGACGGCAGCTTCACAGACGTAACCGCGAAGGCCGGGCTGCTCCATTCTGGCTGGGGCCAAGGCTGCTGCGTCGGCGATTACGATAACGACGGCGATGAAGATCTCTTCGTCACCTATTTTGGCAAAAATGTTCTGTACCACAACAACGGCGATGGCACATTCAAGGACGTAACGGACAAGGCCGGCGTCGGCGGCAGCGGCAAGCGATGGAACACCGGCTGCGCGTTCGTGGATTACGATCGCGACGGCCATCTGGATCTCTTCGTCGCCAATTACATTGATCTCGATCTTGCCACCGCGCCCGTGCCTGAATCCGGTCCATGCCTCTACAAAGGCGTGATGGTGGCCTGCGGCCCGCCGGGATTGAACGGCGGAAAAAATATTCTATTCCACAACAATGGCGACGGAACATTTTCGGACGTATCCGACGCGTCAGGCGTCCTGCAAGCCAATGGCACCTATGGCCTCGGCGTCCTCACGGCAGATTTCGACAATGACGGATGGCCCGACATCTACGTGGCGAACGACTCGACGCCTAGCGCACTTTATCGGAACAAGAAGAACGGCAAATTCGTAGACGTAGCTGTGGACGCCGGATGCGCATTGAGCCCGGACGGAAAGCCTCAAGCAGGTATGGGTGTCTCGGCGGCGGATTACGATCTCGACGGAAACCTCGACATCGTGAAAACGAATTTCGCGGGCGACACGCCCTCGCTCTACCACAATTTCGGCGGAGGCAATTTCGAAGACACCACATTCAGTGCGGGGCTGGGCCTGTATACGCGCTTTCTAGGCTGGGGCTGCGGATTCTTCGATTTCGATAACGACGGCTGGCCCGACATTTTGATTTGCAACGGCCATGTTTATCCCGAAGTCGAGCAACTGAAAACGGAAGCAGGCTACGCGCAACAGAAATTGCTCTATCGCAATCTGCGCAACGGGCGATTCGAAGATGTCTCGCAGCGCGGTGGCCCGGGCATCATCGTGCCGTCGGCGTCACGCGGCTGCGCCTTCGGCGATTTCGACAACGACGGCGATATCGATGTCGTCGTAAACACGGTGAACGATTTCCCGCAGCTTATTCGCTGTGATTCACGCGCGCAAAACAATTGGCTCAAGGTACGTACCATCGGCACAAAATCAAATCGCAGTGGCATCGGCGCCCGCCTTCGTTGCGTCACACGCCTGCCGGGCGAAACGAAAGACCACAGCCAAATCGACGAGGTCCGCAGCGGCGGCAGCTACATGTCGCAGAGCGATCTGCGCGTCCATTTCGGACTCGGCAACGCCGATAAAGTCACGCTGCTAGAAATTCACTGGCCAAGCGGCGCAGTTGACACGCTCAAAGATGTTGCCGCAAACCAATTAATCTTCGTAAAAGAAGGCGAAGGCATCATTCGAACGATGAAATTCGAGCGTCCAACTCCGGCTCACAAATCCAAGTGAGCGCAGAGAGGATTTCGCCATGAATACTCTGATTCAGGACGTCCGGTACGCGATCCGGGTACTCGGAAAGAATCCTGGGTTTACTATCGTCGCTGTTCTGACGCTGGCCATGGGCATTGGTGCAAACGCGGCTATCTTCAGCGTCGTGAATGGCCTCCTTCTTCATCCTGCCGGCATTCCGCACCCTGATCGTGTCGTCGCCGTTCGAGTTCGTTACGACAAGCTAAATTTGAAGAGCATCGTTGCCTCGCCAACGGATTTTCGCGATGTGCGCGACAGTCGCGAAGTTTTTGCCGCTGCTGCGGCGCAAGACAACCGCGATTTCAGCTACCGATCCGGCGACTGGCCGTTGCGGCTTCGCGGTGCCGCTGTTTCGCGCGATTGGTTTGCCGTCTTTGAAGCGAAGCCCATCCTGGGACGCACCTTCACCGCGGAAGAGGATCAACCGAACGCTAACCACGAGGTTGTCCTGTCCTACCCGACGTGGAAAAACGTGTTCGGAGCGGATGCGGGCGTAGTCGGTAGGTCCGTGCAACTGAATCAAGAGCCATACCAAGTCATCGGTGTTATGGGACCGGACTTCCAGTGGCCGAGCCAGGTAGACATTTGGGCGCCGCTTGGCCTTTCTTCGAGCGATTTATCCGACGACAATCGTTTCAACGAAGGACTTTTCACCGTTGCGCGCCTGCAACAAGGAGTGAACTTTTCGAAGGCCGCGGCGTACATGGACGTGCTTACCCAACATGTGGTGAACGATCCGCGCTCGACGTACCCGAAAAGATCAGGCTGGGGAATGTTCGCCGTGCCCTTCACAGAATTTGTGTACGGGGATGTCCGGATGCCGCTGCTGATACTCATGGGAGCAGTGGCTTTCGTGCTGTTGATTGCCTGCGCAAACCTAGCCGGCTTGCTGCTCGCGAGAGCATCAGGACGCGCGAAAGAGTTTGCTGTTCGTACCGCGCTGGGTGCGTCGCCGTGGCGGCTCGTTCGCCAAATGCTCGTTGAAAGCATGGTCATCGCAGCTGGCGGAATGACGTTCGGCCTCTTCATCGGCGAAGCTTCGATACGTGCCCTCCTCGCGCTCGCGCGTGAAAACGTAGCGGCGGGATTTACGATCCGGATGGATGGCTACGTGCTTCTTTTCGCTTCGTTCGTTGCAGTGACGTCCGCGCTAATTTTCAGCATCGCTCCGGCGTGGCAAATCGCGAGGATGGATCCTCACGCAAACCTTGGCGAGGGCCGAGGCGTGAACACAGGTTCCCTGCTCCGCCATCACTTCCGCGATGCCCTCGTTGTCGGTCAACTGGCGCTTGCGCTGGTTCTGCTTGCGGGCACCGGCCTGTTTCTGGAGAGCCTTACGAAATTGCAAGACGTGAATCTAGGCTTCCGGCCGCGCGGAGTGATGACCGCAATATGGTCGCTGCCCGATCATCAATACGACACAACTGCCAAGCAGGCCGCGTTCTGCCGCCAAGTGCTCGAGAGGCTCTCACACTCACCAGGGATAGTTTCGGCGGCGGCCGCATATCCCTTGCCATTCAGTGGATTCAGCGGTTCGGCATCATTTGAGATCGAAGGCCGTCCGAAACCTCCAGGCGATCCTGGGCCGCACGGAGATGTACAGATTATTTCGCCGGCATACTTCTCGACGATGGGAATTCCAATACTGCACGGCCGGGAATTCTCTGACGAGGATCGACAAGGTGGGCAGGCTGTTGCCGTAGTTGATGCAAACCTGGCGCGCCAGTATTGGCCGAATGAAGATCCTGTCGGCAAGCGGATGCGCATCAACGACTCCGACCCGTGGGCGAGAATTGTTGGTGTAGCTGCCCCCACCCGGCACACGCAGGTCGTAGGCGAAGAGGCGTCCGCCGAAGGCATCGAAGGCGCGGGAAAGGGTGTCTACTATTTTCCCATCAATCAGGCTGGGCTGAAATTCGGATTTCTGATTGCCCGCACGAATGGCGATGCGGCGAGCTTGGCAGGAATATTCCGCGAAGTTGTGCGCGCCGAGGATCCGAATCAGCCCATGTCGGATCTAAAGACAATGGATCAGCGCGTCGCGATTTCGTTGGGTCCGCGACGCTCGGCGGTGGCGCTGCTGGAAGTATTCGCCACTCTTGCGCTGCTTTTATCAAGTGTCGGGTTGTTTGGTCTATTGCGCTATAACGTCGCGCAGCGCACGCAAGAACTCGGCATCCGCATGGCGCTCGGAGCTACGCCGGCCATCGTGCTGCGGCTGGTGATTGGCCAGGGAATGCGTCTCGCTTTGCTCGGAGCTGGGACAGGTTTGATCGCGGCGTTTGCATTGACGCGAGTTCTTGAAAGCATGCTTTACGGTGTTAGCGCAACCGACCCGGTGGTCTTTGCCGGCGTGTTGATTGTGCTCGGTATCACGGCGCTCGTCGCGTGTTGGCTCCCGGCGCGGCGAGCCATGCGAGTGGATCCAATAGGAGCGCTGCACCATGAGTGAATCGTCGCGCGCGTTAAGGCTTTTTCGGCATTGCGCGGATCTCTTTGCCTGATCCTTCTTTCAAAGTGTGGACCGAGTCAACACCAAGCCCCTCAAATCGCTCGATCAACCCACTGGGCCAACGAATCTGCACCCAATCAATCTTCGCCGCAGCCCCCAACCCCAAATGCACCCTCATATCATTATTCGAGATGTAGCTCGACCCGCTGCGAACCTCATCCACAAAATTCCGAGAACCCGCCTTCATCGTGATTCGCGCGCCAATTCCATCGCGATTCGATTTCGTGCCCACGGTTCGAAACGCCACCCAATGATTCGCCGAGTGCACCTGATTCACCAGCAAACTCGGGGACGCATTCATATTGCTGATCACCGCAGACTGATGTCCGTCATTCCACAAATCGCCGATAGCCAATCCTCGCGACGACATGGCCGTCGTAATCGCCGGCCCCGCCGTTTCCGAAATATCGCTGAAAGTGCCGTTGCCGTTGTTGTGGTAAAGAATTCGC